>NZ_JBNDIK010000007.1:0-191832 GCF_050434365.1 Massilia sp. UYP32
CCCCTTCCCATCCCGAACAGGACCGTGAAACGACTTTGCGCCGATGATAGTGCTGCAACCAGTGTGAAAGTAGGTTATCGTCAGGCTAGTTATATAGAAAAAGCCCGCTCAGTTGAACTGAGTGGGCTTTTTTGCTTTCCGGCCTTGGAAAGCCGTCTGGATCTGGTTTAACGATCGGGAATGCATGCATCTGGCGAACGCGTCGGCGGCAGAGCCGCCAACCCTACGGCAGGTGCTGATCCGAATACAGGGTTGGCAGCTGCGCTGCCGGCGCGTTCAACCAGCCTGGAATCAAGCGAAGCTCAAACACCCCACAAGATATCGGTCTTGTTGTCCCGCGCAGATCGCATCATTTCCAGCAGCGGATACATCCGTGCCGAGAAGGTGACCACTTCGATCGGCTGATGGTCGTGGTCGTCTTCATCGCGATGGTGCGCCTGGACGTCTTGCGCCACCTGATCGGTCGCCTGGTGCTTGCGACTCTCTTCGATCTCGGCCTCGAGCAGAGGGATCACGCGTTCCGCTTCTGCCGCGGTGATGACACCGCGTTCCGGTTCCTTGTGCAACAGGTCGAGGATGCGCTTGGCATGCTCCTGGTACATCAAGACCTCTGGGTAGGATCTGCATTTAAAGGTAATCAACATGGCTATCTCTTGGTATTGTTAGTGTCTAAACGATAGCACGACTGACGCAGGCGCACAGTGCGCGCGCTCGCACAACTCAGGCACGTTTCACCCTCAGGACCCAAGCGGCCCCGAGCACCACGACGGCCAGCGCACCGCTCCCCGTCACCGCCAGCGCGCTCGTATCCGACAAGGGCGAGCGCGTCGTCCCGGCCAGGAACCAGCCCAGCGCGCCCCAGGCGAGGCTGTTGAACATCTCGAGCATGTTCATCACCACGCCGCCCTTGCCGCGGCCCTTGAAGTTGCTGCGCACGTCAGGCCGGCCGCACCAGAACACGATCAGCCCGGCGCCCAGCACGGCGCCGCCCACTACAAAACAGACGATCAGCCCTGTGGCGGGCATACGCACGGTCAGCCACAGCAGCGGAACAGCCACCAGCGCCAGCACCGGCATGATGGCCGCCGCCAGTTTTGCGCGCCGCACCGTGGACAGCGACGCGGGCGACACCAGCAGCAGGTCCGGCGCATCCTCGGCCGACAGCGCGATCCAGGCCAGCGCGCCGGTCAGCGAGCCGCACAGCAGCGCCAGTCCGGCGCCCAACGCCTGCACCTGCACGTCAGACCGCTGGAAGATGAGGAAGAACAGCGGCAGCAGGAACAGCAGCTGCAGCAGCACCTGCGACAGCAGATGTGGATCGCGCACGATCAGGCGCCACTCCTTGACGACGACGGTCGAGAACAGACTGCGCCCGAAGCGGGGGCGCAGCGGCGCCGTGGGCGCCGTGCCCGCGCGCGCCGCCGATGCCGCCAGTTGCAGGCCATGCGCGAAAAAGCGGTGGGTGCGCCGCGCGGTCAGCACGAACACGACAGCAGCCAGCGCGGCCAGCAGCAGCATCGGCAGCGGCTCACCGAGCATGGCGCGCGCCGGCAGCAGCAAAGGGTGATCACCCATGCCATCCTGGCGCAACAGGCCGTCCAGCATCTCGCGCACGCGGCCTTGCGACTCCCTGGACGAGAGCGAGTGCAGCTGGGATGCGATGACGAACAGCGCCCCAGCCAGCGCTCCGATCACCTGCGCCACCACGCGGGTACGGCGCGCGCCGAGCACGCGCACCAGGCCGAGCGTGAGCAGCATCGCCGCGCAGCTGCACAGCGCCGCCACCGAGATCACGCCCGGATAGACGCCGAGCCAGGGCCACTGCCCCTGCAGCAGGCCGGCATGGGCGAACGGCGCCAGGAAGAACAGGTACACGGCGGCGGTGCTGGCCGCCACGCCGGCCAGGCGCACGCTGAAGATGCTGTACGAGGGCAGGGGCGACGACAGCAGCAAGTCGAGATCACTGCGCTCGAACAGCACCAGGACGCTCGACTTGATCGCCGACGACAGCATCAAGGCCGCGCCGCCTGCCAGCACGGCCGAGATGACGAACAGGATGCGCGGATCGTCGCCCGCCACGCCGGCCAGCCGTTGCACCGTCACCCATCCCAGCAGGTGCAGGGCGGCCCAGCCGAGCAGCGCCAGGCCGATCGCCGCATTGCCGGGCCGCCGCTTGCCGGCGCCCGAGGCATTGAACCAGGCCAGCCGCAGCTCATGCCGCAGCAGCCAGCCGACGCTGCCCGGCGCCGCCCTCATGGCGTGGCCGTCAGCTGCAGGAACACGTCTTCCAGGCTGCCGCCCCGGGTGCGCGCGCGCAGCTCGTCCAGCGTGCCCTCGGCGATCAGGCGCCCCTGGCGGATGATCCCGATGCGCTGCGCCAGCCGCTCCGCCACTTCGAGGATGTGCGTGGTCAGGATCACCGTGCCGCCCTTGGCCACGTGGGCCAGCAGCAAGTCCTTCACCTGGCGCGCCGCCGCCGCATCCAGGCCGGTGAGCGGCTCGTCGAGGATCAGGAGTTCAGGTTCGTGGATCAAGGCCCCGGCCAGCGCCAGCTTCTGCTTCATCCCGCGCGAGAACCCTTCGGTCAGCTCGTGCGCATGCCGGCTCAGGTCGAGCCAGTCGAGCAGCTCACGCGCGCGCGGCTCGGCCTGGTCGGCGCGCACGCCCCACAGCCCGGCCACGAATTCCAGGTACTCGAAAGGCTTGAGCTTCCCGTACAACATCGGCTCGTCCGGCAGGTAGGCCATCCTGGCCTTGGCCGCCGCCGGCGCGTCGGCCAGGTCGATGCCGAGCACCTCGATGCTGCCGGCGTCCGGCGCCAGCAGGCCGCTCACCAGCCGCAGCGTGGTGGTCTTGCCGGCGCCGTTCGGGCCGAGCAGGGCATAGAACTCGCCGCGCCGCACGACCAGGTCGAGGCCATCGACGGCGGGACGGCCGAAATCCTTGCGCAGGCCGGCCAGGCGCAGGGCGGGTGGTTGCGCATTCATGAAAGCCTCACAGGGGCGCGAACGAGGACAGGAACTGGTCGACCTGCTCGGGCGGCGTCGCATTCGCCGGTCCGAGCACGATGACCTGGTAGAAGCGCTCGCCGCGCGCCTCGAAGCGGCCATGCAGGCGCATCGGCTTGCCGTTGGCGGCGCCTGTCGCTTGCACGCGCAGGCCGTCCCGGGCCACCGGCGCCGGCGCCGCCTCCGCGCCGGCGCCGATATTGCGCAGCAGGGCCAGGCGCATCGCCGGCAGCGCGGCGCGGGCGCGCGCTGCATCGGGCGCCGTGGCGGCGCCGACGGCGAAGGTGGCGCCGTCGACCTCGGCCGCCGTCATGGTCATCTCCACCCGCAGGCCGTCGAGGTCCACCGCGCGCGTGAAGGTGGCCGGCTTGGCCGGGAACAGGATCTTGTAGCGGCCTTCCTGGCTCGTGTGCTCGCGCCAGTTATAGGTGGGATTGCAGCCGGCCAGCAGGCTGGCCGCCAGCATGGCCGGGACGAGGAAGCGCAAGCGCATGCGGAACGGATTCGGTGGTCGCATGGATGGGTCAATAGCGGGGTGCATGGCACGATAGTAGCAGCAGCGGCTACCTCCCTTGCCGTTTTTGGGGGAGGGCGGCCACGGTATTCTCTGGACATGGCGGCGTGTCCGGATGTCCTGAATCACGGGTATGCATCGGTCCCGGCTGGAACGTTCTGCGACCCGGCCTCCACCGAAAGATGGAGGACTTCGGCCCGCCCGGCGCGTCTTGGCGTATTATTTTCTCTATTGCGCATTCCAGGATCATCATGAAACGCAGAATCGGATTCCTGTTCCCGCCCGGCTTCCAGGCGCTCGACCTGATGGCCACCACCGTGTTCGAGATCGCCAACGGTCTCGACGGCGGGCCGTTCTATGACATGACCATGCTGTCGGAGCACGGCGGCGTGCTCTCCAGCTCGTCCGGCGTCGGCGTGTTCACCGAAGCTTTCGACCGGCGCGACTACGACACCCTGATCGTGGCCGGCATCATGACCCCGGTCGGCTTCAAGTCGAGCGCGCCCTTCCTGAACTTCCTGCGCGAAGCCAGCGCGGCCTCGCGCCGCACCGCCAGCATCTGCACCGGCGCCTTCATCCTGGCCGAGGCCGGCCTGATCGACGGCCGCCGCGCCACTACCCACTGGGCCCTGGCGCGCGACCTGCAGCGCGCCTGTCCAAAGTCGCGCATCGAGGAAGACCGCATCTACATCAACGACGGCCGCGTGTGGACCTCGGCCGGCATGACCGCCTGCATCGACCTGTGCCTGGCGATGGTGGAGGAAGACCTGGGCAAGGACGCGTCGAAGCACATCGCGCGCCATATGGTGGTCTACCACCGCCGCAGCGGCGGCCAGTCGCAGTTCTCGGCCCTGCTCGAGCTGGAGCCGAAATCGGACCGCATCCAGCAGGCGCTCACCTACGCCAAGAGCCACCTGCGGCGGCCGCTGTCAGTCGACGAGCTGGCCGAGGCGGCCAACCTCAGCACGCGCCAGTTCAGCCGCAGCTTCCGCCTCGAGACCGGGCAATCGCCGGCGCGCGCGATCGAGGTGCTGCGGGTCGAGGCGGCGCGCGCCATGATCGAGACCAGCAACCACTCGATCGACGTGGTCGCCCGCGAGACGGGCTTCGCCGACCCCGAGCGCATGCGGCGCGCGTTCCTGCGCGCCTTCGGCCAGCCGCCGCAGGCGATCAAGCGCGCGGCGCGCGAGCAGGCGGTCTAGGCCAAGGCGCAGACGGATCAATCGTCGCGCAACGCGCGCCGGTATCCGATCGCCTCGGCCACGTGCTTCGACCGCACGTCGTCCACGTCCGCCAGGTCGGCGATCGTGCGCGCCACCTTGAGCACGCGGTGGTAGGCCCGCGCCGACCAGTGCAGGTGCCGGGCGGCATCGTGCAGCAGCCGGCGCCCGGCATCGTCGGGCGCGCAATGACGGTCGATCGCGCCCGGCCCCAGCTGGCTGTTGGGTCGCCCCTGGCGCGCGAGCTGGCGCGCATGGGCGCGCGCCACCCGCTGCGCGATGCTCGCGCTCGGTTCGCCATCGGCCTGCGCGCCCATGCTATCCGGCGCCATGGCCGCCACCGGCAGCTGGATGTCGATGCGGTCGAGCAGCGGCCCAGAAATGCGGCCCTGGTAGCGCAGCACGGCGTCCGGCGTGCAGCGGCACTTTCCGCTGGCGTGGCCCAGCCAGCCGCAGGGACAGGGATTCATCGCCGCGATCAGCTGGAAGCGCGCCGGAAAATCGGCCTGGTGGGCCGCGCGCGAGATCGTGATCGATCCGGATTCCAGCGGTTCGCGCAGCACTTCCAGCACGCGGCGCTCGAACTCGGGCATTAGGTACTCTTTCTTGTCTGTCTGCTGACAGTACGTGCTAGCACCTGTAGATTTGCGCTATCGCATAGAGAGGAAACGATGAAGCCCGACTTCCACATAGTTGCGCTCTCTCCAGAAACGCTGATAGATAGCGTCCACATAGAGCTACGTAAGCTCGGCATTGTGGAGGAAAGCATTCCACAACGGCACCGAAATCTGAACCGCATTTACGTGATCGCAGACAAATCCGGCCGCCTAAATGAAACAGCAACGTCCTTTCTTTGTTACTGTGCACAGCGCAGCAGAAGTGTCGAGGGAGACACGTGCCGTGCCTATGCCGAGTCTCTCGTCGCATGGATGAACTATCTGAACCAAAATTGTAGAGACATACATATAACGCGCGAAATCGACATCCAAGAATACAGAAACATTTTGTGCATGAAAGCTCCAAGGGGATTAGGGTTGTCTCCCGCTACTGTAAATCTCCGCGTGGGAACGATCTTGCGATTCTTGAAATGGGGCGCGCGTTATAAATCACTAATTACTCCGCTTGGCGAGCAACTCATAACCGCAAGCTCCCCGGTGCAAAAATATCAAGGCTCAAGCCGATTCGCAAGAAATGAGGTGCAAATTGCACTTCCGAAAACCAGTACAACGAGTCCGTCACAAATATCAAGACCGCAGTTGAAACAGCTGTATTTCAACTTGGGGAGACCATATGATCTCATGATCCGCTGGGCAGTATCGACTGGAATGAGGCGATCCGAGATTTGTAGGTTAACCGTAAAAGATATTGAAACCGCCGTCAGCACAGGTTCCTCGAGGAAGCTGGGGGAACTAAATGTCATTCGGAAAGGCGGGCGAATCCAAAAGATTTTCGTCGTAAGAGAACTTATCGATGAATCAATTTGGTACATCAACAGTGAACGCGTCAAGCAAAACGATGACGGTGAACAATACCTATTTATAAATGCGCTTGGGCGACCAGTTAGCAAAACTTCGTTCACAAAAGCATACGCTCGAGCTTGTAAAGAAATTGGCGCGAAGTCCCATCTTCACATGCTAAGACATACGTTTGCAGTGACGGTTCTGCAAATACTAGAAGATCGCGCTGCTAAAGGTGCAGCAATAAATCCCCTGAAAATATTGCAATCAATGATGGGCCACGCATCAATCGAGACAACGGATATTTACCTTCGGACCATGCAAATTATTTCTCCGGCAGTTGAAGATGCATTAGGCTTTTTATATGGAGACTTCTAATGCTGCGTACAGCTAAAACGGCGCCTACGCCTGTACAGTTCGATGACAGGTCATTCGATTTAGGCATAAGTCACGAAATCGCAATTCTCATGCTCGAAGCACAAGAGTCTCTCTACGGACACACAGCGATAGTTTCACAGAATAGAATATGGATTCATGTGAGGATGATTGCTAGATACCTGAATTCGACAGGGGAAAGCCATCAGACTCGACTGCCTAATAACATATTGCCAGGAATCTACGAGTGGTTGGCTCCCCAAAGTTACTCTCGGAACTACATGCAGGCGGCATGGAATACAATTAAAAACCTAATAAGATGGTGTGATCGAAACTACCCTCAAATGTTTACAGGGCAAGTAATTTATGATCATAGATTCTTCGCCAGTGAACCGGCAAAAGCATTAAGTGCGCTCAGCAGCGAGATATCTAAAAAAATCATGACCTGCGCGTTAGCGGAGATAAGCGAGATTTCTGAGAGAATAGGGAATGGGCGGGAGGAACTTGCAGCACGTATAACCCCAAGAAGCTTATTGATTGCCGAGTTACTCGATTCAAATAAAGGATGGTTTCCGACGCAGGAAGCAATAATAATGCGCTCAAATAATCTGATCCGGCGCGTTCTGGACGCCGGCGGCGTACGAAAACTGGTCAGGACAATTTATCCAACGCGGCGTGATCTATTGCCATTCTTTATTGCAATTCAATTCCAATTAGCAGGTAATCCGTTAGCAGTAAAAAACATGAGGCGCGACTGCATAAGACCAAACTATCTGAGGGAGGATAGGGAACTGGTCAATTGGGATAAGCCTCGAAGTAATAGGACTCAACAGGCAGATTTCTCAGCGCAGAAGGCAAGCGCAGCGCCTAGTTTGATCAGAACACTCCTAAGACTAAACGACCCCCTTGTTGAATTCCCCGGCGCTGACAAAACCAAACTATTTATCTGTTACAACAGTGGCCGCGTTGGCATCCCTAGTGAAGGGTCGTGGTTGGCTGCGCTCGCGGACTTTCAAGAGCGTCACAGTCTTCCAGTTTTCAAGTTCGTACAACTGAGAAAAACAGCCGCCGTGCTACACCATAAAGCGGGCGGCTCGATTTTACACGCAAAAAACAAGCTAAATCACCGTTCAGTTTCCGCAACAGTACGCTATACCGATCTAAATGATCGGAGCGAACAGCATGATCAAATTATTGCAGAGAACCAAAGTGCACTTTCGTACGCAGTTACGCCGAATCTGCCAAGTACTGAAAGATCGCCAATCCGAAAGAAGATTGCGATTGCTCCTGTAGATACTGTTTTTGGTTTTTTATGCACTGATCCGATGACTGGATTCGGTACGACAAAGAACACCGATGGGCCATGCGACCATTTCAACCGATGCGCTGGATGTCCAGGCGCACTGGTGCCGCTAGATCGGATAGATGTTGTAGCGGCTTTACTACGTTCTCGAGATGCATTAATCGATACAAACCAACGTGCTCAACAGGAAAATTGGCTTGATCGATTTGATGCGCTGTATAAGCCGACGCTTGATGTAATCGAAACAAAGCTTTTGCCAGCTGTAAGCAAACAAGTCCTAGACGCCGCTAATGATTTGGCTAAACAACGTCCTTTTCCAAAATTGGAGTGAAGATGTCTAATTTATTAAGTGTTCGAAAACTTGGACCGAAGAAATGGGTCTTAGCTTCCCACCCGCTATATAGAGACGATTATCTAATTATAAGCTGGCTGCAGTTTCTTCCGGTCGGAGTCGGGACAAAGCACCAGCGGGAATATTTGCGAAAAAGCGCTCGTCAGTTTTTTTCTCAGTGGGTTTCTTATATGGAAGGGGGCAGGAAGAGAATAAGCCCTTCAACTGTGCGTATTATGTTCACTAGGTTGAAAACGTTTACTCTATGGATGATTTCACAGAAAGTTTGGCGTTTTAGCTCCCTGTCACAGAGTAACTTAAATGAATTTCTTCTATCAAGGAACAGTACGATTCACCACGATAACGATGCCAAACAAAGTGTATCGAAGAGTGTAACGAAGAGCTACATAACAATGCTTTCATTGATGTGGAGCTTTCGAGGAAACTATGACTCTCCTATCAGATTTGACGCCTCTAGAAGTATTGAATTTGATGACATCATGTTGTCAGCGAGACCACGACAACGGTGGATGCCTATAGAAATTTCCACAGCAGTTAGTTTGCTTCGTACGGCGTGCGGACGTATGGACAATCGTCTATCGCTTGAAGAAACAGCACTCAAACTCTGGCACGGTTCAAGAGGCCTAGTAGGGAAAACCAGTTGGCAGCGACGCGCTAGCATTGAGGTATTAGTGAAAGATGCCGAGCTAGAGTACGCTGGTGCATCGGACGTGACATATGGCACCTATACGGAACGAGGCGTGCCAATGGACATTAGCGACGTGTTTAAAGAATTCGTTGGAGTATGTTTAATCGTTATACTTTTTTTCTCGGGCATGCGAATTTCAGAAGCGCTTTCGCTTAGATCAGATTGTCTTGTTCAGCGGTTACATTCAAACGGAAAGCGATTTTGGTATCTACGCGGAATTGCTGCGAAAAAAGGTGGGGTAGAACGGCTATGGGTGGTGCCAGGAGTTGTTGTTGAGTTTGTCCAACTACTTGAAAAGATTTTTAGAAATATTCGCGAACTCTACAAGGTTGATCATTTATTCTTAGCGCGGATTTGGAGGACATCTCAAATTACCGGGAAGTTAAAGCCACGCCCACTTGGTACTGGTTCGGCGGCATATCTGCTTAAACAGACCATTCATAGAATCTACACTGCTGATCCCAACCTTTCTAAGCAATTTCACCCACACCGGGCGCGAAAAACATTCGCGAAATTTGTTGTTCTCCGGGATAAGTCCTCGCTCGAATCTATCGCTCATCACTACGGACATATTTATGCCGCTACGTTAGATAGCCAGTATGTTGGGAACGATTTCAATTTAGAAGAGCTTATTCACGAAGAGGATGCAGTTGAGCTTAGGCGCGGACTCTTAGAGCTTCTATCATCAGATAACTTGGGAGGTAAGGCTGGTGAGAGGCTTGCTGATTTACGTAACGATCAGGCAAGTGAAATATTTAAAGGAAAAATTAGCCTCGAATCGCTTGTAGATCGCATGATAAAGGGAGGAGTTATCCTTGCTCCCTGTGACTGGGGATTTTGTGTCTATGCGAGGGATCTTAGCCTTTGTGGTGGAAACCAATCTGGCCCAGATCTTGTTCAAAGAGCGCCCACTATCTGCGCGTCATGTTCAAATTTCGCTGTTACAGACCGCCATATTCCGTGGTGGGAACGGCGCGTTTCGGACGCCGAGGACTTCTTGCAGCACAAAAGCATCTCAGCACAGACTAGACGATTAGTCGAAGATCAAATGCAGAAGAGTAGACTCATTCTTACGAGATTAATTCGCAGGGGAGGAGACACTAATGGTGGTTAACGCAACTAAAAATTCAGTTCGAGAGCGACTTGACTCGGCAGTTACCTTCTTGCGCGCTAACGGTGACATCGGGCGAGTATCAATAGCAGAGCTGTGTCGAATTGCAGGAGTCAGCCGTGCTAACATCTATTCGAACCATAAAGACTTTTTGGAAGGGCTTGAGGGGCGTCGCGTGCGCAGGTCTCTAGAGTCCTTCAATCCTACACCTACTGTAATTAGCGAACTTGACGTCCTCCGTCAAAGAGTAAAGGCCTTACAGTACATAGTTTTGGAACTCAGTGAGGAACTGAAGCGGCAACAACTGCATAATCAAGAACTGCGCGCAGAGCTCGCAAAAAGAACTCTGCGGCCTAGAAAGTGATCACATAGCGAAAGTCTAGAACTCTGCGTTAAAAATGGTAGCACTATCGGCAGGCTCCGAGTAGCCTAGCTCATTATATGTAATGGCGCGTGAATATGAGATCTGCAGATTTTGATTCTCCATAGCGGCGAGGCCAGCTCCAAGTGTCGATATTTTGGTATTCATTGGGCAGATAACTGTATTATTCGCCTCGAATTGCTGACAATGTTGGAGTATCGATTGTTTAGTAGCCGTTGCATCAACTGGTGAGAATTCAAACGTGTGAACTTGTGAAAAAACGCTCTTACGAAGTTCGACAAAACTAATTAGTTCATCAAAAAACCGCTGATTAGTCTTATGGTGTTCGGAAGACACCGAGTGTGCCCTTCCACCAATTCCTAATGACAATATAGTTGGCTCGAACTGTTCAATCAGTATTCGCGCACGCTCAACCTCGAAACCAACTAGAACGACCAGGTGAAGTCGGCGGGATGGAAGAAACTTGCCTGGATATCCAAGCACTGTACGTACTTGGGCAACCCCTTTTGTGAGCCAGACATTTTCGGGCGTTGTGTTCGTACTATATCTCTCCGCGCCGGTGTAGCCGAAAATAATCTCTCTTGTGATTTTGGTTTTTGAAAGCACATGCATCAGAATCAATAGCTGTTCATGGGTGAACGTCGTTATATCAATAAAAATCTTTCCCGAAGGTGCTTCTTCGATGAGCGATTGAACTGATTGAAACGTATCCGCATTGCTAGTTGGATGATCTAAATCGAGCGAAATTGTTTGACTATTTTCTACATCAACGCTGATCATTTCCTCTAAATTTCGATTGCTTGCAGAGCTTGCATCCTTATTGATGAAAAACAGCCTTTTTCGGATGTTTTTATTTAAGGCAAAGAACAGCGATTTGCATCTACTTTCAAAGCTAACAGTTGTTATAAATAGGCCTACTTCGCCTGTTCGAGCGGCAACGTCAGCAAGTTTAATCTTTTCGTTCATTGATCAAGCTCCAAAGTAAGCTGCTGTTCATCAATGACAGTTCCAAGTCTTTGAGAAACGAAATTGTTTATCGCTTTGCGAGGGTTATGAATAGCTGTTGCTAGCAAGTCAGATGTTACAAACAAATATCCTGCGAAGCCGGCTGGATCAAGTTTAAAATGCGGAGCGAGCCTACGGGTCATGACGTATTTCCGTGTTCTCCAACGCCCATCTTTGCTACCAATGGCACCGTCATAAAGATAGCCGTGACGTACCGCAAGCTTCAATACCGCCGCTACTTCATCACTAGGGGTGTCGCTTAATGCGATAGAAAACACTCTACGTTCCGAACGGTCCGAAAGAAGAATTTCTAAGAAAATTCCACCTAATCCTAAGATTAGGTTTCGCAACTGACGAAATAGCAGCTTACTTTGCGACGCGTTGACCTCCAACTCTGCTTCTTCTTCAAGTCTGTCTAAGGTATCCATCATAAGAGCATCAGCGCTGTTTCGTGTGATCTCGTCTTGGATAGAGGGACTTATGCATTGAATTGCTGGTGGAGTCGCACCATTATTTTTCACCTGAGCTTGCTTCATCTCTGCCGCATACATCGATGCTGCGTCGTCTAGAAAATAGCGAACGATTCCGGACGAAATATGGACGAGTTGATCAAAACCAGCATATAGATACTTGCTTCCCTGTTTTGATGTTCCAAGTAAGCTTTTGATGTAATCCGGTCTGGCGTATCGTGTCGCATCGTCTCCTGGGCGATAGCCTCGCCCAGACTCGGCGTGATCGGCCTTATATTTCGCTTTTATTTTTTCGATCGCTTGCTCTTGTGCTTCGGGAACCGGGAAGAACTCTCTTGCAGTTCTTTGGATACCTATGCCATTCAAACGTTTTGTTACGATGTCTTCGACCCACCGGGGATAGTCTCCTTTCGACGACCCGCCAGTATAAATTGTAGAGATGTTCACTTCACGAAAATCGTGAGGCGCCTCAATCCGTTGGCCGTTTGTTGTTCTGTAATGCTTATAGCCGAGCTGGGTCGAGATCTTGAAGCAAAGTTTATCCGACGTGCGGTACGAAACCCATGTATTTAAAACTTGCGTCTGTAGAGAGTTAAGGTTGTCAGCATCGTCTAGCAGCACATAAACAGGGCCGTTTGGGAGGCAGTTCATTGATGTCAACGATGAACATAACGGGAATAAGAAATCGCGATAGCCGACAACTCGCCCTTGAAAAGGAGTGTAACTATTTTCGTCAGCAGCTAGGCTCAGCTGACGGAAATAACCACTGAGCTCGGTATATTTCTCGTCGATTGCATCCATCGCGTGCTTCAGCGGGTCGTTTAACCTCTCGCTATTAGGTGCGGAGTTACGTTCCTCGGGATTTAATCGTTGGAATACATATTTCGTTAAAAACGCGTTAAGCTCAGTCCGCGCTTGCTCACTTTGTAAATATGTTCCGGTATGCTCTCTTAAGGACATCAGAACTTTAGCGGCTAAGAACAAGCTCAACGAATGCTCTGCGAGGATTAGGCCCGCGTACTGATTTTTTATACGTTCGAACTCAACGATATTCAGATCGGTAGACTTGATTGTTGCGTACACTCCGAGGTAAGGCAACGACTGAAGAGTACCGTTCGTTTCGATCAATTTACAATCTGGAGCAAGCAGGCGTAACATCATGCTTTTGCCACAGCCACGATGGCCATGCAAGAACATATGCCCAGCGCTGTCTATCTCGAAATTCTCTGCGAGGGGAACGTACAACCTTCGCATTTCGGCAGCATCCATCATTTCCGGCGAGGATACGCTAAAAGGATTGTTCATATTAAGTTTGTTCCTGAATTTTAGCGGCAATTTTTTCGCCGAAGAACTCGTCATCCTGCCAGACTGAGGAGTTCGCTGGATAGCCATACATAGGCGGGATCTTGTAAGTATAAGTCGCTAATACGCCTTGCTGCAAAACAGCTCCGCCGGCAATTGCCTTCGCTTTAGTTATCTGAATAGATACTTCAATACGGTTGGTTTGCAAGCTTGGATCTAAAAATTGATTGCAGTATATCCGTTCTAGATCGAGTTTTATGATTCGCTCGCGCACCTCGTCAATCAAATATTTGTATACTGTTTCCTGCCCCGGCGCAGTTGGCGTAGGGTATTTGTTCTTGAGATATGCTGAGTCGATCTGGAGATTTAATCGAAACGACTTACTTGTTCTATCTGGAACAGCGCCCACGATACTTTTGGCGTAGTAATGGTATAGCTTGTTATGATCGGGCAGATCATCGTTTCGCATCATATGATGTGACGCGCGATTGCTGTGTTCACAAATCTCGTCTGCAAACCGCACAAGTGCTGCGACATACCGCGGACGAACTGTGGTTCCACCGACGGGATATTTGTCTTCAGGCAATTCGCTAATGGTATCTTTGTCCCCATCAAGCCGCTTGCCGCCGTGAGCTTGGGCGATAGAAGAAATTAAGTAGAAGTCTGTGGAATTATGAACGATATTTCCACCGTACTGCGCAAGCACGTCTGCCGCGCGCGTCTCGTGCGCTTCTCGACCACCTATGTTTCCTGCGTCATGAAGACGAATCGCACATAACAATAGATAGTACTCATACGGTTCAAGACCGTGATAGCTTTGACGATCAGGCGTCGAGAGAAGAAGTCCAGCGTATCTGACAACTTCGTCAAAATGATCAGGGCCGTGGTCAGTGTATATTCCGGGCGATTTCGAAAGCGAAGCAAGACCAGCATTCACGTGTGGATACACGTACTGCCGTAGGCCGGACAGTAGGTGCGTATATTGATCCCAATAATTTACTTTCGGATCTGGCAGATTTCCATTAGCGTTGGCCAGTTGCTGCTGAACGAAACGCTCAAAGGGGTCAAAATTTCCAGTCATACGTCATTTGCCTTCTAGTTTTTCTTTTAATTTCTGCATCCCTGGTTCGCCGCTCTTTTCGATTAATTCCAATAACTGCTCTACGTCTTCCGCAGAAATTTTTCTACCTTTGACGATATGGCGTTCAAAAGCTTGATACGCAAGAGGCGCGACTGCCTCAGCGGCAGAGGCAAGAACCCTAGCATAATCTCTAATCTCCTTCTGTGCGTGTGAATCCAAGCGTAGGCGCAAGAAGTGGAAAAGATTATGTAAATCAATCTGCCAATAAAATTCGGTATATAGACTTAAGGGCAAGTTAATGCGAGCCAGTTCACGCGCGACGCCGGTCTCAATATAAGACTCATATCGTTTGTAAAGTAAGGCCTGGTCGCTAGATAAAGTCTGACGAACATTCTGCACTACCTCAGCAGGTAATTCTTGTTCTGACCTACCCTGTTTATTATTACTGCTTTGAGGTTTTACGTCAGCTTCGATGGGAATATAGAAATCATCTTTCATGACGCTGTAGCGCCCTGATATTTCATTTATTCGAGCGGTACGATGTCTGATCCACTGACGAGCAATGAAAATTGGAGTTTTGATATGAAAGGTTAATATCACCTGCTCGAATGGTGAGGTATGGTCGTTCCTTAAGAGGTAGTCGATGAGGGCTGAGTCTTCTCGCACTGTTTTCGTGCCAGCTCCGTAGGAAACTCGCGCCGACTGAACGATCCGAGCATCGCCGCCCATATAGTCTACTAATCGGACAAAACCTTTGTCTAAGACTTGTATTTCTTTATCGATTAGTTCGTCTGCAGCAACAACATTTATACGTGCCAAAATGTTACCTCATCAGGAGAATTTTAATATTTGTTCAAACACGGCTTTGGCTAATAGCGGAGGGACCGCGTTTCCTACTTGTTGCTGCTGAAAACCAATAGATCCTGCAAACCGAAACGAGTCAGGGAATGATTGTAAGCGTGCCGCTTCGCGTACTGATAAGCCGCGATCTTCTACCGGGTGTATCAACATGTTTTTTCGGAAATTGCCGATAACTATCGATGGCTCATCGCTTTTTAGGCGTCGATAAATGCCTGTATGGCATCGAGAAGCGTCCGTATAATTTTCCATTAAATGCTTTGGAATATTCTCCCAGTTGCCGCCCTGCGGTATATGCTTATATCGATTAATTATTATTTCTGAATTACGTGTTACGATATTATTATGGCACTTGATAAGATCGCTACGCATTAATTTTGCATAACGGGTTCGTGCTTTCCTGGAATACTCTCTCTCGTCTACGCTGTCCCCGTTTTTCAACAATGGCAAATCTTCCAAAGCTTCTGCAACAGTTACATGTTTCTTATGAGTATGTTCGGGCATTGGTAAAGCTGTGCCGTGTTTTGACCCTACGATAAACAAGCGATTGCGCCGTTGGGGAACGCCAAAGTCGGCTGAGTTAAGTACAAAATGGCTAGTCGTGTACCCCGCGCGCTTAAAACCTTTCAATACCTCGTCCAAGAAATAGCCGTTTTCAGTTTCTAAAAGGCCTTTGACGTTCTCGAAAACGACCCAATCTGGAGATAATTTTCTGACAAGCCTGAAATACTCTTTGAAAAGCCAATTATTTGAATTTTCAGAATTTCTGTTCTTTTGATTAGATGTAGAGAAGCCTTGGCAAGGAGGTCCACCAAACACGATAGAAGGCTGCCGACGATCAAGATTCAGGAATTCATCTCCTGTAACCCGGCGGATGTCCTTCTCAAAAAGACAAGTTGTGTGATGGTTCAGCCGAAAAGTTGCTGCTGCTGCCTTGTCAAGCTCTACCGCGTAGGCCACGTCAATACCGCTCAGTTCGGCACCGATAGACATGCCACCAGCACCGCTGAATAAGTCGATTCCTTGCATAAATGTCCATACAAAAATAGCATGCGCCATGGCGAAGTTGCCATGCTTTTGTATGTCCGTCAAGCAAGAGTACTAGGAGACAAGCTGGCGCGCTCTGTACGTAGGATATCAGGTCGCAGTGTGGTGGTGTTAGGGGAGGTTGCGGACGATCATACAGCACTCACCAGGCGAATGCTGGACCTACAGATCTGCACGGAGGAGGATATCCGAAGGTTTGCATTGTAGGCCACGCGAAATCCGGAGGAGATTGAAGAACGACACATTGCGCTCGCCGCGTTCGATACGCCCCATGTGGCTACGGTCGAGTTGGCATAAATATGAAAGCTCCTCTTGTGAGATACCTTTTTCAAGACGCATAGCACGAATTGCCTTGCCAACGGCCTGTAAGACCTGGCTGCCATCGAATGGTCTCTCTGCGGTTTCCATTGCCGCATGGTCGAGGTTTCGTGCAAAATAGGCCACGGCATCCGCGGCCCATTTGGTTTCTCCTTTGCAACATTCTATATTTACATAAGCAAGACAACGATGAATAGTTCCGTAGTGGTCGAGAAAAAGAAGGCAGTTTTAATCAGGGTCCCAGTCACTCTATATGAGGATTTATTGAACCTTTCTGCAGCCTCCACATTGCTTCAACGTAAAAGTGTCAGTGTCCCTAGCTTGGTTGTTGAGCTGATCGGAGAAGCTGTTGAGAAGCGTGCCGGGCGAAGACAGCACAACACTTGAACGATAATAAAGAGATAACAGACACCTTGTACTTGACTACCTAAGTTCAAGCTCGTCGAGGAACAGCACCCCGTGGTGCGCCAGCGACACCTCGCCCGGCCGCGGCAGGTTGCCGCCGCCGACCAGGGCCACGCCGGACGTCGTGTGATGCGGACTGCGAAACGGCCGCTGGCGCCAGCGTTCGGGCGCGAAGCCGCCGGCCAGCGATTGCACGGCCGCCGACTCGAGCGCCTCGGCCTCGCTCATCGGCGGCAGCAGGCCGGGCAGGCGCGCCGCCAGCATGCTCTTGCCCGCGCCCGGCGGGCCGACCAGCAGGACGGAATGGGTCCCGGCTGCCGCCACCTCGAGCGCGCGCTTGGCATGCTGCTGGCCCTTGACCTCGGCGAAGTCGGGATAGGAAGGCAGCCGCGACAGGCCGGGGCCATGGTGGCGCGCCAGCTTCGGCGCGTCGGGCGCATTGGCGAAGTGGGCGCAGACCTCGAGCAAGGTGCGCGCCGGGTGGATGGCGGCTGCCTCGACCAGGGCCGCTTCGTCGGCATTGGCCAGTGGCAGGATGAAGGCGCGCATTTCGTCGTCGCGCATCTCGTCCTTGCCTGAGCGCGCCATCGCGAACGCCATCGCCAGCGCGCCGCGCACCGGGCGCAGCTCACCCGACAGCGACAGTTCTCCCGCAAATTCGTAGCGATGCAGCGCATCGTCGCGGATCTGGCGCGAGGCGGCCAGGATGCCCAGCGCGATCGGCAGGTCGAAGCGGCCCGATTCTTTCGGCAGGTCGGCCGGCGCCAGGTTGATCGTGATGCGGCGTGCCGGGATGTCGAAGCCGGAATTCTGCAGCGCCGCGCGCACGCGGTCTTTCGCTTCGCGCACTTCGGTATCGGGCAGGCCGACGATGGCGATGCCAGGAAGGCCGTTGGCCAAGTGGACTTCGACGTTGACGGCGGGCGCTTCCATGCCGGCAAGGGCGCGGCTTCTCAGGACGGCCAGACTCATAGTGTTCCTTCCGCATGAACGCTGGGAAGGCCCTATCGTACGGCGCGCGCGGCGGCATCTGTTGCGTGCGGACAGGCATGCGTATTCGCGCTGCATGGCGTACGCATATGCCCCCGAATTCGTCGTCCATTCCGGCTTTTCTACCGCCTGTCACAAAAACCTAACATCGCATTCCACTACCGCTACATTATCTGCAAGGAAATATCTGCCACCATTTACAGACCAGGAGTCACCGCCGATGTTATCGATCAAGCAGCTCAACAAGACGTATGCCAATGGCGTGAAGGCCATCAACGATGTCAGTCTCGAGATCCCGAACGGCATGTTCGGCCTGCTCGGACCGAACGGCGCCGGCAAGTCCTCGTTGATGCGCACCATCGCCACCCTGCAGGACCCCGACAGCGGCAGCATCCATTTCCACGGCCTCGACGTGCTGAAGGACAAGGAGAGCCTGCGCCGCCAGCTCGGCTACCTGCCGCAGGACTTCGGGGTCTATCCGAAAGTCAGCGCCGAAAAGCTGCTGAACCACTTCGCCGTCCTGAAAGGCCTGACCGCGAAGGGCGAGCGCAGGGAGATCGTCGAAGCCCTGCTGCACCAGACCAATCTGTGGGAAGCGCGCAAGCGCGGCCTGGGCACCTATTCGGGCGGCATGCGCCAGCGCTTCGGCATCGCCCAGGCGCTGCTCGGCGCGCCGCGCCTGGTGATCGTCGACGAGCCGACCGCCGGCCTCGATCCCGACGAGCGCAACCGCTTCCTGAACCTGCTGGCCAAGATCGGCGAGCAGGTGGTGGTCATCCTGTCGACCCATATCGTCGAGGACGTGACCGACCTGTGTCCGCGCATGGCCATGATCGCCAAGGGCACGGTGCTGCTGCAGGGCGAGCCGCAGGCCGCGATCGACACCCTGAAAAGCCGCGTGTGGCGCCGCACCGTCACCCAGGAAGCGCTGCCCGGATACCAGGAGCGCTTCAACGTGCTGTCCACCCGCCTGGTGGCGGGCCGGCCGCAGATCAACGTCTATGCCGAGTCGCAGCCGGACGACGGTTTCGTCAGCGTCGAGCCGGACCTGGAAGACGTCTACTTCCTGCAGATCCGCAATGCCAGCCGCGCGGCCGGCCAGGCGGCGTCGGCCCAGGCTGCGCCGGTGACGGCGTGAGGAGGGCGGCATGCTGAGAGAATTCTTCAAGTTCGAGCTGGACTTCCAGCTGCGCCAGCCCCTGCTGTGGGTGTGCGCGCTGATCTTCGGCGCGCTGGCCTTCGGCGCCACCACCAGCGATGCGATCCAGGTCGGCGGCAGCATCGGCAACGTCAACCGCAATGCGCCGACCGTGGTCGCGCAGCTGCTCGGCATCTTCAGCCTGATGTCGATGTTCGTCGTCACCATCTTCATCGCCGGCGGCGTGCTGCGCGACGCCGAAGTCGGCATCTCCGACATGCTGTTCGCCACCCCGATGAAAAAGCGCGACTACCTGATCGGCCGCTTCGCCGCCGGCCTGGTGGCCTGCCTGCTCATCTTCGCCATGATCGTGCTCGGCACGATGCTCGGTCCCCTGATGCCGTGGATCGATGTCCAGCGGGTCGGCCCATTCCCCGGCGCGGCCTACCTGTGGGCGCTGGGCGTGCTGGTCGTGCCCAACCTGTTCTTCATCGGCGCCTTGCTGATGCTGCTGGCCGCCACCACGCGCTCGATCATGATGGTGTACGTCGGCGTGATGGCTTTCTTCGTGCTGTGGATCGTCGCCGGCAGCTTCACTTCGAACATCGACAACGAATGGATCGCCGTGCTGGCCGATCCCTTCGGCCTGCGCGCGCTCGGCCGCGCCACGCGCTACTTCTCGACCGCCGAATCGAATGCCGGCCTGCCCGACATTGGCGGCTACATGCTGGCCAACCGCCTGCTGTGGAGCGCCGTGGCGCTGGTGCTGGTCGGCCTGACCCTGGCCCTGTTCAAGCCGCAGCGCGCCGGCACCGGCAAGCGCCTGTTCGGCAAGGCCAAAACGCAGGCCGCGCAGGCCTTCGTGCCGGTGACGGTGGCCCTGCCGCGCGTCGCGCCGCGGTTTACCGGCGCCACGCGCTGGGCCCAGTGCTGGCACATCTTCGCCTTCGACGCCGTCGCGGTGTTCAGAAGCGTGCCATTCCTCGTGCTGCTGCTGTTCGGCGTGCTGAACATGGTCGGCAGTGCGAGCGTGCTGGACGAGATGTTCGGCACCGACGTCTATCCGCGCACGCACCTGATGATCGAACTGCTGAAAGGGTCGTTCAACTTCCTCCTGATTGTCATCGTCACCTTCTATGCGGGCGAGTTGATCTTCAAGGAACGCCAGGCCAGGATCGCCGACGTGAGCGACGCCATGCCGGCGCCGAACTGGGCGCCGCTGGTCGCCAAGAGCCTGGCGCTGGTGGGCGTGGTGCTGGTGTTCCTGTTCGCCGGGATCCTGACCGCGATCGCCATCCAGCTGTTCCGGGGCGGGGCGCCGGTCGAATTCGGGGTGTACGTCCAGGGCGTGTTCATGGCCGGCCTGCCGTTCGTCCTGATGGCGCTGATCGCCATCGTGCTGCAGGTCGTCACCAACAACAAATTCATCGGCTACCTGCTGGTGATCGTCCTCCTGATCGCGCAGATCGTCCTGTCGGTGATGCACTTCGATCACAATCTGTACAACATCGCGCTGCTGCCCGAGACGCCGTATTCGGACATGAACGGCTTCGGCCATTTCGTCACGGGCTGGGCCTGGTTCGCGCTGTACTGGACCCTGTTCTGCCTGGCGGCGCTGATCGTGGCCCAGGCCTTCTGGGTGCGCGGCCTGTCGGTCGCGTGGCGGGTGCGGGTGCGCGAAGCGGGCCGCCGCCTGCGCGGAGGCGCCGGCGTGGCGCTGGCGCTGTGCACGATCGCCTTCGCCCTGGTCGGCGGCTGGATCTTCCATAATACCGTGACCCTGGGCGGCTACGAAGCCAAGAACGTGAGCATGGACAAGCAGGCCCGGTACGAGAAGAACTACCGCCAGTACAAGGACCTGCCGCATCCGAAGGTCATCGACGTGCGCGCCGCGGTCGACATCTATCCGGAGCAGCGCCGCGTGACGGTCAAGGGCAGCTACGTCCTGGAGAACAAGACCGACAAGCCGCTCGACACCCTGCGCCTGCAGTTCACTCCCGACGTCGTCACGACCCTGGGCAAGCTGCCGCCGCACCAGGTGGTGCTGGACGACACCGAATCGGGCTTCAGGATCCTGAAGCTGGCCGCACCCCTGGCGCCGGGCGCGCGCCTGCCGCTCGACTTCACGATCGATGCGCATCGCCAGGGCTTCTCGAATTCGGGCAAGGCCGACACCTTCAACCTCAACGGCACGTTCTTCAACAATCACGAGTTCTTCCCGATGCTCGGCTACCAGGCCGACTACGAGCTGCTAGAGCGCAACGAGCGCCGCAAGCGCGGGCTGGGCGAGCCGCAGCGCATGGCCAAGCTCGAGGACGAGGCGGCGCGCGTCGACTCCATGTTCGGCGGCGGCGCGGACTGGATCGGCTTCGAGACCACGGTGTCGACCAGCGGCGACCAGATCGCGCTGGCGCCGGGCTACCTGCAAAGATCGTGGAAGGAGAACGGCCGCAACTACTACCATTACAAGATGGACCAGAAGATGATGCCGTTCTTCGCCTACCTGTCGGCGCGCTGGCAGGTCAAGAAGGGCGACTGGAACGGCATCCCGATCGAGATCTACCACGACGCCAAGCACGGCTACAACGTGGACCGGATGATCGAGGCCACCCGCAAGTCGCTCGACTACTTCACCACCGAGTTCACGCCGTACCAGCACAAGCAGGTACGCATCCTGGAGTTCCCCAACTACCAGGCCTTCGCCCAGTCGTTCGCGAACACGATCCCGTTCTCGGAGTCGATCGGCTTCATCGCCGACCTGCGCGACAAGGAAGACATCGACTACGTGTTCTATGTGACGGCCCACGAGATGGCGCACCAGTGGTGGGGCCACCAGGTCACCGCCGCCAACGTGCAGGGCGCGAGCATGCTGATCGAATCGCTGTCGCAGTACTCGGCGCTGATGGTGATGGAGAAGGAGTACGGACGCCACCAGATGCGCCGCTTCCTGCGCTACGAGCTCGATCGCTACCTGCGTTCGCGCGGCGGCGAGGTGATCGAAGAGCTGCCGCTCATGCGCGTGGAAAACCAGGATTACATCCACTACCGCAAGGGCAGCCTGATCTTCTACCGCCTGCGCGACGAGATCGGCGAACAGGCGCTGAACCGCGCGCTCAAGCGCTTCCTCGAAGACAAGGGCTACCAGGAGTCGCCGTTCACCACCTCGAAGGAGCTGCTCGACTACATCCGCGCGGAGGCGCCGCTTGACAAGCACGCCCTGATCTCGGACATGTTCGAGAAAATCGTGTTCTACGATAACCGCGTGACGCAGGCGACGGCGAAGAAGCGCCCGGATGGCCAGTGGGACGTGACGATGACGCTGCACCTGGCCAAGATGGAGGCCGACGGCAAGGGCAAGGAAACCGCGCGCGCCTACGACGAGCCGGTGGAGATCGGTGTGTTCGCCCGCGCCGCAGGGGCCAGGGAAGCCGACGAAAAAGTGCTGCTCCTGGAGAAGCGCGTGCTGTCCGGCGCCAATCCGGTGGTGACGGTCACGGTGAAGGAGCAGCCGTTCGAGGTGGGCGTCGATCCCTACAACAAGATGATCGACCGCGTGTCGCGCGACAACCGCAAGGAGGTCGGTATCGAGTGATCCGGGGCGAACATGCCGCCATGGTCCGGCCGTTCGGCCAGGCCATGGCGGGGGAGGCGACGCGTGGACGGCAAACGCGGCATACTGGAACTTCTTCGTTCTTTCGCCGCTCATGATGAAACCTGTCGTCGCTGCCTTTCTGCTCGCCATCCTGCCGCTGTCGTCCCTCGCCGCGCCGGCCCCCGCCGCGCGCCAGGAGATCGCGCACCTGATCGGCTACCTGACCGCATCCGGTTGCAGCTTCCAGCGCAACGGCAGCTGGCACGACGCCGCGCAAGCGGCGAAACACCTCCAGCGCAAATACGACTACCTGCTCAAGCGCGACCTGGTCGCCTCGAGCGAGGATTTCATCGCGCGCGCCGCCAGCGAAAGCAGCCTCAGCGGCAAGCCCTACCTGGTCCGCTGCGGCGGCAATGCGCCGGTCGCCAGCGCAGCCTGGCTCAAGGCCGAGCTGGCGAAGTATCGCGCCGCGCGCCCATCCCGCTGAGTTCGCGCATCCGAAGAATTCGGCTGGCGCGCAACGATCGTCACCATGGGTATCCCCACCGCATTGACTCGTGCATAACTTTCGTGTGAGGATTTGTTCTATATTAAATAGCAACACTATCTGACTGCGGAAGCGGTACCGGTCGCCACGGAAAGGGCCGGGTCCCGACGAGAGGAAATGCAATGCTGGCTAAGAGCTGGGCATGGTGGGTGCCGGTATTGCTATTGGGCGCATGGGATGGCGCCGCACATGCCACCCAGACCGATCCGATCGCACGGCTGGTGCACCAGGAGCGCTATCAGGAGGCGAACAGTGCGATCCAGGCCAGGCTGGCGCGCGACGCCACCGATCCGACGGCACTGGCCGCGTCGGTCGACGTGCGCATCGCCCGGGGCGAGCCGGACGACTTGCCGCAGGCGCGCGCCGCGGCCGAGCGCTGCGTCGGGGCCAATCCGGACAGCAGCCTCTGCGCCGAAGCGCTGGGGAACGTCATGCTGGCGCAGTCGCGCGCCGGCGGCCTGGTCGCGTTCGTGCGCAATGCGCATGCCACGCGCGACACCCTGGAGCGCGCGCTGCGCTTCGATCCGATGAATTACCGCGCCCGCGTGACGCTGATGAGCTTTTATCTCGACGCGCCGTTCTTCCTGGGCGGCAGCGAAGTGCGCGCACGCGAACTGGCCACCGAAGCGCGCCGCCTCGACCCCGACCTGACCCGGCTGATGCGCGCCATGTGCGCTTTCGACGAGGGGAAACTGGACGAGGCCGAGCAGCACATCCTGGCGGCCGACCTGACGCAGTATGCACTGGTGCAGGGCAGCGAGCGCGAGCTGCTGCTGGCCCTGGCCAGCACCCACCTCGACGCCGGCCGCCATGCGCAGAGCGTCCGGCTGTTCCAGGAACTGAACCGCCGGCTGCCGTCCGGCGAGCATGGACTTTACGGACTGGCGCAAGTGGCGCGCGCCCAGGGGCGGCTGGCCGACGCCGCGCTGCAGCTGGAGAGGGCGGCGGCGATCGCCCCCAAGCCCTATGTCTACAAGACGCTGGGCGAAGTCTACGAAGCGCGCCGCGACCGGCCGCGGGCGATCGCGGCCTACCAGGCGGCGCTGGCGGGCGTTCCGCCGCTCGCGCGGCGCGAGAAGAGGCAGGTGACGGCGCAGCTGGCGCAGTTGCAGCGGCGCTGATGGCCGACCGGAGGATGGCGAATTACGCTTCGATTCACGCTTCGATTCACGCGACGATCAGCGGATTCTTGGTAAGCGCCACCGCCAGGATGTAGGCGAAGCAGGCCAGCGCGGCGACGAAAGCGAGGGCGCGCACCTGGCGCGTGCGGCCGCGCCTGAGCGCCACCGTGCCCAGGCCGATGTAGGCGACCAGGGCCAGCAGCTTGGCCGTCAGCCACGGCGATTGGCCGGGATACTGGCCGCTCCATACCGCCAGGCCGATGGCGCTGGCCAGCAGCAGGGTGTCGATCGCATGCGGCGCGATCTTCACCCAGCGCTGCTCCAGGCGCTTCGATGCGGCCAGCATCCACAGGCCGCGGACGAGGAACAGGGCGCCGCTCACCACGGCGAAGGTCATGTGGATATGCTTGAGGGCGTAATAACTCATCGTTGGGTCGGGTTGGTTGCGACCCCGGCAGTATGCCCGAACCCGGCCCGCGGGCGCGACTGTTCAAAGGACCGGTCAGCCGCACTCGCCGACGTAGTGGCACGACGCGCAGCGCGAACACCCGTCGACCTTGCGCAGCGCCAGCGCGCCGCATTCCGGGCATTTGGCGCCGTTCAGGACGGGCAGCGGCTCGGCCGGCGTCTCCTCTTGCAAGCGCGGCCCTGGCGCGGCGTCGTGCATGCGCCGTTCGAAGCTGCGCGCGAGCGCGTCCACCGGCACCTGGTTGCCCTGCTCGTCGAGGAAGCCGCGCCGCGTCAGGATCCGCTGCAGCATGAAGGCGATCGCCGCGACTTCGGAGTCGTGGTACACCGGCACCTGCACGCCGTCGTCGCGCACGATGTGGCCGCAGCGCACCGGGCCTTTTTCCCATACCACTTCGCGCATGTCGGCCAGCGCCCGCGCGATTGGACCGCCGGCGCGCGCCACCATCGACAGCAGCCGCATCGAGGCCGTGATCCACTGGTGGCCGCCGGTGCGCTGGTTGGCCGGCATGAAGAATTCGAAAGGACGCTCGACCGTCACCTGGCGGCCTTCCCACACGCCTTCGGCGCGCAGGAAGCTCACCGTCAGGTAGACGGTCTTGCGGCCTTCCTGGGTCGAGTACTCGATCTTCGACGTCACCGATTCCAGCTCGCCGAGCGGACGGTGCTCGAAGCGCCTGCGCAGCGGGTCGTCGTCCGCCACCGGCGCGGCCGATGCGTCGTCCGCCGCCGGCGCGGTTGACAACACGCTCCCCAGCACCGCGTTGGGGCGATAGGTCGCCAGCCCCTTCAGGCCGGCGCGCCAGGCTTCCAGGTACAGGTCGCGGAAGTCGTCATAGGGATAATCCTCGGGCACGTTGACGGTCTTGGAGATCGCGGTGTCGATGAAGGGCTGGACCGCCTCCACCATGCGCAGGTGGTCCAGCGCGCGCATCTCGAGCGCGGTGACGAAGCTTGGGGGCAAGGGGACGTCGCCGCGCAGCTGGCGGTACAGGCGCCAGGCGCGGTCGCACACTTCGTAGCTGCGCGTGCCGCCGTCCGCCGTGCGCTTCCTGCGCCGGTAGGTCCAGGAATAGGGCGGCTCGATGCCGTTCGAGGCATTGTCGGCGAAGGCCAGCGAGATGGTGCCGGTCGGCGCGATCGACAGCAGGTGCGAGTTGCGGATGCCGTGCTTGCGGATGCCGTCGCGCAGCGCCTCGGGCAGGCGCAGGGTGAACTGTCCGCGCAGGTACTTGTCGGCGTCGAACAGCGGGAAGGCGCCTTTCTCGCGCGCCAGTTCGATCGAGGCCGCGTAGGCCGCGTCGCGCAGCTCGCTGGCGATGCGCGCCGCCATGGCCCGGCCCGGGTCGGCGTCGTAGCGCAGGCCCAGCATCGCCAGCGCGCTGCCCAGCCCCAGGAAGCCCAGGCCGACGCGGCGCTTGGCGCGCGCCTCGTCGGCCTGCTGGGGCAGCGGCCATCGGGTGGCGTCCAGCACCAGGTCGAGCATGCGCACCGCGACGGTCGCCACCTTGCGCAGGCGCTCGAAGTCCAGCCGCGCATCCAGGGTGAACGGCGCGTCGATGAAGGCGGTGAGATTCAGCGAGCCGAGATCGCAGCAGCCATACGGCGGCAGCGGCTGCTCGCCGCAGGGATTGGTGGCGCGCAGCTCCTCGGCATACCAGAGGTTGTTCTCGGCATTCATGCGGTCGACGAACAGCACGCCCGGCTCGGCGTGGTCGTAGGTCGAGACCATGATGCGCTCCCACAGGTCGCGCGCGCGCACGCTGCGGTAGACCCACAGGCCGTCTTCGCGGCGGTGGCCGCCGGCCGCCTGGTCTTCGTCGCCCGGCTCGGCCGCGTGCACCAGCGCGAACGCCTCGTCCGCCTCGACCGCGCGCATGAAGGCGTCGGTCACGCCGACCGAGATATTGAAGTTGGTGAGACGGCCCGTGTCCTTGGCCGCGATGAAGCGCTCGATGTCGGGATGGTCGATGCGCAGCACGCCCATCTGGGCGCCGCGCCGGGCGCCGGCCGACTCCACCGTGCGGCATGAGGCGTCGAACACTTCCATGTACGACACCGGGCCGGAAGCGCGCGAGGCGGTGCCGGCCACCTTGCTGCCCAGCGGGCGGATCGCGGAAAAATCGTAGCCGACCCCGCCGCCGCGGCGCATGGTCTCGGCGGCTTCGCTGAGCGCGGTATAGATGCCGGGCAGGCCGTCGCTGGCGCCGGAGATCGAGTCGCCCACCGGCTGGACGAAACAGTTGATGAGGGTGGCCGACAGGCCAAGGCCGGCGGCGGACGCAATCCGGCCGGCGGGAATGAAGCCCTGTTGCTGGGCCTCCAGGTAACGGCGCTCGCAGTCGGCGCGCTGTGCTGCCGGCTCGAGGGCGGCCAGGGCGCGTGCGATGCGCCGCTGCACGTCCCCGATCGTGCGTTCGTCGCCGCGCGCGTATTTTTCGCGCAGCACGTCCAGCGACACTTCCTGCGCGGGCAGGGCGCCGGCTGGCGCTTCTGGTGCATTCATGCCGGTCGCCCTATCCATGAATGCACCCGCCATCAGGGTTTGTTGATCGGCGTATCGCCCGATTTGTCGAGATGCGGCGGCAGCACGATGGTCGGATCTTCGGGCTGGGCCGGGAACGGCGCGGTGGCCGACGGCGCCGCGCCTGGCGGCGGGGTGGTCGACGTGGACGATGCCGAGGTGGAGGCGCCGGAAGCGAGGCGGGCTTCGAGCTCGATCACGCGCAGCTCGAGCGCTTCGAGCTTGGCGCGGGTCTTGGCCAGCACCTGGGCCTGGATGTCGAATTCCTCGCGCGTTACCAGGTCGAGCTTGGCGAAGCCCGAGGTCATCGCGGCCTTGACGTTGCGCTCGATGTCCTTGGCCGGACCACTTTCGAGTGCCTGGTTGATCTTGCCCTGCAAGTCGCTGAAGAAGTTGCTGTTGTTCATGTCCCTATCCCTTTCTGCCGGGTTGTATGCACCAAGTCGGTGCAAACGAGCCTGATTTGGTGCGTCACGCAACACGGCGGACGCCGCTCGCGCTCGGTTGTATTGAAGCAAATCGTATGTGGGGCGTGTTTACCAAAAAAACAAGGCCATTTTGCGCGCTTTTATGAGCTGGCACACATCCTGCTAAATGAAAGAGGAATAACGCATGAAAAAAGGATTCCGAACGCAGTAACTGTCAAAGGGGGTTTGTCATGAAGTGCAATGCAAAAATCAACGCAATCAGTCTGGCGATTCTGGCTTTCACCAGCGTCCCGGCCATGGCACAGGAACAACCCGCCGAACATCAGGTGAGCTACAACGTGGCCCTCACCAGCGACTACCGTTACCGCGGCCTGTCGCAAACCGATTCCGACCCCGCGCTGTCCGGCGGCGTCGACTACGTGCACAGCCCAACCGGCTTTTACGTAGGCACCTGGCTCTCCACCATCAAGTGGACGAAAGACCTGGGTGGCGACGGCAATATTGAATGGGATGTGTATGCCGGCAAGCGTGGCCAGTTGACCGACGAGGTCAGCTACGACGTCGGCGGCCTGTATTACTGGTATCCGGATAACAGCCTGGATCCGAACGCAAATACGTTTGAAATTTACGGCAAGCTCGGCTTCGGGCCCGCATATATCAAGTATTCGCACTCGACGACCAATCTGTTCGGCACCGCCGACAGCAAGCGCAGCGGTTACCTGGACGTGGGCGCCGACATCGACGTCGGCAACGGCTTCCTGTTGAACCTGCACGTTGGCCGCCAGCGCGTGAAGAACAACAGCCCGGCGTCGTACACCGACTACAAGGTCGGCGTGACGAAGGACTTCGGGGTCGCCACCGTGGCCCTGGCCTGGCACAAGGCGAATACCGATGCCTACCTGAGTCCGGAAGGCAAGAACCTGGGCAAGTCAGCCGCCGTGCTGTCCGTGTCAAAAACTTTTTGATAGCAAAAGAGGCAATACCATGAAAATGATTACCGCCATCATCAAGCCCTTCAAGCTCGACGAGGTGCGTGAAGCGCTGTCGGAAATCAACGTACAAGGCATGACGGTGACCGAAGTGAAGGGTTTCGGTCGCCAGAAGGGTCACACCGAGCTGTACCGTGGCGCCGAGTACGTCGTCGACTTCCTGCCCAAGATCAAGATCGAAGCCGCCGTCGACGATGCCGTCGTCGACCAGGTGATCGACGCGATCCAGGGCGCCGCCCGCACCGGCAAGATCGGTGACGGCAAGATCTTCGTGGCCGACCTGAACCAGGTCATCCGTATCCGCACCGGCGAGACCGGCAACGACGCACTGTAAGAAGGAAAGTGTTCATGAAGCATATAACGACAAAAATCCTGACCGCCATGCTGGGCCTGGGCCTGGCCCTCCCGGCCATGGCGGCGCCGTCCATCAACAAGGGGGATACCGCCTGGATGTTCGTCGCCACGCTGCTGGTGATCATGATGGTGATCCCGGGCCTGGCGCTGTTCTACGGCGGCATGGTACGCGCCAAGAACATGTTGTCGGTCCTGATGCAGGTCATGATGGTGTTTTCGCTGATCATCGTGCTGTGGTGCCTGTACGGCTACTCGCTGGCCTTCACCGGCAACAACGCCTTCATCGGCGGCTTCGACCGTGCCTTCCTGCAAGGCATCTGGGACCCGGTCGCCGGCACGTTCTCGATGGGCGCCACCTTCACCAAGGAGGTGATGATCCCCGAGTTCATCTTCGTCGCCTTCCAGGGCACCTTCGCCGCCATCACCTGCGCGCTGATCGTCGGTTCCTTCGCCGAGCGCGCGCGCTTCGCGGCGGTGCTGGCCTTCGTGGTGATCTGGTTCACGTTCGCCTACCTGCCGATGGCGCACATGGTCTGGTTCTGGGCCGGCCCTGACGCGATTACCGACGCCGCCTCGCTGGCCACCGTCACCGCCGGCGCCGGCTACCTGTGGCAGCAGGGCGCGCTCGACTTCGCGGGCGGCACCGTGGTGCACATCAATTCCGCGGTCGCCGGCCTGGTCGGCGCCTACGTGATCGGCAAGCGCGTCGGCTACGGCAAGGAATCGATGGCCCCGCACTCGCTGCCGATGACGATGGTCGGCGCTTCGCTGCTGTGGGTCGGCTGGTTCGGCTTCAACGCCGGTTCGGCGCTCGAAGCGGGCGACATCGCGGCGCTGGCCTTCATCAACACCCTGCTGGCGACCGCCGCCGCCACCGTCTCGTGGGCGGCCGGCGAGTGGATCTTCAAGCGCAAGCCATCGATGCTGGGCGCCGCCTCGGGCGCCATCTCGGGCCTGGTGGCGATCACCCCGGGCGCCGGTTTCGTGGGGCCGATGGGCGCCTTGGTCATGGGCCTGCTGGCTGGTATCATCTGCCTGTGGGGCGTGACCGGCCTGAAGCGCATGCTGCGCGCCGACGATTCGCTCGACGTGTTCGGCGTGCACGGCGTGGGCGGCATCCTGGGCGCGCTGCTGACCGGCGTGTTCGCGGCGCCGTCGCTGGGTGGCCAGGGCGTGTGGGATTACACCACCAATGCCATGAACACCAGCTATTCGATCGGTAGCCAGGTGCTGGTGCAGGCGCACGGCGTGGTCGTGACCATCGCCTGGTCGGCCATCGTCGCCTTCATCGCCTTCAAGCTGGTCGACATCGTGATCGGCCTGCGCGTGCCTGAAGACGAAGAGCGCGAGGGCCTGGACATCACCAGCCACGGCGAATCGGCGTACCGTTACTGATATCTCCGGATATCGGTCAGAAAGGCGCCTGCGGGCGCCTTTTTTGCGTTCTTGGCAACACCTCTTTAAAAAGGCCAGGCAACCCCCATATGAGATACCCGATTAAGTAAACAACAAGAAGCGCATAACAAGGACGTCCTCTACATGGTTCCGCACCTCGCCACAGCCCAGACCGGTCCTCTGCTGGACCTGGAAAAGAAAATCCTCGAAGCCACCCCCGCCATCGAGCGCTGGTTCCGGCTCGAGTGGCAGGAGCATACGCCGCCGTTCTATTGCTCGGTCGACCTGCGTAACGCCGGGTACAAGCTGGCGCCGGTCGACACCAACCTGTTCCCGGGCGGCTTCAACAACCTGCCGACCGAAATGCTGCCGCTGACGGTGCAGGCCGCCATGGCCGCGATCGACAAGTATTGCCCGGACGCACGCAACCTGATCCTGGTGCCCGAGACGCATACGCGCAATCCGATGTACCTGCAGAACGTGGCGCGCCTGATGCAGATCTTCCGCCAGACCGGGCTGCACGTGCGCCTGGGCTCGTTCTCGCCGGACGTCACCGAACCGACCCCGTTGGCCCTGCCTGACGGCAATATGCTGGTGGTCGAGCCGCTGGTGCGTTCGCCCAACGGCCGCCGCGTCGGCCTGGCCGATTTCGATCCCTGCACCATCCTGCTCAACAACGATCTGTCGGGCGGCATTCCGGCCATCCTCGAGAACGTGCACGAGCAGTCGCTGCTGCCGCCGCTGCATGCCGGCTGGGCGCTGCGCCGCAAGAGCAACCACCTGAAGGCGTTCGACGAGGTGGCCAAGAAGTTCGGCAAGCTGATCGACATCGATCCGTGGCTGGTCAATCCGCTGCACAGCAAGTGCGGCGAAGTCGACCTGCGCGAGAACGTCGGCACCGAGGCCCTGGCCGACAACGTCTCGGCGCTGTTCTCGAAGATCAAGAAGAAATACAAGGAATACGGCATGAAGGAGCGCAAGCCCTTCGTGATCCTGAAGCCCGACGCCGGCACCTACGGCATGGGCGTGATGACCATCAAGGATGCGAGCGAAGTGCGCGACCTGACCCCGGCCCAGCGCGCGCGCATGTCGGTGATCAAGGATGGCGTGGCAGTGACCGACCTGATCATCCAGGAAGGCGTGCCCACCTTCGAATCGATCGACGACGCCGTGGCCGAGCCGGTGGTGTACATGATCGACCGCTACGTGGTGGGCGGCTTCTATCGCGTGCACGCCGAGCGCGGCATCGACCAGAACCTGAACTCGCCGGGCTCGCAATACGTGCCGCTGGCCTTCGCCCAGCAGCATGCGGTGCCGGACCTGAAGGCCAAGCCGGGCACGGCGGCGCCGAACCGCTTCTATGTGTATGGCGTGGTGGCGCGACTGGGCATGCTGGCGGCGTCGCTGGAAATGGAACGCACGGATCCGAATCCGGAAGTCTATTGACGGTAGCGGGGAGGGCGGCCGCTGCCGCCCGTTCTTGACTGACGGGCTCCCCGGCTGGTCCTCATTCTTCCTTGCGCACCACGTACATGAAATGCGAGCGCAGCACCGGCGCCAGCGCCGTCAGCAACTCGGACACCATGTAGGGCGCCACCGCCAGCAGCCGGTGGATCGGCGGCGCCAGCACCAGGCTGCGATAGCGCTGCTCTGTGCCCGGCCACCACGCTTGCAGCTCGGCGCGGGTGACCTTGTGCACGTTGCGGTTGCGTGGGTTGTCGTAGCGGAAATCGAACACGAGGCACCAGCCGCCCGGGCGCAGCATGCGCCACATCTGGGCGGCCAGCTCGCGCCGCAGGACGGGATCGAGCACCGAGGAAAACACCGTTTGCGCCGTGACGAGGTCGTAGCCGGCCTGCGGCAGCGCGTCGAGCGTGCCCAGGTGCCAGCGTACGCCGTGGGCGGTGCAGCGCCGCGCATGGTCGAGCCGGTCTTTTTGCAGCTCGGTGCCGGTGAGCTTGGCCGGCGTGGCGCCCCAGTCGATCATCTGGCGCAGGAAACCGCCAGTGCCGCAGCCGACGTCCAGCACTTGCACGCTCGATAGATCAGAGCCAACCGTGTTGGAGAGCAGGTCGGCAAAGCCGCGCGAACGCGCCGCCACCTGCTGCAGGATCTCGGGCCGGTGCCAGGCGTAGCGCGCCAGCGCGGCGCCGCCATGCCAGTTGCGGTAGACATCTTCGATGCGCTCCTGCTCGGCCTGTTGGCTTGGTTGGGTATCCATGCCCTCATGTTCTCGCGCGATCGTATTGACACGATTGAGCTGTCTCAGTCGCGTCGCGTGATACCTGACAAATTGCTGCAGTGCATTTCCAGCTGTCGGCGGATGAGGGCCTGGTCCGCGAGTTTCCACGATTCGGGCTAAAATCAGGCATTACTTCGAATGGACGCCCCATGAAAATCGCCTTTCTCGCCGACCCTCTGTCCGGATTCAAGATCTACAAGGATTCGACCTTCGCCATGATGCGCGAGGCGGCGCGGCGCGGCCATGCCATCTACCACTTCGAGCAGCGCGACATGGTGCTCGAAGAAGGCGTCGTCAGCGCGCGCGTGGCGCAGATCCATCTCACCGGCGACGCCGACGAGTGGTACCGCCTTGACCCCGCCGCCGACGTCAAGTTGTCCGAATTCGACGCCATCATCGAGCGCAAGGATCCGCCGTTCGACATGGAATACGTGTACGGCACCTATCTGCTGGAACTGGCCGAGCGCCAGGGCGCGCGCGTGATCAACAGCCCGCGCGCGATCCGCGACCACAACGAGAAGCTGGCCATCGGCCAGTTCAGCGAACACACCTCGCCGACCATCGTCACCCCGGATGCGGCGCGCCTGCGCGCCTTCCACGCGAAACACGGCGACGTCATCTTCAAGCCGCTCGACGGCATGGGCGGCGCCGGCATCTTCCGCGTCAAGAGCGATGGCCTGAACCTGGGGTCGATCATCGAGACCCTCACCGACAACGGCCGCAACACCATCATGGCCCAGAAGTTCATTCCGGCCATCGAGAAGGGCGACAAGCGCGTGCTGGTCATCGGCGGCAAGCCGGTGCCGTTCGTGCTGGCGCGCATCCCGCAAGGCGGCGAAGTGCGCGGCAACCTGGCCGCCGGCGGCCTGGGCGTGGCCCAGCCGATCAGCCCGCGCGAGCGCGAGATCGCCGAGGCCCTGGGCCCGGTGCTGGCCGAGCGCGGCCTGTTGCTGGTAGGATTAGACGTGATCGGCGACTTCCTCACCGAAGTCAATGTGACCAGCCCGACCTGTTTCCAGGAGATTCATGACCAGGCCGGATTCGACGTGGCCGCGATGTTCATCGACGCGGTCGAACAAAAGGTGAACGAATAACATCATGGTAGGCATCCTGCTCCTGACCCACGCGCCGCTGGGCCAGGCATTCATCGCGGCGGTGGCGCACGTGTTCCGCGGCCCGACCGAGCGCTTCGAGGCGATCGACGTGGCCGCCGACCAGGACATACGCGAGGTCAACGGCCTCGCCAAGGAGGCGATCGCGCGCCTCGACGAAGGCGACGGTGTGCTGGTGATCACCGACGTCAAGGGCGGCACGCCGTCCAATTGCTGCAACTCGCTGGCCGACGCCGGCCACGTGGAAGTCATCGCCGGCATCAGCCTGCCGATGCTGCTGCGGGCGATCACGTATCGGCGCGACACGCTCGACGTCGTGGTCGAGATGGCGCTGGCGGGCGCCCAGAACGGCGCGGTGCGGGTGGATAACCGGATTCGGGTGGGGTAGGGATTGCCGTAGCGGTAGCGGTGCAGGCGCCGGGGGGCGCGATTCGACAAGTACAACGATAAAGCGAATATGATTCAACAAGAACTCGAGATCATCAACAAGCTGGGCCTGCATGCCCGCGCATCCGCCAAATTCACGCAGCTGGCCGCCAAGTACCAGAGCGACGTCTGGCTCACCCGCAACGGACGCCGCATCAACGCCAAGTCGATCATGGGCGTCATGATGCTGGCCGCCGGCAAGGGCGCCAAGGTGACCCTGGAAGCCGACGGCAAGGACGAGGAAGCCGCGGTCGCGGCCCTGTCCGCCCTGGTCAACGACAAGTTCGGCGAAGGCGAGTAATGCCGCGTGAAGCGGCATCTCGTTCAGGAGACGTCAGCATGGCCTCCTTCCTTCTCCATGGCATACCGGTCTCGCGCGGGATCGCGATCGGCCGCGCCCACCTGCTCACCCCGGCCGCGCTCGACGTCAAGCACTACCTGGTCGCCGACGACCAGGTGGAAAACGAAGTGCGCCGCCTGCAGGACGCGATCGCCGCCGTGCACCGCAACCTGCAGGAACTGTGGACCGACCTGCCCAAGGACGCCCCCACCGAGCTGGGCGCCTTCATCGACGTCCACGCCCTGATCCTGTCCGATCCGATGGTGTCGGAAGCGCCGCTCGATATCATCCGCGCGCGCCACTACAACGCCGAATGGGCGCTGGTGACCCAGATCGACGACCTGTCGGCCCAGTTCGACGAGATCGAGGACGAATACCTGCGCGAGCGCAAGCACGACATCCAGCAGGTGGCCGAGCGGGTACTGAAGGTCTTGACCGGCACCGCGCTGAACGTGCCGCCGATCGTGATCGACGACGACCAGCCGCCGCCGCAGATGATCGTGGTCGCCCACGACATTTCGCCGGCCGACATGCTGGCCTTCCGCGACCGCGATGGCGGACCGCGCACCTTCATCGGCTTCGTCACCGACGTCGGCGGCCAGAACTCGCACACCGCGATCGTGGCGCGCAGCCTCGACATCCCGGCCGTGGTGGGCATGGACCAGGCCTCGCGCCTGGTCGAGCAGGATGACTGGGTGATCGTCGACGGCGACGCCGGCGTGGTGATCTGCAATCCGAGCCAGCTGGTGCTGGAGCAGTACCGCGAGCGCCAGACGGCGCTGGCCAAGGCGCGCAAACGCCTGCTCAAGCTCAAGAAGACCCCGGCCGTCACCCAGGACGGCACCGCCATCACGCTGCTGGCCAATATCGAGCTGCCCGACGATTGCCCGGCCGCGCTCGAGGCGGGCGCCAACGGCGTCGGCCTGTTCCGCTCCGAATTCCTGTTCATGGGCCGCGGCCCGCAGGGCCTGCAGATTCCTGGCGAGGACGAACAGTTCGAGCAGTACCGCAAGGCGGTGCTGGCGATGAAGGGCCGCCCGGTAACGATCCGCACGCTCGACGTCGGCGCCGACAAGCCGCTCGACCAGACCGATCAGACCGCGCTCAATCCGGCGCTGGGCCTGCGCGCGATCCGCTACTGCCTGGCCGAGCCGCAGATGTTCCTGACCCAGCTGCGGGCCATCCTGAGGGCGTCCGCCTTCGGCAAGGTGAGGATCCTGATCCCGATGCTGGCGCATGCCTTCGAGATCGACCAGACCCTGAACATGATCGAACAGGCCAAGGCCGAGCTGCGTCTTGAAAACATCAAATTCGACGAGGGCATCGAGGTCGGCGCCATGATCGAGATCCCGGCCGCGGCGCTGGCGCTGCCGCTGTTCGTGCGGCGCATGGATTTCCTGTCGATCGGCACGAATGACCTCATCCAGTATCTGCTGGCGATCGACCGGGTCGATTACGAGGTGGCGCACCTGTATAATCCGCTGCACCCGGCCGTATTGCAGCTGATCGCCTCGACCATCGCCACCGGCCACAAGGCCGGTCTGGACGTGGCGGTATGCGGCGAGATGGCCGGCGACGTCAAGCTCACCCGCCTGTTGCTGGGCATGGGCTTGCGCGAATTCTCGATGCATCCGGCGCAGCTGCTGGCGGTGAAACAAGAAATCTTGAACACCGACCTGGGCGCGGTCACCACCCGAACCCGGCGCATCCTGCGCGCGATCGAGCCGGGCGAGATCGCCAGCGCGGTCGAGCAGCTGCAAGCCCTCTGACGTTGTGGCGACGGCCAGGCCCGGCCGTCGCGAGCACCACCATCGCACCACCCAACACTTTTGAATACCTCCATGGGATCTCTTGGAATAGTCACACCGCAGGCGATGCATTTCGCCGAGCCCTTGCTGTTGCAAAGCGGCGCCCAGCTCGGCGACTACACGCTGATGTATGAAACCTATGGCACGCTCAACGCCGACAAGTCGAACGCGGTGCTGATCTGCCACGCGCTGAACGCCTCGCACCACGTGGCCGGCCACTACGCCACGCCGAAGAGCGCCGGCTGGTGGGACAATATGGTCGGACCGGGCAAGCCGGTCGACACCGACCGCTTCTTTGTCATCGGCATCAACAACCTCGGATCCTGCTTCGGCTCGACCGGCCCGATGCACGTCAATCCCGCCACCGGCAAGCCGTATGGCGCCGCCTTCCCGCTGGTGACGGTGGAAGACTGGGTGGCGGCCCAGGCGCGCCTGGCCGACCGCCTCGGCATCGAACAATTCGCCGCCGTGATGGGCGGCTCGCTGGGCGGCATGCAGGCCCTGTCGTGGAGCATCATGTTCCCCGAGCGCCTGCGCCACTGCATCGTGATCGCCTCGACGCCCAAGCTGTCGGCCCAGAACATCGCCTTCAACGACGTCGCGCGCCAGGCCATCCTGACCGACCCGGACTACCGCGGCGGCGACTTCTACGAGCATGGCGTGGTGCCGAAGAACGGCCTCAAGGTGGCGCGCATGATCGGCCACATCACGTATTTGTCGAACGACGACATGGCGGAAAAATTCGGACGCAAGCTGCGCAACGCGGCCGAAACCAATGACTACAACTTCGACTTCGGCATCGACTTCGAGATCGAATCCTATCTGCGCTACCAGGGCGACAAGTTTTCGGAATACTTCGACGCCAACACCTATTTGTTGATCACCAAGGCGCTCGACTACTTCGACCCGGCGCGCGAGCATGGCGGCGACCTGACGAAGGCGCTGGCCGGCACGAAAGCCCAGTTCCTGGTCGCCTCGTTCACCACCGACTGGCGCTTCTCGCCCGAGCGCAGCCGCGAGATCGTCGAGGCCCTGATTTCGAACCGGCGCCGCGTCAGCTATGCCGAGATCGACGCGCCGCACGGTCACGACGCCTTCCTGCTCGAAGACGCGCGCTACATGAACGTGGTGCGCGCCTATGTCAACCGCATTGCGCTGGAGGTCGCATGAATTTCAACGACCTGAACACGCTGCGGCCCGACCTGGCCTTCATCGCGCACTGGGTGGGCGAGGGCGCCCACGTGCTGGACGTCGGCTGCGGCGACGGCGCCATGCTGCGCTACCTGGAGTCCGGCAAGCGCTGCAGCGGCTACGGCATCGAGATCGCCGACGACAAGGTGTTGGAAAGCACCGCGCGCGGCATCAACGTGATCCAGCACGACATGGAGAAGGGATTGGGCCTGTTCGGCGACAATACCTTCGACACCGTGCTGTGCCTGAACTCGCTGCAGATGATGCAGCACGTCGAGGCGCTGCTGCGCGACATCGTGCGGGTGGGGACCGAAGCCATCGTCTCGTTTCCCAACTTCGCCCACTGGCCGCACCGCCTGGCGCTGCTCAAGGGCCGCATGCCGATGTCGCGCTCGCTGCCCTATAAATGGTATGACACGCCCAACGTGCGCTATGCAACGATCTACGATTTCCAGGAACTGGCGGTGTCGTGCGGCCTCGAAGTGCTGGAGTGCGTGGCGCTGGCCGACGGCGAGGTCGTCAAATTCCTGCCCAACCTGCGCGGCAGCCTGGCAGTGTTTCGTCTGCGCAAGAAAATAACGCCAGCAACTTGATACGTCTTATGTGCGTTGGCGGCTTGAGCGAACGCGGCGGATACGCGATGATCCTCGCCAATCCTGCGCGGGCGTGTTGCCCGTTTTGAATAATTTCTGAGAGGATAGCGCTGCTAACAACAGCCTGTCGGTGACGAGATGATAAAACTGAAACGCCTTGCCCTTTGCCTCACCCTGATGAGCGCCACCAGCCTGGGCCTTGCCCAGGACAACAGCCAGGTGGTCCAGGACGGCATCGCGGTCAAGCCGCTGTCGCGCATGCGCGTGCTGGCGCCGGAAGAACAGGTCAACGAGGCCGCGCGCCAGCAGTACACCGAAATGGTGGGCGAGGCCAAGCAGAAGGGCGTGCTGGCGCCGGAAGGCGACCCCCAGCTCAAGCGCCTGCGCGTGATCGCCCAGCGCATCATCCCGCAGACCACGCGCTGGAATCCGGCCGCGAGCAAGTGGGAATGGCAGGTCAACCTGTTCAAGTCCGACCAGGTGAACGCCTTCTGCATGCCGGGCGGCCGTATCGGCTTCTATACCGGCATCATCAATCAGCTGAACCTGACCGACGACGAAGTGGCGGCCGTGATGGGCCACGAGATCGCGCACGCGCTGCGCGAACACGGGCGCGAGCGCCTGGCCAAGACCAATGTCACCGCGCTCGGCGCCCGCGTCGGCGGCGCGCTGCTGTCGGGGATCTTCGGCGTCGACCCCAACCTGACCGGCATGGCCGCCAACTATGCCGGCCAGTTCCTGGTACTGAAATTCTCGCGCGACGAAGAGCGCGAGGCCGACCTGGTGGGCCTGGACATCTCGTCGCGCGCCGGCTACGACCCGCGCGCCGGCATCGCGCTGTGGCGCAAGATGGCGGCGCTGAACCAGAGCGCGCCGCTCGAGATCTTCTCGACCCACCCGGGCGGCGAAACCCGCATCAAGGACATGGAAGCGCACATGAACGTGCTGCTGCCGCTGTACGCGCGCGCCAAGAACACGAGCGTGTCCAAGCTCCCGGCCTACCAGAGCACCGCCCTCAAATGATGGTTCGATGGGCCGTGTAGTCGTCAAGGGCCGGCAGGCCGAAGCCAATGCCCATGTGCCGCTGCCGATCCGCGACGGCGTCTCGCCCAGCTACCTGTGGCTGACCGAGACCCGCGCCGGGGGCATGCTGCGTTTTCTCACCGAGCGGTTTCCGGACGTGAGCCGCGAGGCCTGGGCCGCGCGCCTGAACCGCGGCGAGATCGTCGATGCGAAAGGCGCTGCCCTGGGCCCCGACAGCCACGTGCGCCAGGGCATGCGCATCTGGTATTACCGCGAGCTGGAACAGGCCGAGACGCCGATCCCGTTCCACGAACAAGTGCTGTTCCGGGACCAGCACATCCTGGTGGCCGACAAGCCGCACTTCCTGCCGACCATCCCGACCGGGCGCTTCCTGAAAGAGACGCTGCTGGTGCGCCTGAAGCGCGCCCACGACCTGCCGCACCTGGTGCCGATCCACCGGCTCGACCGCGAGACGGCGGGCGTGGTGATCTTCTCGCACAATCCCGACTCGCGCGGGGCGTATCAATCGATGTTCCAGAAGCGGGTGGTGAAGAAGACCTATGAGGCGCTGGCGCCGATGATGGCGGGACGAGAATTCCCCTTCACCTACCGCAGCCGCATGCAGGATGCGGAGCAGTTTTTTGTGAGCGAAGAGGTGGAGGGCGAGCCGAATTCGGAGACGCTGATCGAGCTGATCGAACAGCGCGGAGACCTGGCGCGTTATCGCCTGCATCCGCACACGGGCCGCAAGCACCAGCTGCGGCTGCACCTGTCGCGCCTCGGCGCGCCGATCGTGAACGACGCCTTCTATCCGGTCGCGCTGCCGTGCAAGGGCGACGATTTCAGGTCGCCGCTGCAGCTGCTGGCGCGCTCGATCGCCTTCGACGATCCCTTGAGCGGCCAGCCGCGCAGCTTCTGCAGCGATTTCAGCCTGGATTGGCCCTGAATCAGCGCTCGTAATCGATGATCAAGGGAGCGTGGTCGGAGAACTTGACGTCCTTGTAGACCGAGACGGCCTTGGCGCACTTGGCGAGGCCCGGGGTGGCGACATGGTAGTCGATGCGCCAGCCCACGTTCTTGGCATAGGCCTGCCCGCGGTTGCTCCACCAGGTGTACTGCTCGGGACGCGGGTCCAGGCCGCGGTGCACGTCGACCAGGCCCAGTTCGTCGAAGATGCGCGTCATCCAGGCGCGCTCCTCGGGCAGGAAGCCCGAATTCTTCAGGTTGCCCTTCCAGTTCTTGAGGTCGATCTCTTTATGCGCGATGTTCCAGTCGCCGCAGATCACGATTTCGCGGCCCTCGGCCTGCAGCTCCTGCAGGTGCGGCAGGAACACTTCCATGAAGCGGAACTTGGCCAGCTGGCGCTCGGGCGACGAGGAGCCCGACGGCGCATACAGCGAGATCACGGTCAGGTCGCCGAAGTCGCAGCGCGTATAGCGGCCCTCGGCGTCGAACTCGACGCAGCCGAAGCCGATGCGGTGCTTGTCCGGGGCGGTGCGGCTGTAGACGCCGGTGCCCGAATAGCCCTTCTTCTCGGCGTAGTGGAAGTGGCCATGGTAGCCGTGCGGGCGCAGGAAATCCTCGGTCATGTCGGCTTCCTGGGCCTTGAGCTCCTGGACGCAGATATAGTCGGCATCCTGCGTGGCGAGCCATTCGAAGAAGCCCTTCTTGTGGGCGGAACGGATGCCGTTCAGGTTCGCAGAAATAATTCGTGGCATGGTGATGATAAGACTGGTAATGGATCAGCGGGTTTAATGGCCACCCGGCAACAAGCGGGACAGTGTAGCGCGTTTTTGAACCGTCCGTCATGCCTGCCGACTGTTGCGGATATGCAGTAGATGCCGTGATGAAGGGCAACGATCTGTTACACTAGGCATTCTCCTGCGTCGTACGCCGCGTCAACTTCCTGACGTTGCATTGCCTCCTTCCCAAGTCCATGAACACTGACAAACCGCTACTCGCGGGCATCGTCGATTCCGGCGTTTGCCTGCCCGCCGCATCGAACGCCGAGCTGGCCGACTTTGTGGAAAACGCCGTCGAAGGCCTGCACCGGGTCGGCCCGGACGGCACCATCCTGTGGGCCAACCGCGCCGAACTGCAGCTGCTCGGCTATGAGTGGGACGAATACGTCGGCCGCCACATCGCCGACTTCCACGCCGATCCGGCCACGATCGACTACATCCTGACGACCCTGCTGTCGGGCGGGGTGCTGTACGACCAGCCGGCGCGGCTGCGCTGCAAGGATGGCTCGATCAAGCATGTGCTGATCCACTCCAACGGGCATTTCGAGGACGGCCGGCTGCGCTACACGCGCTGCTTCACGCGCGACGCCACCGAGCGGCACGAGCGCGACGTGGCGCTGGCCCAGCGCGACGCCATGCTGCTCAATGCGCCGGTGGCGGCGGCCCTCCTGATGGGGCCCGAGCTGCGCTTCCACCTCGTCAATCGCCGCTATTGCGAACTGGTCGGCTCCAATGAACTGGTCGGACGCACCTTCGGCGAGGCTTTCCCGCGCCTGTCCGGCAGCGGCGTGGCCGAGCGCATTGCCCACGTGTTCGCCACCGGCGAGCCGTATCACGCGGAAGAACTGGCCCTCGGCCGCCTCGACCCCCAGGGCCAGCTGGAAGAGCGCTATTTCAAGTTCAGCCTGGAGCCGCTGACGGGCGTGGGCGGGCGGCCGGACGGCGTGATCCTGGTCGCGGTCGAGGTGACCGACCACGTGCGCAGCCGCCAGGCGATCGAGCGCGCCCATCGCGAGCGCGAACAGTTGCTGGTGGAGTTGAGCGCGGCCAGCCGGGCCAAGGACGAGTTCCTGGCCATGCTGGGCCATGAGCTGCGTAATCCCCTGTCGCCGATCGTCATCGCGTTGCAGCTGATGCGCATGCGCGGCGACGGCGCGCACGGCCGCGAGGGCGAGATCATCCAGCGCCAGGTGGACCATCTGGTGCGGCTGGTGGACGACCTGCTCGACGTCTCGCGCGTCACGCGCGGCAAGATCGAGCTCAAGGTCGAGCGGGTCGAACTGGCGCGGGTGGTCGACAAGGCGGTCGAGATGGCAAGCCTGCTGATCGAGCAGCGCCGCCACCGCCTCGAAGTCGAACTCGAACCCGGCCTGGCGTGGGAAGGCGATCCGGTGCGATTGGCGCAGGTGGTGTCGAACCTGCTGACCAATGCGGCGCGCTATACCGAGCCGGGTGGCCAGCTGTGGCTGCGCGTACTGCGCGTACTGCGCGACGGGCTTGAAGCGGTCGAGATCAGCGTGCGCGACACCGGCATCGGCCTCGCGCCCGAGGTGCGCGAACAGGTGTTCGAGCTGTTCTTCCAGGGCAAGCGCAGCATCGACCGCGCCGAAGGCGGACTCGGGATCGGGCTGGCGCTGGTGAAGAACATCGTCGAGCTGCACGGCGGCAGCGTCCATGCGCACAGCGAGGGACGCGGCCTGGGCAGCGAATTCGTGGTGCGCCTGCCGCTAAGCAGCGTAGCCCAGGCGCCGGCGCCATCGGAGCCGGCGCCGGCTCCGATGGCGGGCGTCGCCTCGCAGCGCGTGCTGCTGGTGGACGACAATGCCGACGGCGCCGATACCCTGGGCCGCCTGCTGCGTGCGCACGGCCACGCGGTCGAGGTGTACCACGATCCGGTCGGCGCGCTGGCGGCGCTGGAGCGCTTCAGGCCCACGGTCGCCTTGCTCGACATCGGCCTGCCGGTGCTGGACGGCTACCAGCTCGCCGCGCGCATCCGCGCGCTGCCCGGCGGGGCGGGCTGCCGCCTGGTGGCGCTGAGCGGCTACGGGCTGGCGGCCGACCATGCGAGGAGCGAGGCGGCCGGCTTCGAGCGCCACCTGGTCAAGCCGGTCAATCCGGACGAGGTGGCGCGGGTGGTCGCGGCCGACGCCGCGACGGATTAAAATAGCCGCTTTCGACATTCAGGGAGAGAGTACATGAGCGATCTGCGCCAGCAATTCATCGGGTTTTCGGTCGAGGCCGAGGTATTGAAGTTCGGCCAATTCACGACCAAGGCCGGCCGCCTGTCGCCGTACTTCTTCAACGCCGGCCTGTTCCACGACGGCGCCACGCTGGGCAAGCTCGCCCAGTTCTACGCCCAGACCCTGCTCGATTCGGGCGTCGAATTCGACATGCTGTTCGGCCCTGCCTACAAGGGCATCACCCTGGCCAGCGCCACCGCCGTGGCCCTGGCCGCGAAGGGCCGCGACACCTCGTTCGCCTACAACCGCAAGGAAGCGAAGGATCACGGCGAGGGCGGCACCATCGTCGGCGCCAAGCTGCAGGGTAAAGTGGTGATCATCGACGACGTGATCTCGGCCGGCACCTCGGTGCGCGAATCGGTGACGATGATCCGCGCCGCCGGCGCCGAACCGGCCGCCGTACTGATCGCGCTGGACCGCATGGAGCGTTCGGGGAAGGACGACGCGCTGTCCGAACTGTCGGCAGTGCAGGAAGTCGCGCGCGAGTTCAACATCCCCGTGATCTCGATCGCCAACCTCGAAGACCTGTTCACCTACCTCGACACCCACACCCAGGACGCGCGCCTGTCCCAGCACAAGGACGCCGTCGCCGCATACCGCACCCGCTACGGTATCTAACATGTGAAAACAATGAGGGTCAGCGTCGCATTACTGGCAGTTCCGGGAAACTGCTCAATAATGCGACGCTGACCCTCATTGTCGATGGCTGAGGGTTAGCCGGCGAGTTTTTGTTTCAGCAGTTCGGTCACCTGGGCCGGGTTCGCCTTGCCCTTCGACGCCTTCATCGTCTGGCCGATCAGGGCGTTGATGGCGGCTTCCTTGCCGGCGCGGTATTGCTCGACCGACTTGGCGTTGGCGGCCAGGACTTCGTCGACGATCGCTTCCAGCGCGCCCGTGTCCGAGATCTGCTTCAGGCCCTTCTGGTCGATCACGGTGTCGGCCAGGTTTTCGTCGTCCGATTTGGCTTCCCACATCGCGGCGAAGACTTCCTTGCCCGCCTTGTTCGAGATCGTGCCGTCGGCGATGCGCTTGAGCAGCAGCGCCAGTTGCGCCGCGCTCACCGGCGCGTCGCCGATGTCCACGCCTTCGCGGTTCAGGGTCGACGAGACGTCGCCCATCATCCAGTTGGCGGCCGCCTTGGCGTTTTCCTTGCCGGCCTTGGCCACCACGGCTTCGTAGTAGCCCGCCATCGCCTTCGACGAGGTCAGGACCAGGCTGTCGTACTCCGGCAGGCCATACTCGCCCGTGAAGCGCGCGCGCAGGGCGCCCGGCAGCTCCGGCATCCCGGCCTTCACGCGGTCGATCCAGTCCTGGCCGATCACCAGGGGAGGCAGGTCGGGGTCGGGGAAGTAGCGGTAATCCTGGGCGTCTTCCTTGGTGCGCATCGAGCGCGTCTCCTTGCGGTCCGGGTCCCACAGGCGCGTCGCCTGGATCACCTTGCCGCCGTCCTCGATCAGCTCGATCTGGCGCCGCACCTCGTAGTGGATCGCCTCTTCCATGAAGCGGAACGAGTTCAGGTTCTTGATCTCGCAGCGGGTGCCGAATTCCTTCTGGCCGACGGGGCGCACAGAGACGTTGACGTCGCAGCGGAACGAACCCTCCTGCATATTGCCGTCGCAGACGCCCAGCCACATCACCAGCGAGTGCAGGGCCTTGGCATACGCCACCGCCTCGGCGGCGCTGCGCATCTCGGGCTCGGACACGATCTCGAGCAGCGGCGTGCCGGCGCGATTCAGGTCGATGCCGCTCATGCCGGCATAGTCTTCGTGCAGCGACTTGCCGGCGTCTTCCTCGAGGTGGGCGCGGGTCAGATTGACGGTCTTGGTCTCCAGCTTGCCGTCTTTTTCATAGGCGAAGCTGATGGTGCCGCCCTGGACCACCGGATCCTCGAACTGGCTGATCTGGTAACCCTTCGGCAGGTCGGGATAAAAGTAGTTCTTGCGCGCGAAGACCGATTGCGGCGCGATCTTCGCGCCGACCGCCAGGCCGAAGCGGATCGCGCGCTCGACCGCGCCGCGGTTCAGCACCGGCAGCACGCCCGGCAGCGCCAGGTCGACCGGGCTGGCCTGCGTGTTCGGCTCGGCGCCGAAGCGGATCGAGCTGCCGCTGAAGATTTTCGATTGGGTCGTGAGCTGGACGTGGTTCTCAAGACCGATGACGACTTCCCATTGCATAGTGTTCTCTCTTTGTTCAGTAGCGTCGCGGATCACACGCCTTCGGGCGTGCGCTTGTGCCAGTCGGTCGCCTGCTGGTACTGGTGCGCGATGTTCAGCAGCTTCGCCTCGGCGAAGTAGTTGCCGATGATTTGCAGGCCCACCGGGCGCTTGCCGTTCGCTTCACTGCCTTCCTTGCCTGCTCCGAAACCGCAGGGGATCGACATGCCGGGCAGGCCGGCCAGGCTGGTCGACAGCGTGAAGATGTCGGCCAGGTAGTTCGCCACCGGGTCATTGGTCTTGGAGCCCAGGTCCCAGGCCACCGTCGGCGCCACCGGCCCCATGATCACGTCGCATTTGTCCGCGAACGCAGCCTGGAAGTCGTCCGCGATCAGGCGCCGGATCTTTTGCGCCTGCACGTAATAGGCGTCGTAGTAGCCGTGGCACAGCACGTAGGTGCCGACCATGATGCGGCGTTTCACCTCGCTGCCGAAGCCTTCGGCGCGGGTTTTGCGGTACATGTCCTGCAAATCCTTGTACTCCGCTGCGCGGTGGCCGTAGCGCACGCCGTCGAAGCGCGACAGGTTCGACGAGGCTTCCGCCGGCGCGATGATGTAGTAGGTCGGAATCGACAGCGCCGTTTTCGGCAGCGAGATGTCGACCAGTACCGCGCCCAGTTTCACGAACTGCTCGAGCGCCGCGCGCACCGCGCCTTCGACGTCGCTGGCCAGGCCTTCGCCGAAGTATTCCGAAGGCACGCCGATGCGCAGGCCGGCCAGCGGCTTGTTCAGGTCGCGCGTATAGTCTTCGCGGACGTTGCCCTGTTCGACCGTGAGGCTGGTCGAATCGCGTTCGTCGAAGCCGATCATTTCGTTGAGCAGCAGAGCGCAGTCCTCGGCGGTCTGGGCGATCGGGCCGCCCTGGTCCAGCGACGAGGCGAAGGCGATCATGCCGAAGCGCGACACGCGGCCATAGGTCGGCTTGATGCCGGTGACGCCGCAGAAGGCGGCCGGCTGGCGGATCGAGCCGCCGGTGTCGGTCGCGGTGGCGGCCGGCGCCAGGCGCGCGGCGATCGCCGCGGCCGAGCCGCCCGACGAACCGCCCGGCACGGCTGCTGCGTCCCATGGGTTCTTCACCGCGCCATAGGCCGAGTTCTCGTTGGCCGAGCCCATCGCGAATTCGTCCAGGTTGACCTTGCCCAGGGTGACCATGCCGGCCGCGTTGAAGCGGTCGACGACGGTCGCGTCGAACGGGCTGACGTAACCGTCCAGCATCTTCGAGCCGGCCGTGGTGCGCCAGCCGCGGGTGACGAAGATGTCCTTGTGCGCGATCGGCACGCCGGTCAGCGGGCCGGCCGTGCCTTGCGCGAAGCGGGCGTCGGCGGCCGCGGCCTGGGCCAGCGTCAGTTCGTGGTCCACGTGCAGGAAGGCATTGTGCCCGCTCGCGTCGATGCGGCCGAGGTAGTGGCGCGCCAGCTCGGTCGCGGACACCTGTTTCGAGTGCAGGAGCGCGGACAGCTCCTTGATGGTCTTGTTATGCATGTGCGTGTCGATTCTCTAGCGATTTTCTGGGCGGTTTACTCGATGACCTTCGGCACCAGGTACAGGCCATCCTGCGCCTTCGGCGCCGGCGCCTGGTAGTCTTCGCGGCGGTTCTCTTCGGTGACCGCGTCGTCGCGCAGGCGCAGCGGCAGGGCCAGGATGGCCGACAGCGGCTGGGCCAGCGGCGCCACGCCGGTGGTGTCGACCGCCTGCATCTGCTCGGCCAGCGCGAAGATGCCGTTCAGCTCGGCCAGCGCGGTCTCGGCATGGGCGTCATCCATGTCGAGCTGGGCCAGGTTGGCGATGCGTTTTACGTCGGAAAGGGTCAGGGACATGGCTATATGGCACGCCATCAGCGCGCAAAAAGTGATTCGGCGAATAATGAATGTTAGCAAGTTGTCAGCGAACGGCTTCTTAAAGGCGATAAAACCCTGCAAACACCGCTCAAATCGCTTGCAATTCGGTGGGGAAAACCACCCGTATTCAGCATGTAAACGACAAATTATAAGGTAGAATGGCGGGCTAATGCGTTGTCGTGCCGAAAGCCCGGCGCCCGCGCATGCGAAGTCCGCGGTGCCCATGCGAGGCAGGTGCGGCACAGAATCCCCGATCAATGTTTAGGCGCACATTGATGCGCATCAGGACACCCATGTTTGGTTTTTTACGCAGCTACTTCTCGAATGACCTGGCGATCGACCTCGGCACCGCCAACACGCTGATCTACGTCCGCGGCCTGGGCATCGTCCTGGACGAGCCGTCGGTGGTCGCGATCCGCCAGGAAGGTGGCCCGAACGGCAAGAAGACCATCCAGGCAGTCGGCAAGGAAGCCAAGCAGATGCTGGGCAAGGTGCCCGGCAATATCGAAGCGATCCGCCCCATGAAGGATGGCGTGATCGCCGACTTCACCGTCACCGAGCAGATGCTCAAGCAGTTCATCCGCATGGTGCACGACTCGAAATTCTTCCGTCCGTCGCCGCGCATCATCATCTGCGTGCCTTGCGGCTCGACCCAGGTCGAGCGCCGCGCGATCCGCGAATCGGCTCTTGGAGCGGGCGCCTCGCAGGTGTACCTGATCGAAGAGCCGATGGCGGCCGCGATCGGCGCCGGCCTGCCGGTCTCGGAAGCGACCGGCTCGATGGTGGTCGACATCGGCGGCGGCACCACCGAAGTGGGCATCATCTCGCTGGGCGGCATGGTCTACAAGGGCTCGGTGCGCGTCGGCGGCGACAAGTTCGACGAAGCCATCGTCAACTACATCCGCCGCAACTACGGCATGCTGATCGGCGAACAGACCGCCGAAGCGATCAAGAAGGCGATCGGCTCGGCGTTCCCTGGCTCGGAAGTCAAGGAAATGGAAGTCAAGGGCCGCAACCTGTCGGAAGGCATACCGCGCTCGTTCACCATCTCGAGCAACGAGATCCTGGAAGCCCTCACCGATCCGCTGAACCAGATCGTGTCGGCCGTGAAGAACGCGCTGGAACAGGCGCCGCCGGAACTGGGCGCCGACATCGCCGAAAAAGGCATGATGCTGACCGGCGGCGGCGCGCTGCTGCGCGACCTCGACCGTCTCCTGATGGAAGAAACCGGCCTGCCGGTGCTGGCCGCCGAAGATCCGCTGACCTGCGTGGTGCGCGGCTCGGGCATGGCCCTCGAGCGCATGGACAAGCTTGGTTCGATCTTCTCGTACGAATAAGACGCGCGTGATCAACCGGGGCGGGCAGGGCGTGCGGTCACAAGCTGCGCGCATCTGCCCGCCTTGGTATTGACCGCCCGCGTTATCACCAACGGACGTCATGGAATACAGTCCTCCGCCGCTGTTCAAGCAAGGCGCCCCGGCACGAGTCAAGGCCATGGTGTGCGCCTTGATCGCCATCGTATTGCTGTTCGTCGACGCCCGCATGGGATTGCTGTCCGGCGTGCGCCAGGTGGCCGCCACCGTGCTCTATCCGATGCAGATGGCGGCCCTGATGCCGCGCGAGGCGCTGGCCAATATGGGCGATTATTTCTCGTCGCTGTCGACCTTGCAGAAGGAAGTGCAGGCCCTCAAGCACCAGGAGCTGGCGCGCGCCCAGTTGCTGCAGCAGGCCCAGTTCCAGATGGCCGAGAACGCGCACCTGCGGCGCCTGATGGAAGGCAAGCAGCAGTTGCCGGTGCAGTCGCAGATGGCCGAGATCCTGTACGACGCGCGCGACCCGTCCACCCGCCGCATCGTGATCAACCGCGGTTCGCGTGACGCCGTGTCGCTCGGCCTGCCGGTGATCGACCACGCTGGCGTGGTCGGCCAGGTCACCCGCGTGTTCCCGTTCACCTCCGAAGTCACGCTGCTGACCGACAAGGACCAGGCCATTCCGGTGCAGGTGCTGCGCAGCGGCTTGCGCAGCATCGTCTATGGCCGCGGCAATACGGGCCTGCTCGACCTGCGCTTCGTGGCCCAGGACGCCGACATCCAGGTCGGCGACGTGCTGGTGACCTCGGGCCTGGACGGGATGTACCCGGCCGGCCTGGCGGTGGCGCGCGTGACCCAGGTCGAGAAGGCGGCCGGCTCGTTCGGCCGCGTGGTCGGCCAGCCGCTGGCCGGCATCGACCGCAATCGCCAGGTGCTGGTGATCATGTCGCACAATCCCTTGCCGCCGCGCCCGGCGCCGGAAGCGCCGTACAGCGGCAGCCGGCGCAATATGCCGAAGATGCCGGCGGTGCCGACGCCGCCGCTGCCGGCCGCGCCGCTGCCGGCGGCCGGCGCGCCCGCCGCCGCCGCCACCAACGGCGCGCCAGCGCCGACGCCGGCCAACCAGCCTGCGGCGACGCCGCCCGCGGCCCAGCCCACGCCACGTCCGGCGGCGCCCGCCGCCACGCCACCTGCAACGACCGCGACCGCGCCCGCGCCGGCCGCCCGAACGGAGTAAGCCGCCATGCCCGGTCGCCGTCCGCATTACATCCTGCTGCCCGTCAGCCCGCTGTTCATCGCCTTCAGCCTGGTGTGCGCCTTCATGCTCAACCTGATGCCCTGGGGGCGCTGGGTCGGGGCGCCCGACTTCGTCGCGCTGGTGCTGGTGTTCTGGGGCATCCACCAGCCGCGCAAGGTCGGCATCGGCGTCGCCTTCTGCATGGGCCTGTTGATGGACGTGCACGACGCCAGCCTGCTGGGCGAGAACGCGCTCGCCTACACCGTGCTGTCCTACCTGGCCATCATGATCCACCGCCGCGTGCTGTGGTTCCCGCTGCTGACCCAGGCCATGCACGTGTTCCCGCTGCTGCTGCTGGCGCAGGCCATCCAGCTGGTCGTGCACCTGGTGGTCTCCGGCCGCTTCCCCGGCCTGCTGCCGTTCGTCGAGAGCGTGGTGGCGGTGGCGCTGTGGCCGCTGATCACCTGGCTGCTGCTGGCGCCCCAGCGGCGCGCCGTCGACCGCGACCATACCCGCCCCATCTGACCAGGTTTGCCCAGGAATGACCGAGTTCAAGGATAGCGACCGCGAGATCCACCAGTTCCGGATGCGCCTCACGGCGCTGGTGGCGCTCGTCTTCATCTGCTTCGGCCTGCTGGTCGCGCGCGTGGTCTGGCTGCAGGTGCTGCACCACGACCAGTACGCGGCGCAGGCCGAGGACAACCGCATCGCGCTGGTGCCGATCGTGCCCAACCGCGGCCTGATCGTGGACCGCAACGGCGTGGTCCTGGCGCGCAACTATTCCGCCTACACGCTCGAGATCACGCCGTCCAAGCTGCAGGCCGACATGGAGTCGGTGATCGACGAGCTGGCCAAGCTGGTCGAGATCGACGCGCGCGACCGGCGCCGCTTCAAGCGCCTGCGTGAAGAGTCGCGCAGCTTCGCCAGCATCCCGCTGCGCACCCGCCTGACCGACGACGAGGTGGCGCGCTTCACCGCCCAGCGCTTCCGCTTTCCCGGCGTCGAAGTCCAGGCGCGCCTGTTCCGCCAGTACCCGATGGGCGAGGTGGCCTCGCACGTGATCGGCTACATCGGCCGCATCAACGCCAAGGAAGCCGCCGCGATCGAGGAGGGCGACGACGCCGCCAACTACAACGGCACCGACCATATCGGCAAGGAAGGCGTCGAGAAGCGCTACGAGCGCCAGCTGCACGGCATCACGGGCTACGAGCAGGTCGAGCGCTCGGCCGGCGGCCGCGCGATCCGCACGCTCAAGCGCACGCCGCCAGTGCCGGGCAGCAACCTGATCCTGTCGATCGACATCGAGCTGCAGAAGATCGCCGAGGAGGCCTTCGGCGACCACCGCGGCGCGCTGGTGGCGATCGAGCCCGCGACCGGCGACGTGCTGGCCTACGTTTCGCGGCCCGGCTTCGATCCGAACCTGTTCGTCGACGGCATCGACTACCAGAGCTGGAACGAGCTGAACACCTCGCTCGACCGGCCGCTGATGAACCGTCCGCTGTCGGGCACCTATCCGCCGGGTTCGACCTTCAAGCCCTTCATGTCGCTGGCGGCGCTCGAGCTGGGTTACCGCCGTCCGCAGGACGCGATCCGCGATCCCGGCTTCTTCATCCTGGGCGGACACCGCTTCAACGACGACAAGCCGGGCGGCCACGGCATCGTCAACATGTACCACTCGATCGCCCATTCGTGCGACACCTATTACTACCAGCTGGGCAACGAGATGGGGATCGACAACATCTCGAAATTCATGAGCGAATTCGGCTTCGGCCATCCGACCGGGATCGACCTCGATCACGAAAAGACCGGCGTGCTGCCGTCGAAGGAATGGAAGGCCGAGCGCTTCAAGCGCAGCCGCGCGGCCCAGAAATGGGTGGGCGGCGACACCATCTCGATCTCGATCGGCCAGGGCTTCAACAACTACACCATGCTGCAACTGGCGCATGCGACCGCGATCCTGGCCAATGACGGCGTGGTGATGAAGCCGCACCTGGTCAAGATGGTCGAGGATGGCGTGACCCGCGAGCGCACCCTGACCGTGCCCAAGGAGACCCGGCGCCTGTCGATGAAGCAGGAGCACCTCGATTTCATCAAGGATGCGATGGCCGGCGTGATGCGCGAAGGCACCGGGCAACGCGCCTTCTCCAGCGCCACGTACACGTCGGCCGGCAAGACCGGCACCGCGCAGGTGATCGGCCTGCGCGGCAAGAAGTACGACGCCAATGCGATCGACGAACGCCATCGCGACAATGCGCTGTTCACCGCCTTCGCGCCGGTCGAGCAGCCGCGCATCGCGCTGGCGATGATCGTCGAGAACGCCGGTTTCGGCGGCGTGGTGGCGGCGCCGATCGCGCGCAAGGTGCTCGACTATGCGATCCTCGGCAAGCGTCCTGCGCCGCCGCCGGAGCCGAAGGATAGCGCCCGTCCCGCCACCGTCAAGGCGGCCGCGCCGGCCGCTGCAGCCGCTGCGCCCCAACCTTCGGCCCCCGCCACCGCCACCCGAACCGAATAAGCCATGGCCCATATTCCAGAACGGCGCTCGCTGCGCCGCCGCCTGCGCCCGTACTTCACGGTGTTCGACCTGCCGCTGACCCTGATCCTGGCCATGCTGGTGACGATCAGCATGGTCACCATGATGTCGGCCGGCGCCGATTTCCCGGACCGGGTCGAGCACCAGATCCGCAACTTCCTGCTGTCCTTCGCCGTGATGTGGGTGGCCGCGAACATCGCGCCGCAAACCCTGATGCGGCTCGCGGTGCCGGTCTATGCGGTCGGCGTGGCCTTGCTGGTCGCGGTCGCGCTGTTCGGCCTGATCAAGAAGGGCGCGCAGCGCTGGCTGCACATCGGCGTCATCGACATCCAGCCGTCCGAGATCATGAAGATCGGCCTGCCGCTGATGCTGGCCTGGTACTTCCAGACCCGGGCCCAGGTCGCCGGCTGGAAGCATTACATCGTGGCCGCCGTGATCCTGATGATCCCGGTCGCCCTCATCATGGAGCAGCCCGACCTCGGCACCTCGCTGCTGGTCGCGTCGTCGGGACTGTACGTGATCTTCCTGGCCGGCCTGTCGTGGAAGGCGATCGCGGCGGTGACGGTGAGCGTGCTGGCCTTCCTGCCGATCGGCTGGTCGATGATGCACGACTACCAGCGCCAGCGGGTGATGACCCTGATCGATCCGACTTCCGACCCGCTGGGCAAGGGCTTCCACATCATCCAGTCGATCATCGCGATCGGTTCGGGCGGCGTGACCGGCAAGGGCTATATGCAGGGCACCCAGGGCTACCTGGAATTCGTGCCGGAACGCACCACCGACTTCGTGTTCTCGGTGTATTCCGAGGAGTTCGGCCTGATCGGCAACCTGTTCCTGCTGTTGGTCTACCTGCTCTTGATCGGACGCGGCCTGATGATCGCAGCCAATGCGCCAAACGCCTTCGGCCGCTTGCTGGCCGGTTCGATCGCGATGATTTTCTTCACCTATGCCTTCGTCAATATGGGCATGGTTTCAGGGATATTGCCTGTAGTTGGGGTGCCACTACCGTTCATGAGCTATGGCGGCACGGCCTTCATCACGCTGGGCCTCGGCGCCGGCATCCTGATGAGCATCCAGCGGCATCGCAAGCTGGTGCAGACCTAGGGAAGCGCTGATTTATTCATGGCGGCGGCCTTGGCACGGAAAAAAGACGCCCTGCTGCGTTGTAAATCCTCGCCATACCACGCGGTATGGCTGCGGTTTACGCCTTGCCGGGCGCCTTTTTCCGTCGCCAATTCCATCCGTCAGAATAAAACAGCGCTTCCCTAGGACGGCCAAGCCGTCCACGCGTCTAGCGCACCGGGCCGCCGCGCGCCGCGGGGCCTGCCGTGTGCACCTCGGTCAGCAAGGCCATCAAGCGGGAAATATCGACCGGCTTGGTGAAGAAATGGTCGAAGCCTGCCGCGAAGGCCTTGTCGCGGTCGGACTGCTGGCCATATCCGGTGACGGCAACCAGCACCGGAGGCGGCAGCCGCGGCATCGCGCGCAGCCGGCGCGCCAGCGCGTTCCCATCGAGCTCGGGAAGGCCGATGTCGAGCAGGCAGATATCCGGCCTGATCGTCTCGACGTTGTCGAGCGCCCTCACCGAGCTCAGTTCGACCACGACGTCATGGCCGGCCGATTCGACCAGCATCGACAGCATGGCGGCGGCGTCGGCATTGTCGTCCACCACCAGCACTTTCAGCCCGCCCGCCGCCGGCGCGAGCCCCGTGGCGGAACCGGCGCTGCCGGCCGGCGCGGCATCGGGTTCGATCCGCGGCAGGGTCACGGTGAACCGGCTGCCCTGTCCGGCGCCCGCGCTATGCGCGCCGACGCTGCCTCCGTGCAGCTCGACCAGGTTGCGCACCAGGGCCAGGCCGATGCCCAGCCCGCCCTGGGTCCGGTCGGCATCGCGCTCGCCCTGGGCGAACAGATCGAACACGCGGCCGACCAGCTCGTGGGCCATGCCGATGCCGTTGTCGCTCACCGAGATGGCGACGTCGCGCTCCCGCACCTCGACCCGCATGTCGATCGCGCCGCCCGGCGGCGTGTACTTGGCCGCATTGTTGAGGAGATTGGCGAGCACCTGCACCAGCCGCTTGCGGTCGCCGCGAACGTAGGCCTTCCCCGCGCGGCAGATGCAGCGCAGCGCATGCTGGCGCTTTTCCATCAGCGGGCGCGCCTGTTCCTCGGCGTCGGCGATGACGTCGTGCACGTCGATCTCTCTCTGTTCCAGCGTGATCAGGCCGCGGGTCACGCGCGAGATGTCGAGCAGGTCGTCGACCAGCGCGGTCATGTGCGCGACCTGGCGCTGGATGACGGCGCTGGTCCGGTGTATCTTGTCCTCGTCGAGGCGGGCGGCGGCGAGCAGGTCGGCCGCGGCGCTGATCGGCGCCAGCGGGTTGCGCAGTTCATGCGCCAGCATCGCGAGGAATTCGTCCTTCAGGCGGCTTGACAGGCGCAGCGCTTCTTCGGCCCGGGCCCGCTCGATCGCGTCCCAGGTACGCTCGGCCACGTCGGCGATGATCTCGAGTTCACCCGGCGTCCAGCGGCGCGGCACCGAATGGCCGACATTGAAGTTGGCGCGCAGCTGGCCACCCCGGTTCAGCGGCATGACGACGACCGACTGCATCCCGACATCCTGGTAGGCCTGCGCATGCCCGGCCAGGTGCGGGTCGGCCGCGATGTCCTCGGCCACCACCGCCCGCGCGGCGCGCAGGCTTTGCAGCAGGTAGGGACTGAACGAGGCCACCGATCCGTGCATCGGCAGGCCGGGCAGGGCGGGCAGCTCGCCGCCGTGCGTCCATTGCGCGGGAATGTGGAAGCAGCCGGCCTGGTCGTCGATTTCGGCGTAATAGGCGCGCGTGACGCCCAGGTGCTGGCGGATCAGCCGGGTCGCCGTGCCGATGATGTCGTCGGTCGTCGCCAGCCCCCTCAATTCGTCGGCCAGGTTGAGCTGGAAAGCGCGCCGGCGTTCCGCCATGACGCGCGCGCTCGTCTCGACCGCCGCGGTGAACATGCCGACGACGGCGCCCGAAATATCGCGGATCGGGCTGTACGAAAACGTGAAGTGGCACAGTTCGGGGTAGCCGTTGCGCAGCAGTTCGAGCGGCATGTCCTCGCCCCTGACCGCGATGCCGTCGTTCATCACCTGGTCGACCATGGCGCCGATCGTCGGCCAGATTTCGGGCCAGGTTTCCCGGGCCGGGCCGCCGAACGACGCCGGGTGCTTGCTCGAACCGAGGATCGGCCGGTAGAAATCGTTGTACAGCTGGATCAGGTCCGGGCCCCACCATATCGCGATCGGGAACTGCGATTCGAAACAGACGTTCACCTGCAGCCGCAAGGCGTCGGGCCAGGTGGATGGGTCGCCCAGGCCGGTGCGCGACCAGTCGGTCTGCCGCAGCAGGGTCACGGTGTCGCCGTTACCCGGCAGGTGATCGAAAATATGCGAAGCGTGCGGCATGGTTGAAAGTGGACAGACCGGCGATGCCGCAGTATGCCCTGTTTTTTTGCGCCGGAACCACACTTTCGGAACGATCAGGGCACGCGGACGTCTTGCCAAAACGGCCATTATCGCATTCCGGCTTGATGCCTGCATATTGATGAGTCTGGCAAGACAACGTAAACTGGGGGTCGACCTAACACGATGGAGGACGGCCAATGGGCGTTCGTACAAGCTTCCTGGCGGTCATACCGGTTGCCATTCTAGTATCGGCCTGCAGCAGCACGGGAGAGCATAAAAAGCTCAATCCTTTCCCCTGGCCGCACAAGCCGACCGCCAAGCATGGCAAGGCGCCCCAGCTGCCGGCCGCCAAGTCGGGCCGCGGCGGCTACTACAAGGACGACGGCCCGGGCGACGACATCCCCGACGGCCTGCTCGACGTGCCGGACGCCGTGGTCAAGGCCGAGCCCTTCAACAAGTGGACCAGCCGTCCCTACACGGTGCTGGGCAAGACCTATACGCCGCTGGGAAATGACGAGCGGTACAGCGCGCGCGGCGTCAGCACCTGGTATGGCGTCAAGTTCCACGGCCAGCGCACGGCGTCCGGAGAACTGTACGATATGTACAAGATGACGGCCGCGCATCCGACGCTGCCGATCCCGTCCTATGTGCGCGTGACCAGCCTCGACACCGGCAATTCGGTGGTGGTGCGCATCAACGACCGCGGCCCCTTCCATTCCAGCCGCATCATCGACGTCTCGTACACGGCGGCGCTCAAGCTCGGGCTGCTGGGCAAGGGCAGCCATGAAGTCGAGATCGAGCGCCTGTTCCCGGGCGATCCGATCGTCCCGCCGGCGCAGATCGCGGCCGCGCGCCGCGAAGTCGCGTCGATCGCGCAATCGGCGCCGCCCGAGATCGAGGCGCTGATGCTGGAAGACCGGATTCATTCCGACAGCGCGGCGCTGGTGAGCCAGGCAGAGCCGGTGTCCGCGCCCGCGCCGGCCGGTCGCTTCTTCATCCAGCTCGGCGCCTATGGCCGCGCCGGCACCGCCGAGGCGATGGGAGAAAAGATCGCCGATGCCGGCGTCGAGCTGGGCAAGCTCGAAGTGGTGAAGGTGGGTTCCCTGAATCGCCTGTACGGCGGCCCCTACGCCAGCCGCGCCGAAGCGATGGAAGCCATGCGTGCGCTGCCGTCCAGCCTCGGCTTCAAGCCGATCGTGGTCCAGCGCTGATCGCCCCCTCGTCGAACGCGGCGCGCTGAACCTCCGCGCCATGAAAAATGGCCGGCGAACCGGCCATTTCTTCGAGCGGAAAAGAAGCGCTTATGCCTGTGCGGCGGTGCGGCGGCGGCGCAGGAAGCCGATGGCGGCCAGGCCGGCGCCGGCCAGCAGGACGCTCGACGGCTCAGGCACTTCGCCCGGCTCTTCAGTCGGCTCTTCCACCTTGGTGTAGTCGAGCAGGAGCTCGGAGTTGGTGAGCATCAGGTCGCCGAGCACTTTCAGCTTGAACGTCAGTTGGCCATCGTTCAGCAGCGCGTCGATGATGGACTGGTTCGTCACGGTGCCGCTGATGGTGAACTCACCGGTGTACGCCTTCTTCACGGTCGTCGTCGTGGTCGTGGTATCCGAATATTGCGAGTGCGATTGTTTGCAGATGAAGAAGAACCATTTCGTGCATTTTTGGCCGTCGTAAATTTCCTGGAAGCTCGACGGGGAGGTATAGCTCGACTCGAAGAGCTGGGTGCTTCCGCTTCCGAGCAGGAAGTCGCCGAACCACAGGGCGGCGCTCTCTTGTTCACCGGTATAGGTATGGGTATTGGTGACCGTCACATCACGGGTGCTCTTGCCATTCTTGACCTTGCCGTATTCGCCTTCGTCGCGGTCGCTGGTCGAGGTCAGTTTCATCAGTTCGCCATCGTCCTTGAAGGAGAACGAATACGACAGGCTATTGAAGGTATATTTTTCTGGCAGCGGCGTATCGTTGATGAAAGCGACTTTGTAGCTGCCCTGATCCAGCATCCCGTTGGCCAGCGAGCCGTTCAGCGAAATGGGTGCAGCGGCAGCGGTGGTCGACAGCGTGGCAGCGGCGAGCAGCAAGGCGGTGATGATCTGTTTCATGGCTTCCCCTCGGAACGTCAAATTATATTGGAACAACTTAATTTGATATAGAGCAAATAGTGTGCCAAGGATATAAGTGTTTGTTTTGGTTAATTAAAATTTCTTGAGGAAAATTAAGTGTAAAGATATTCGACAGCTTGCGGGTGGTCAACTGCACACCGCATAAAAAAGCGCGCCATGTGGCGCGCTGGATGGATGCGATACACGACCGCGACGTTATTCGCAGTTGCGCAAGTCGGCGCCGGAGAAGTTGCCGATGAGCGTGGAAAGCCGGTTGCGCGCACCGGCATCGATCGCCTGGTACTGGTAGGCGGGGCGCATGACTTGCGGGCCACGCGGCAGCACCCGCACACCGCGCACACCCTGGCGCTGCAGTTGCGCCACCAGCTTCTGGGCCGCGCTGTCGGTCTTGAACACGCCCAGCGAGATCGCCCAGCGCAGCGGCGAGTCGCCCTGCATGATGTAAAAATTCTCGACACCGCGTTCCTTGAGCTCGGCGGCGCGGCGCTGGGCGCCTTCGCGGCCGCCGTTGGGAGGCAGGTAGACCAGGCGGCTGGTCACTTCCTGGAAGGGGACGTCGACCCGCGACTGGCGCGCAGCGAGGTCCAGGCTGGCCACCCGGGTTTCGAAACGGCGGGCGTCGGCGGCGCTGAAGGGACCGGCCTGGACGCAGGCGATCAGGTCCGGCGCCACGGCGGCCGGCGGCGCCGGCTCCGGCGAGGGCGCGGCGGCGGATGGCTCGGCGCGGGCTTCGGCGTCGCCGGCTTCCATGGCCTCGGCCTCGTCCAGCGCGCGCTTGGCCTCGACCGCCGTCAGTTGCGTGATGCGTTCGGGCGCCAGCTGGTTGTTCAGCCGGCCTGGCTCGCGCTCACCGGCGCCGGGCTGGCCCAGCATGCCCTGGCCATACGCCAGCAAGGCCGCGTTCGCGGCCAGCAGCGCCCAGAATACGAATTTCAACACCGTGCTTCCCCCTCTCTCCAGGCGGTCGCCGCCTGCAGGCCGACCAGCACGATATTATCGACCACCCTGTGCGCGACCTTGAGCGCGGGCGCGATGGTCGGCGCCGCGCCGCCCGAGACGATGCAGGAAGAGGCGCCATGTCCGGCCACGGCGCGCTCGATGGCGCCGGCCTGGGCCGACAGCACGCCGGAGAGAATCGCGTCGTTGGTATTGTCGCCAAACAGCGCCGGCACGGCGCCAGGGACTACCTGCGGCAGCTGCGCCGTGTTGCTGGCCAGGCTGGACGCCATCAGCGCCAGGCCGGGCAGGATCATGCCGCCCACGAACAGGCCGTCGGCGCTCACCGCGTCGACCGTGGTCGCGGTGCCGCAGGTGGCGACGATCAGGTTCTGCCTGGGCGCCAGGGCGCGCGCGCCGATGGCGGCGGCGAAGCGGTCGCAGCCCAGGCGGCCGGGGTCGCGGTAGCCGTTGCGCAGGCCGGCGCGCTCCACGCTGGAGGCGAACCATTCGACCTCGATCCCGGCCGGCAGCAGGGCCGCGATGCGCCCGGCCAGCTGTGGGCCGGCGACGTTCGACACCAGCGCGCGGGTCACGCCGGCGCTCGCCCATCGGGCAGCTGCTTCGTCCAGCTGCGCATGCAGCACGGCGCCGTGCAGGCGCCACGCGCCGAGGGCGCTGCCGGCGTCGGCCAGCGCCCACTTGACGCGGGTATTGCCCGCGTCGACCAGCAGCATCATGTCTTCACCCGCAGCGAGACGTCGCCGGCCATCACGGTGATGCGGCCCTCCGACGTGTCGAGCAGCAGGCGGCCGCTGTCGTCGACGCCGGCGGCGCGGCCCTCGTGCCGCACCGCGCCGTGGTCGAGCAGGACAACGGTCTCGCCCTGCCAGGCGTGGCGCAGGTTCCAGCGCGCGGCGAAGGCGGCGAAGCCGCGCGCGGAAAACTCCGCCAGCGCCGCGGCCAGGCCGTCGAGCAGGGCCGCCATCAGGACGTCGCGCTCCATGCGCGCCAGCCAGGGCACGCCGGCCGCGCTGCGTCCCAGCTGCGCTTCCATCTCGTCCGGCATCAGGAGATTGAGGCCGATGCCGATCACGGTCCAGGTGCCGCCACCGGGCGCGGACTGGGTCTCGACCAGGATGCCGGCCAGCTTGTCGCCGTCCTTGAGCAGGTCGTTCGGCCATTTCAGCTGGACTTGCTGGCCCAGCGCGCCGAGCGTCTCGGCCAGCGCCACGCCGATTGCCAGCGGCAGGCCAACCAGCGCCTGCGGGCCGCCGTCGAACTTCCACGCCAGCGAAAAGGTCAGCGAACCTTCGGGCGAAGACAGCCAGCTGCGGCCGGCGCGACCGCGGCCGGCGGTCTGGTGTTCGGCCACCAGCAGCAATGGCGCTTCGAGCGTCGCGGCGCGCGCCAGCAGGTCGGCATTGGTGGAGCCGGTCTGCGCCACGACGTCGACCGCCACGCCGGCCTTCGACAGTGCGCGGATGGCATCGGCGTTCATGCTTCCCCCTGGCGCTGCTTGGTCGGCGCGCGCGCGAACAGGCGGTCGAACACGAAGTTGGGCAGCAGGCGCAGCAGCTTGGCGACGACGCCCATCTGCCAGGGTAATACGCGGTAGCTGTCGCCGCGCGCGATCACGGCGGCGGCTTGCGCCGCGAAGCGGTCGGCGGGCATCAGGAAGGGCATGGGAAAACGGTTCTTGCTGGTCATGGGGGTGTCGATATAACCGGGGGCGATCGTCACCACCCGGATGTTGGTCGCGCGCAGCTCGACCCGCAGCGCTTCGCAGTAGCTGTGCACGGCGGCCTTGCTGGCGCAGTAGGCGCCGGCGCCGCGCATGCCGCGCACGCCCGCCACGCTGCCGATGCCCACCAGGCGGCAGGGCGTCGCCTGCCGCCGCATGGGGGCAATGAACGGGGCGAAGGTGGCGACCGTGGCGTTCACGTTGGTGGCGAACACCGCGTCGAACACGGCCAGGTCGGCCGCGCGGTCGGTGAGCGTGCCGTGCGAAATGCCGGCGCTGGCGATGACGACGTCGGCGCCGCCGTTGGCGGCGATGAAGTCAAGCGCGGCCGCGGCCAGGCCGTCGCGATCGAGCACGTCGACCGCGTAGATGTGATGCCGTTCCGGGTGGGGCAGCGAAGCGGCCAGCGCAACCAGGTGGTCGCGCCGCCGCGCCAGCAGGCCGAGCGTGGCGCCGCGCGCGGCGTATTCGCGCGCCAGGGCGGCGCCGATGCCGCTCGAGGCGCCGGTGATGAAGACGCGCTCCGTCCGCGTCGACATGGGCTTAGCGCTGGTTGCGCACGATGGCGACGTCGATGCCGCTGTCGAGCAGCTTGGCGCGCGCCTTGTTGACGGCTTCGACTTGCGAGTAGGGGCCGACCCGCACCCGGTGCAGCACGCCGCTGTCGGTGCTGCGGTCGGTGATGGCGGCCTCGAAGCCGAGCAGGGCCAGCTTGGCGCGGGTGTTCTCGGCGTCCGACATCTCGCGGAAGGCGCCGGCCTGCAGGTAATAGATGTAGCCGTCGGTCACGGCCGCCGCGCCGGAGGCGGGGGCGGCGGTGTTGACCGGGCCCGGCGGCGGTGGCGGCGCGCTCGGGCGCGGCTCCTGCATGCCGGCGATGGCGGCGCCCAGCGGGTCGGAGTCGGGCTGCTGCTGTGGCGACGGCGCCGGCGCGCTCGCCGGCGCGCTCGGCTGGGCCGGCGTTTGCGGCACCGGCGCCCGGTTGCCGTACATCGGCTTGTTGGGATCGGACGCCTGGCTCGGCTCGAGGTCGGCCGGGCGGCCCATCTTGTTGGAACGGTCGGTGAACGGCGAGGCGCCCTTGGTGATCACGAGCGCGACCGCCACCGCGATCCCCAGCCCGATGATCAGGCCGACGATGATGCCGGTCAGGGTGCTGCCGCGTTGATGGCGTTGGCTACGCTTCGAGAAGGTACGGATGACGGTCATGACGCTTTCTGGTGATGAGACGTTGGGCTTCGGTTCCAGTGCTGCCTGCACTTTAGGGCACTTCGAAAAACCTGCTGCGCGTTGCAGTTTCGGTCGGGCCGCGTAGGTCTGCGATGCTCACCGTACGGCCGTACGGTTGCGCTTCTCGACCGAAACTGCTGCCGCTCGCGACGGTTTTTCGAGGCGCCCTTCACATCTTGTCCGGCGCCGAGACGCCGATCAGGGCCAGGCCGTTGCGCAGCACCTGGCGGGTGGCGGCGGCCAGCGCCAGGCGGGCCAGCTTGAGCGACTCGTCGTCGTCGAGCAGCCACTTGTGCGCGAAGTAGTAGCTGTGCAGCTCGCCGGCCAGTTCGCGCAGGTAGAACGCGACCTGGTGCGGGCCGAGTTCGGCCTGCGCGCGCTGCAGCATCTCGGGATAGGCCGCCAGCTTGGCCAGCAGCTGCGACTCGTGCGGTTCGGTCAGCGGCGACAGATCCGCCTTGGCCAGGCTGGCGACGTCGCCGCCCCAGTTGGCCAGCGCCGAGCAGATGCGCGCGTGGGCGTACTGCACGTAGTAGACCGGATTCTCGTCATTGGTCGCGAGGGCGACGTCAACGTCGAACACGAACTCGGTGTCGGCCTTGCGCGAAATCAGGAAGAAACGCACCGCGTCGCGGCCGCGCGTGACGTCGCCATTGCCCGACCATTCGATCAGGTCGCGCACGGTGACGTAGGAGCCGGCGCGCTTGGAGATCTTGACCTCTTCGCCGTTCTTCATCACGGTGACCATCTTGTGCAGCACGTAGTCGGGATAGCCCTGCGGGATGCCGATGTTCACCGCCTGCAGGCCGGCGCGCACGCGCGCGATGGTGCCGTGGTGGTCGCTGCCCTGGATGTTGATCGCCTGGTCGAAGCCGCGGCGGAATTTCTGGATGTGGTAGGCGACGTCGGGCACGAAATAGGTATAGGTGCCGTCGGACTTGCGCATCACGCGGTCCTTGTCGTCGCCGTAGTCGGTGGTCTTGAGCCACAGGGCGCCGCCGTCTTCATAGGTCTTGCCGGCATCCACCAGGGCCTGCACCGCGGCTTCCACCTTGCCGTCGGCGTACAGCGACGATTCGAGGTAGTAGTTGTCGAACTTGACGCCGAATGCCTGCAGGTCCTGGTCCTGCTCGTTGCGCAGGTAGGTCACGGCGAAGCGGCGGATCGATTCGATGTCATTCACGTCGCCGCTGGCGGTGGCGGGTGCGCCGTCGCTGGCCGACACGGTCTTCTTGGCCAGGAAGTCGGCCGCGATGTCGGCGATGTAGTCGCCGTTATAGGCCGACTCCGGCCATTCGGCGTCGCCCGGCTTGAAGCCGCGCGCGCGCGCCTGCACCGAGGTGGCGAGGGTGGCGATCTGGACGCCGGCGTCGTTGTAGTAGAACTCGCGCGTCACTTCGATGCCCTGCGATTCGAACAGCGACGACAGCGCATCGCCCAGCGCGGCCTGGCGGCCGTGGCCGACGTGCAGCGGACCGGTCGGGTTGGCCGAGACGAATTCGATGATCGCATGGTGGCCGCTGGCGGCGCCGGCGCGGCCGAAGGCTTCACCCTGCTCGAGCACGCTGCGCACCACCGACTGCTTGGCGGCGGCGGCCACGCGCAGGTTGATGAAGCCGGGGCCGGCAATCTCCGCCGATTCGATCAGGCCCTGCGCGCCCGGCTCGGCCTGCAGCGCGGCGACCAGGCGGGTGGCCAGTTCGCGCGGATTGGTCTTGAGCGGCTTGGCCAGCTGCATGGCGATATTGCAGGCGATGTCGCCGTGCGAAGGATCGCGCGGACGCTCCAGCACCACATTGGGGGCCAGGTCGGTGCCGGCGACGATCGGGGCGAGGGCTGCCTGGAACAGGGCAACGATTTGTTGTTTTTGTTGGGCGAGCATGGGAATGGTCGAAAAATTAGGTACTACGGATGGACGGCGCCTATTATCGGGAAGACGAGCAGGCAAACAGTGAACATTATACTAGTTTGATGCCACGCTTTGGCTGGCCACGGCGTTCGCGATTGGCGGTTCAACAACCATATTAAGCGTCGCCAAAGGCATAACCGTTACAATGGGAGCCCATTTTCGCAACATTTTATTCGCCATGACTGACAAGCGTCCAACGCTCACCCTGAAACCCAAGGCCAGGCCCGCCGCCGACCGGCGCGCGCCAGGCGCGGTCGGCCGCAACCCGGTTCCGGCCGGCGCTGCGGCAAAGGGTCCTGCGCGGGGGCAGGGCGGTCATGGCAAGCCCGGTCCGAGCGCATCAGGCCAGCCCCGGCCGGCAGATCCCGACCGCCGCCCGGTCGGCAAGCCGCCTCGGGCGCAGGGTGGCGACTTCCCCGGCCAGCAGCCGCGTGCGCAGCGTGAAGAAGCGCCGCGTCTGCGCCAGAGCCACGAAGTGAAAGTCGCGCCGCAGCGCGACTACCGCCCCGACCTCAAGTCCGATTCGCTGGCGCTGGCGCTGCTCGGCGCCGCCAGCGCCGTGGCGCGCGTGCGCGGGGGCAGCGCGCTGCCGCAGGCCCTGGCTGCCGTCTTCGGCGCCTACGACGCCACGCCGCAGGCGCGCGGCGCGATCCAGGACATCGCCTACCGCACCATGCGCCAGCTGGGCCGCAGCGAGACCCTGCTGGGCCTGATGACCAGCAAGGCGCCCGAGCCGCCGATGCTGGGCGGCCTGTTGTGCGCGGCGCTCTCCCTGCTCGATCCGCCCGAGGGCCAGGCGGCCCCGTATGAGGCCTTCACCGTGGTCGACCAGGCCGTCAACGCGGCCGCGGCCCATCCCGATTTCGCCCATGCCAAGGCCATGGTCAACGCCGTGTTGCGGCGCTTCCTGCGCGAGCGCGAGGCGCTGGTCGCAGAAGCCCTGCGCGAGCCGCTGGCGCGCTTCAATTATCCGCAGTGGTGGATCGACACCATGCGCGCGGCCTATCCGCGCGACTGGGAAGCCGTGCTCGAGGCCGGCAACGTCCATCCGCCGCTGACCCTGCGCGTCAACCGCCGCAAGACCGATGTCTCTGCCTATCTGCACGCCCTGAACGAAGCCGGCCTGCAGGCCGAGCAGGTGGGCTTGACCGCGGTGCGCCTGGCCCAGGCCATCAACGTGGCCCAGATCCCGGGCTTCGCCGACGGCGTGGTGTCGGTGCAGGACGCCGGCGCCCAGCTGGCCGCGCCGCTGCTCGACCTGAAGGACGGCATGCGCGTGCTGGACGCCTGCGCCGCTCCCGGCGGCAAGAGCGGTCACATCCTCGAGACCGCCGACGTGCAGCTGACCTCGGTCGACGCCGACCCGGCGCGCCTGGCGCGCGTGGGCGACAACCTGGGCCGCCTCGGCCTGGACGCGACCCTGCTGGCCGCCGACGCCGGCAGCCGCGATTGGTGGGATGGCCGTCAATACGATCGTATCCTGGCCGACGTGCCGTGCACCGCCTCGGGCATCGTGCGCCGCCACCCGGATATCCGCTGGCTGCGCCGCAAGTCGGATACATCCCAACTTGCAACACTTTCTTCCAAAATACTCGACAATCTTTGGCAGATGTTGCTGCCCGATGGTAAATTGCTGTTCGTGACATGTTCGCTCTGGCCCCAGGAATCGGAGGCGCAGGCAGCCGCTTTCGCGGCTCGCCACGACGCAGTCCGCCTTGATGCGCCGGGCCAACTCCTGCCGCTCGGCGGCGCCGGACAGGATCATGACGGTTTGTTCTACGCCCTGTTCCAGAAGAAAGCGGCGTAAGTTCTTTTACACTACGCGCATTTTTTAAGGCCCCGGCTCACCCGTGACGTTACGACTTTTACGCCTCCTCGCCTGCCAGCTGCTGCTGGCGTTCGCGTGCGTTGGTGCGTGGGTACCGGCGTGGGCTGCCGACGGGATCGAGATCAGCCGCGCCGCGATCGAAGCCAGCGACGATGGCTACCGGCTCAACACGGTCTACGACTTCGAGCTCAATAGCGGCCTGCGGGATGCGCTCCAGCACGGCGTGCAGCTGCATTTCACCACCGAGATCGAGCTGGTGCGGCCGCGCTGGTGGTGGCGCGACGAGCGGGCGGTGTCCGCCAAGCGCACCATCCGCATTTCCTATGACGTGCTGACGCGCCAGTATTACGTGACGGTGGTCGGCTCCTTCCAGGAACGCTTCCAGACCTTCGAGGATGCGATGTTCATGGTGCGCCGCCCGACCCGCTGGCTGATCGCGCCCAAGGGCAAGCTCAAGCCGGGCGAGGTCTACGAAGTCTCGCTGCGCATGTACATGGACCGCGAATACCTGCAAAAACCCCTGCAGGTCAACGCCTTCAACGATTCCGACTGGCGCCTGACGTCCAGCCGGAAGACCTTTACCTATCGTGCAGAGTAGACCGGTCAACCAGGTCTTGCGCTACGCCCTCGTCGTGGGCTGCGCGGTAGTGTGCATCCTGCTGTTCCTGCTCGCGTCGGCCTCGGCCAATTCCGAATTCCTTGGCCGCTACTACGGCTGGCTGATCGGACTGATCGGCGCGGTGGCCTTCGTGCTGCTGGCCTTCGTCGCGGTCGCCCTCGGCCGCCTGTATTCGCGCCACAAGGCCGGCAAGTTCGGCTCGCGCCTGATGGCGAGACTGGTGCTGCTGTTCGCCGGCATCGGCATCCTGCCCGGCGTCGTCATCTTCATGGTGTCGGTGAATTTCGTCTCGCATTCGATCGACTCGTGGTTCGACGTCAAGATCGAGTCGGCGATCGAGTCGGGCCTGAACCTGGGCCGCGCCGCGCTCGACGAATCGCTGGCCGAACTGGGCGCGACCGCGCAGACCGCCGCCGCGACCCTGGCGGGCCAGGGCGACATGAGCGCGCAGCCGGTGCTGGCTCGCCTGCTGGCCGACACCAGCGGCCTGCAGAGCGCGATGCTGGTCGACGAGAAGGGCGCGGTGCTGGCCGCGGCGCTGGAAGACCGCGGCGCCAACCTGGCGGCCGACGCGCCCAACGAACGCATGCTGAAGAGCGCCGCCATGCCGGGCGGGTATGCGCTGGCCGAAGGCGGCGTCGACCGCGACCTGAGCGAAGAGGGGCTCGATGGCGTCTCGAGCGCGCTCGACGCCGTCACGGGCCTGCGCCTGCGCGTGGTGCTGGCCGTGCCCGAGCCGCCCGGCGCGCCGCAGCGCTACCTGCAGCTGCTGCAGTCGGTGCCGGTCAACCTGGCCTCGAACGCCGAGGTGCTGCGCTCGGCCTACAGCGAATACCGCCTGCGCCTGGAAGCGCGCACCGGCCTGCGCAAGATGTACATCGGGATGCTGACCCTGACGCTGCTGCTGGCGATCTTCGGCGCCGTCGGCAGCGCCTTCCTCATCGCCGGCAACCTGGCGCAGCCGCTGCTGGTGCTGGCCGAGGGCACGCAGGCGGTGGCCGAGGGCGACCTGTCGCCCAGGCCGATCGTCCAGACGAAGGACGAACTGGGCACGCTGACGCAATCGTTCAACGCCATGACCGGCCAGTTGTTCGAGGCCAGGAGCGCGGTCGAGCGCAACCGCGCCGCGCTGCAAAGCGCCAAGGCCCACCTCGAATCGGTGCTGGCCAATATGTCGGCCGGCGTGATCGTGCTCGACGCCGAGGGCCTGGTGGTGAACTCGAACGACGCCGCCTACCGCATCCTGCAGGTGGAACCCGGCGCGATGGCCGGGCCGCTGGCGCGGATCCCGGGACTGGAACACTTCTCGAACTGCATCACGCGCGCCTTCTCGGCCCAGAGCGCGCACTCGGCGGCCGAGCGGCGCAAGCGCGCGCACTGGCAGCAGCAGATCGAGATCCCGCGCCGCGGCAGCGGCGACGACCACGACCACGACCTGGTGCTGCTGGCGCGCGGCTCGCGCCTGCCGGTGGGCGCCGACAGCGGCTTCATCGTCGTGTTCGACGACATCTCGGACGTGATCACGGCCCAGCGCTCGGTGGCCTGGGGCGAGGTCGCGCGGCGCCTGGCGCACGAGATCAAGAACCCGCTCACGCCGATCCAGCTGGCGGCCGAGCGCATGCAGATGAAGCTCGAGGACAGCCTGCCGCCGAAGGAGGCCGAGCTGCTCAAGCGCGGCACCACCACCATCGTCAACCAGGTCGACGCCATGAAGCGCATGGTGGACGACTTCCGCGACTACGCGCGCACGCCGCCGGCCATGCTCGAGCAGCTCGACCTGAATGGCCTGATCGGAGAAATCCTGAACCTTTACCTGGCCGAGGATGGCAATGACGTCATCCACGCCAGCCTGGCGCCGAACCTGCCGCGCGTGATGGGCGACGCCACCCAGCTGCGCCAGGTGATCCACAACCTGGTGCAGAACGCCCAGGATGCGCTGGTCGACCGCGGCCCGGACGCGCCGCCCCCGCGCGTGGACGTGAGCACCGAGGCGATCCACTACACCGGCGCCGACGGGCTCGCGGGCACCGCGGTGCGCCTGGCGATCGTCGACAACGGCCCCGGCTTCGCGCCGCGCATCCTGGCGCGCGCCTTCGAACCGTATGTCACCACCAAGGCCCGCGGCACCGGCCTGGGCCTGCCCATGGTCAAGAAAATCGTGGACGAGCACGGGGGCCGGATCGACGTCGGCAACCGCAGCGATGGAACTGGCGCAGCGGTATCGATTTTGCTGCTAAAGTTAGCTTGAGTGTCCTGAAATGAAGATTCATTGAATCAAACCTGATTGTTCAACGAACCTCCATTTCAGGGCATGAGAACTCAGCCCCATCAGCAAACTTGGCTTAAGTGCAAAAAAACTTATAAAATTGCACACGTGACGGGTAGAAGATCAGGAAGGTAGAAACGATGGCGAACATACTCGTAGTTGACGATGAAATGGGCATCCGGGAACTCCTGTCGGAGATTCTCGGCGACGAAGGCCATGCCATCACCCTGGCCGAGAACGCGCAACAGGCGCGCGAGGCGCGTGCGGCCGCGACGCCAGACCTGGTGCTGCTCGACATCTGGATGCCGGATACCGATGGCGTGACCCTGCTCAAGGAGTGGCAGCGCGACGGCATGTTGACCATGCCGGTCATCATGATGTCGGGCCATGCGACCATCGACACGGCGGTCGAGGCGACCCGCATCGGCGCCCTGAATTTCCTCGAAAAGCCGATTGCCCTGCAAAAGCTGCTCAAGGCGGTCCAGCAGGGCCTGACCCGCGCGCAAGAGGTGGCGCGCGCACCGATGGCGCCGCCGCGCCCGATCGCGCCGAGCGCGCCGCCGGTGGCGAGCGACGCCGCCATCGCCGCCCCCAGCGCGCCGATGTTCGCGTCCCCCGGCGTGCAGCCCGGCCCAGGCGTCGGCATGGGCAACGGTACGCGCATGGTGCATGCGGTGTCGCAGGGCGAGGGCACCGGCTATACGCTGTCGTTCGACCTGCCGCTGCGCGAGGCGCGCGACGCCTTCGAGCGCATGTACTTCGAGCACCACCTGGGCCGCGAAGGCGGCAGCATGACGCGCGTGGCCGAGAAGACCGGCCTCGAGCGCACCCACCTGTACCGCAAGCTCAAGCAGCTCGGCGTCGAACCGGGCAAGCTCGCCAAGAAAGGGGGATGATGGCCCGCGCGGCCACCGTCCTCGTCACAGGGCCCAGCGCCGCCGCCCGCGAACAGGCGATCGCGGCGCTGCTGGCCGTTCCTCCCGCTGCCGTTTCCGATCCTGGCGCGCCTGGCGCCGGCGCAGCCACGTCGCGCGACTTCAGCGCGGTCATCCTCGAAGGCCTGGGCGTGGCCGCCACGCCGCTCGAGACCGGCCCCGGCATGCAGGTCGTGCGCATCGCTCCCGGGTGTTTGTGCTGCGACGGCAATCTCGTTTTGCGTGTAACATTGAATCGACTGCTGCGCCAACGCCCGGGACGCCTGTTTCTCGGCCTGGCGAGCAGCGAACACCTTGATCAGTTGCGATCGTGGCTTGCAGCGCCGCCATACGATCAGCTGTTGGCACTGAACCCGACCGTCCACGCCTGAAGGCACTTGACGGTCTTGAAATCGGTTCGGACAGCCCCACCTCTGAAGCGAAGTGAACAGCCTGCCGTACGCCGCCATGCGGCAGGGTTGCACTAATTTCTGATCGAAGGAGTCATCATGAACATGATCTATAACAGCGAACAGTACAGCGTCGTCGAGTTCGGCGTCGACCGTGAACTCGAAGCGCTGCGATTTGGCGGCTTCGAGATCGTCGACAAGGCCGGCCGTCGCGAGGCCTTCATCGGCGGCCGCCTCGCGCAATCGTTCCGGCGCGACGTCAACAACCTGATTGCCAGCGAACCCACCATGGAAGAGATCGACGACTTCCTGGGCTCGTATGACACCCTGATGAGCCAGCCCGTGGTTCTTCATTGAGCACGTGCATTGAGCCAGGACAGCATTTCGCCGCGCTGACGCCCCCGAGCGCCATTGCCACCAGCGGGCGATGGCGCTTTTTTCATCGGTCATGGTAAGCTGCGGGCCATGTGCCAGCTCCTCGGAATGAACTGCAATGTCCCTACCGACATTGTCTTCTCTTTTACCGGCTTCGCCCACCGCGGCGGCCGCACCGATACCCACCACGACGGCTGGGGAATCGCCTTCTTCGAAGGCAGCGGCGTGCGCCACTTCGTCGATCACCAGGCCGCCATCGCCTCGCCGATCGCCGAACTGATCAAGCGTTACCCGATCAAGTCGACCAACGTCATCGCCCACATCCGCAAGGCCACCGTCGGCCACGTGGCGCTGGAAAACTGCCATCCCTTCGTGCGCGAACTGTGGGGCCGCTATTGGGTGTTCGCCCATAACGGCGACCTCAAGGATTTCGCGCCCGTGCTCGACGGCGCCTTTCGTCCGGTCGGCACCACCGACAGCGAACTGGCCTTCTGCTACCTGCTGCAAAGCATGCGCCGCGAGTTCGGCGACACCGCGCCGGGCCGCGAGGACTTGCGCGCACTGCTCGAGCGCATCATTCCCGGCATTGCCGCCCATGGCACCTTCAATATGATGCTGTCCGACGGCGCCGCGCTGTTCACCCATTGCTCGACCAAGCTGTGCTACGTGGTGCGCAAGTATCCCTTCGTGACGGCCTGCCTGTCCGACGAAGACCTGTCGGTCGACTTTTCGCAGGTGACCACGCCCGACGACCGGGTCGCGATCATCGTCACCGAGCCGCTCACGACGAACGAGGAGTGGACCCATTTCGCGCCGGGTGAGCTGAAGGTGTTCGTCGACGGATTGCCGCAGTAAACACTGTGTATCGATTGTGACAACACCGATGTTTCGCGAATAACGTTCTTCTAATAAATTAGTGCCAAGAAGACACACGCCGGGATGGATGCGGTAAAGTAGTCCGATTGATGCGAGAACGAGAACGAGATGACCGATACCGCCAGCCTCGACGAGGCCTCCCAGCCGCTACGCATGCGCCATTTCTACCTCGCGCGCCAGCCCGTGCTGGACCGCAACCAGGCGCTGTTCGGCTATGAACTGCTGTTTCGCGGCAGCGCCCAGGGCCCGGCCCATTTCGATTCGGGCCTGTCGGCCAGCGCCAGCGTCATCCACCATGCATCCCAGCTCGGCCTGCCGCGTGCGATCGGCGACGCCAGCGCCTTCATCAACGTCGACAAGGACGTCCTGATGAGCGATATGTTCGCCTTCCTGCCACGCGAGCGCACGGTGCTGGAGATCGTCGCTTCGGTCGAGCCGGACGACGCCGTCATCGAACGCATGCGGGCCCTGGGCAAGCATGGCTTTCGCTTCGCGGCCGAGGCGGCGGCCCACGGCCCGGCGCTGTCGCGCCTGCTGCCCGTGATCGACTTCGTCAAGATGGATTTGCGCGCGCTGCCGGCCGTGACCCTGCTGTCGCTGGCGCCGCGCCTGCGCACCACGGGCAAGCGCCTGGTGGCCGAAAAAGTCGAGAACCACAGCGAATACCGCACCTGCCTGGACATCGGCTTCGACTACTTCCAGGGCTATTATTTCGCCAAGCCGTCGGTGCTGGCCAGCCGCAAGCTGTCGCCGTCGCAGACGACGGTGCTCGACCTGGTGAACCTGGTGGCGTCCGACGCCGACAACGCCGAGATCGAAAGCGTGGTCAAGCGCGAGGTGACGATCGGCCTGAACCTGCTGCGCCTGGTGAACACGCCGGCGGTGGGGGCGGGGCGACGCATCGAATCGATCAGCCAGGCCCTGACCCTGCTGGGCCGGCGCCAGCTGCAGCGCTGGCTGCAGATCCTGCTGTATGCCGAGCCCGACGTGCGCGGCCACAGCCAGAGCCCGCTCCTGCTGCTGGCCACCACGCGCGCGCGCCTGATGGAGCTGCTGGCCCAGCGCCTGCGCCCCGGCCAGAAGAACGTCGCCGACGTCGCCTTCACGGTCGGCATGATGTCCCTGATGGACACGCTGTTCTGCATCCCGATGATGGACATCGTGGAGCAGATCCCCGTGATCGACGAAGTGCGCGCCGCGCTCCTGCAGCGCAGCGGCTTCTTCGGCGAGCTGTTGAAGCTGGCCGAATCGATCGAGCGCATGGACGACGAGGGCGACGACCTGCTGGCGGGCCTCAAGAGCCTGTCGATGGATGGCGACGACCTGGCCGAACTCGAGGTGTCGGCGTTCGAGTGGAGCGACAAGGTGGTGCGCTACGCGATCTGAGCGCCGCACACTTGGCGCGTCACGAAAAAAACGCCGCGGATCTCGCGGCGTTGTGTTTTACAGGTTCGGCGCCAGGTGGCGCTCCACCTCGGCCTTGTCCATCCCGCGCCGCCGCGCCATGTCCTCGACCTGGTCGTCGCCTATCTTCCCGACCACGAAGTACTTCGAGTCCGGGTGCGCGAAGTAGAAGCCCGACACCGCCGCGCCCGGATACATCGCGAACGATTCGGTCAGCTCCATGCCGATCTCCCCGGCCTGCAGCGTACGGAACATATCGGCCTTGACCGTGTGCTCGGGGCAGGCCGGATAGCCCGGCGCCGGACGGATGCCCTGGTACTCTTCGGCGATCAGCGCCTCGTTCGACAGGGATTCGTCCGCCACGTAGCCCCACAGGTCGGTGCGCACGCGCTCGTGCATGTATTCGGCGAAGGCTTCGGCCAGGCGGTCGGCCAGCGACTTGAGCATGATCGACGAGTAGTCGTCATGCGCCGCCTCGAAGCGCTGCTCGTGCTTCTCGATGCCAAGGCCGGCGGTCACGGCGAACATGCCGATGTAATCCGGGATGCCGCTCTCTTTCGGCGCGATGAAGTCGGCCAGGCACTGGTTGGGGCGCTGCACGCCGTCGACGACCGGCCTGACGCCCTGCTGGCGCAGGCCGTAATACGTGAAGGCCACCTGTTCGCGCGATTCGTCGGTATACACCTCGATGTCGTCGTCGTTCACCGTGTTGGCCGGCAGCAGGGCGATCGCGCCGTTGGCGGTGAGCCAGCGGCCTTCGATGATCTTCTTGAGCATGGCCTGGCCTTCGGCATACACCCTGGTGGCGGCCTCGCCCACCACCTCGTCGGTGAGGATGGCGGGGAAGGGGCCGGCCAGGTCCCAGGTCTGGAAGAACGGGCCCCAGTCGATGTAGCGCGCGATCAGGCCCAGGTCGACGTTCTTGAACACGCGGCGCCCGATGAACTTCGGCTTGACCGGCGCGAACGCCAGCTTGGCCTTGTTGGCGCGCGCCTGGTCGAGAGGCAGCATCGGCAGCGCCTTCTTGCCGGCGTGCTGGATGCGGATGCGCTCGTAGTCCTGGGCCAGTTCGATGATGTAGGCGTCGCGCGTGTCGTCAGTGACCAGCGCCTGGCCGACCGAGACCGAGCGCGACGCGTCCGGCACGTAGACCACCGGACCGTCGTAGTGCGGCGCGATCTTGACCGCGGTGTGGGCGCGGCTGGTGGTGGCGCCGCCGATCAGCAGCGGCACCTGGCGCTCGCGGAACCACGGGTCGCGCTGCATTTCGCGCGCCACATGCGCCATCTCTTCGAGCGACGGCGTGATCAGGCCCGACAGGCCGACCATGTCGGCGTTTTCTTCCTTGGCCTTGGCAAGGATGTCGGCGCAAGGCACCATCACGCCCATGTTCACGATCTCGAAGTTATTGCACTGCAGGACCACCGAGACGATGTTCTTGCCGATGTCGTGCACGTCGCCCTTGACGGTGGCGATCACCATCTTGCCCTTCGGCTTGGCGACGATGCCGGTGCGCGCTTCTTCCGCCGCCTTCTCTTCTTCGATGAACGGCACCAGGTGCGCCACGGCCTGCTTCATCACGCGCGCCGACTTGACCACCTGCGGCAGGAACATCTTGCCCTGGCCGAACAGGTCGCCGACGATGTTCATGCCGTCCATCAGCGGACCTTCGATCACGTGGATCGGGCGGCCGTTGGCTGCTGCGACCTGCTGGCGCATCTCTTCGGTGTCTTCGACGATCCATTGCGTGATGCCGTGCACCAGCGCATGCGCCAGGCGCTTCTCGACCGGCGCGTTGCGCCACTCGAGGTTCTGTTCCTGTTTGGCGCCGCCGGCCTTGAGCGTGCCGGCGAATTCGATCATGCGTTCGGTGGCGTCCTTGCGGCGGTTGAGCACCACGTCTTCCACGCGTTCGCGCAGCTCGGGATCGAGGTCGTCGTAGACGCCGACCATGCCGGCGTTGACGATGCCCATGGTCAGGCCGGCCTTGATCGCGTGGTACAGGAACACGGTGTGGATCGCTTCGCGCGCCGGGTCGTTGCCGCGGAAGCTGAACGAGACGTTCGACACGCCGCCCGAGATCTTCGCGTGCGGCAGGTTGTCGCGGATCCAGGCGCAGGCTTCGATGAAGTCGTTGGCGTAGTTGTCGTGCTCTTCGATGCCGGTGGCGATGGCGAAGATGTTCGGGTCGAAGATGATGTCTTCGGGCGGGAAGCCCACCTGTTCGGTCAGCACCTTGTAGGCGCGTTCGCAGATCTCGATCTTGCGCGCGAAGGTGTCGGCCTGGCCCTGTTCGTCGAAGGCCATCACGATCACGGCGGCGCCGTAGCGGCGGCACAGCCGCGCCTGGCGGATGAATTCCTCCAGGCCTTCCTTCATCGAGATCGAATTGACGATGGCCTTGCCCTGCACGCACTTCAGGCCCGCCTCGATCACCGACCACTTGGACGAGTCGATCATCACCGGCACGCGCGAGATGTCGGGCTCGGACGCGATCAGGTTCAGGAAGCGCGTCATGGCCGCCTGCGAATCGAGCATCGCCTCGTCCATATTGATGTCGATGACCTGGGCGCCGTTCTCGACCTGCTGGCGTGCCACCGACAGCGCCTCGTCGAACTGCTCGTTCAGGATCATGCGGGCGAAGGCCTTCGACCCGGTGACGTTGGTGCGCTCGCCGACGTTCACGAACAGCGACGATTCGTCGATGGTGAAAGGCTCCAGGCCCGACAGGCGCATCGCGACCGGCACTTCCGGCACCTGGCGTGGAGCCTGGGTTTCCAGGATCTTCGCGATCGCCGCGATGTGCTCGGGCGTGGTGCCGCAGCAGCCGCCGGCGATGTTGATGAAGCCGGCGTCGGCGAATTCGCGCAGCAGGGCGGAGGTGTCAGCCGGCAGCTCGTCGAAGCCGGTGTCGCTCATCGGGTTGGGCAGGCCGGCGTTCGGGTAGATGCACACGAAGGTGTCGGCGATTTGCGACAGCTCCTGCGCATAGGGGCGCATCAGCGCCGCGCCGAGCGCGCAATTCAGGCCGATCGTCAGCGGCTTGGCATGGCGCACCGAATTCCAGAAGGCCGGCACGGTCTGGCCCGACAGGATGCGGCCCGAGGCGTCGGTCACGGTGCCCGAGATCATCAGGGGCAGGCGCGGCGTCTCGGGATGCTCGTCGAAATACTGGTCGATCGCGAACAGCGCCGCCTTGCAGTTCAGGGTGTCGAAGATGGTCTCGACCAGCAGCAGGTCGGCGCCGCCGTCGACCAGGCCGCGGACCTGTTCGTGGTAGGACGCGACCAGCTGGTCGAAGGTGATGTTGCGCGCCGCCGGGTCGTTGACGTCGGGCGAGATCGAGGCGGTCTTCGGGGTCGGTCCCAGGGCGCCGGCGACGAAGCGCGGCTTGTCAGGGGTTGAATATTTGTCGCAGGCGGCGCGCGCGAGCCTGGCCGCTTCGACGTTCATCTCGTAGGCCAGGTGCGCCATGTGGTAATCCTCCTGCGCCACGCCGGTGGCGCCGAAGGTATTGGTCTCGAGCAGGTCGGCGCCGGCGGCGAGATAGCGCTCGTGGATTTCCTGGATCACCTGCGGCTGGGTGAGCGTGAGCAGCTCGTTATTCCCTTTCACGAACAGCTCGCGCTGGCCTGCTCCCTCGGGCGCCGCGAAGTTCGCGAAACGCTCACCGCGGTAGGCCGCTTCATCGAGCTTGTACTGCTGGATGATGGTGCCCATCGCGCCATCCAGGATCATGATGCGGCGCGCGAGGATCTCGCGCAGCTGGGTTTCGATCGGGGAGACGGGATTGGTACGGGCGTTCATCGTGTTTTTCCGAAGGTGCGGCTTGACAGGCCGGTTGAGAAAGGGCGGTCTACGATTATACGTCAAGCGGCGCGATAGGCCCGGCAGTGGGGGTGTGTATGTATCGTTATGTATTCAACGCCGCATGCGTTACATAGCGTTACATTTGTTGGGGTGGCTGCAATCTTTACGATACATGGCGAGACGACAATCAAGGTCCGCCTCCACGAGTGGCGAACGTATAGATGGGATAACCGCATGAACAAAGAATACCAACCGGATTGGGATCAGCCTATGGACCGCAACCCGGAGCCAGCAATGTCGTCGAAGCCACAAGTCGCCAGCAATGGTGTGAAACAGATCGTCACGATCCGCCTGGATGTGGATATGCTTGAATGGTTCAAGGCCGCAGGTCCCGGCTACCAGACCCGCATCAACCAGGTTCTGCGTGAACACATGGACGCCCAGCGTACGTCGCAGGCGTAGGGGTGGCGGCTTTGCCGCCGACGCGGTGATCGTTATCGGTTGATCGCCGCAACCGTTTTGCACGTCATCCCCGCCCGCGGGGACGACGTGTTATGAAATCGACTTCAGGAGCGCCGCGAGCGCTTCAATTGAACGTCAACCCCGCCAGCGAAAACCCTTTCAGGAATTCCGCCGCCTTCAGGCGCTTGCCGCCAGGCTTCTGCAGCTCGTTCAGGCGCAGCGCACCTTCTCCGCAAGCGACCACGATGCCGCCGGCGTCGGCCTGCAACACCGCGCCCGGTGCGCCGCTGCCTTCAACCGCTTCGGCCGACCAGAACTTCACCGCCACGCCATCGACCACCCCGTTCGCGCCGGGGAAGGGGGTGAAGGCGCGCACCTTGCGCGCCAATACCGCGGCCGGCAGGCTGAAATCGAGCTTCGCTTCTTCCTTGCCGATCTTGGCGGCGTAGGTCACGCCTTCGTCCGGCTGCGGCACGGCGGTCAGCTCGCCGGCTTGCATCTTGCGCAGCGCGTCGACGATCATGCGTCCGCCCAGCGCGGCCAGCTTGTCGTGCAGGCTGCCGGTGGTATCAAGCGGGTCGATCGGCAGGCGCTCCATGGTCAGCATCGGCCCGGTATCCAGGCCTTCTTCCATCTCCATGATGGTCACGCCGGTTTCCAGGTCGCCCGATTCGATCGCGCGGTGGATCGGCGCGGCGCCGCGCCAGCGCGGCAGCAGCGAACCGTGGATATTGATGCAGGGACGGATGTCGAGCGTGCTGCGCGGCAGGATCAGGCCATAGGCCGCGACCACCATCACGTCGTAGTCGATCGACTGCAATTGCTCGTGCGCGGCGCGCGCCTGCGCGGCGCGCTCCGGATCCCTGGCGTCCATGCGCAGCGACAGCGGCTGCGCCACCGGCATGCCGTGCGCCAGCGCGTACTGCTTGACGCTGGATGCCTGCAGTTGCATGCCGCGCCCGGCGGGGCGGTCGGGCTGGGTCAGGACCAGCGGGATCTCGAAGCCGGCCTCGTGCAGGGCACGCAGGGCGACGGCGGCAAATTCGGGGGTGCCGGCGAAAACGACTTTCATGTCACCGCCGCAATCAACGGCGGGCGGCGCGCTGGGCGGCGTCGCGCTGCATGCCGCGTTCTTCCTTCTGCAGCTTGGCCTTGATGCGGTTGCGCTTGAGCGGCGACAGGTATTCGACGAAAACCTTGCCCATCAGGTGGTCCATCTCGTGCTGGATGCACACGGCCAGCAGGCCGTCGGCCTCGACCTCGAACGGCTTGCCGTCGACGTCGAATGCGCGCACCTTGACCCGGGCCGGGCGCTCGACGCCGTCGTAGATGCCGGGCACCGACAGGCAGCCTTCGTCGTAGACCTGCTTTTCTTCGCTGGCCCAGGTGATCTCGGGGTTGATGAAGACCATCAGCTTTTCTTGCGCTTCGGTCACGTCGATGGTAACCACGCGTTCGTGCACGTCCACCTGGGTGGCGGCCAGGCCGACGCCAGGCGCGTCGTACATGGTTTCCGCCATGTCGGCCACCAGCTTGCGCAGGCGCTCGGTGCCGAATTCGGTGACCGGCTTGGCGACCTTGTGCAGGCGCGGGTCGGGGTAGCGGAGGATGTCGAGAAGTGCCATATCGGATCGGATGTCGGTGGAGTTGTCTAGGTTGAACGGGTACTTGGCTGGCAGGCAAGACAGGACGCAAACCCGCCACACGCCCTGGCGCGCAGACCTCGGTTTGCTTGCTAGTTCAGGGATTTGTGTGCAGAATTTGATTCTATACAGCAACCCTTCCGTGAGCGGGGAGCGGTACGTCGTGCTGTCTCTCGCTGCGGCCGGGCCGGATGACGGAGCGGCCTGTTCAGCATCATGACCTGCATTGGATGCAGCTGCAATCTGGCGGCATCATTTAATCTTACGCCGCATTAAACGGACGTCTTCAATGAAAAATTTTAGCACAGTCGTGGCCCGTGCTGCTGCGGCGGCGTTGCTCGCATGCGCCGCCGGCGCCTCGGCCCAGACCCCAGTGCCCGCTGCCGCCTGCAGCTTCCGCCCGGACGCACCCGACAAGCACGTCGTGGTCAAGGGCGATACCCTATGGGATATTTCTGGCGCCTTCTTGCGCAACCCATGGTGCTGGCCCCAGGTCTGGGGCATGAACCGTGACGAAATCCGCAACCCGCACTGGATCTATCCGGGCCAGACCATCTGGTTCGACCGCGCGCGTGGCCGCCTGAGCCTGCAACAGCCCGGCACTAGCCTCGATGGCGGCGACGACCGCGATGCGCCTCCGCTGACCCGCCTGTCGCCGCAGGTGCGCAGCGAAAGCCTGGCGCGCGACGCCGTGCCGGCGATTCCCGCCGGCGCCATCGAACCCTACCTGACCCAGCCGCTGGTGGTCGAGGCCGACGAGCTGGCGGGCGCGCCACGCATCGCCGCCTCGCAGGAAGGCCGCGTCTACCTGGGAGAAGGCGACCGCGTCTACGTGCACGGCGACGTCAAGCACGAGAGCGTGTTCCAGGTATTCCGCCCCGGCGCCGCGCTGACGGACCCGCAGACCGGCCTGGTGGTGGCGCACGAAGCCGCCTTCCTCGGCACCGTCAAGCTGCTCAAGCCGGCCGCGCCCGGCGTCGACGTGCACACCTTCCAGGTGGTCGATACCGTGCAGGAGATGGGCGTGGGCGACCTGCTGCTGCCGGCGCCGCCGACGCCGGTGCGCAACTACGTGCCGCACGCGCCGCTGCAACCCGTCGACGGCCGCGTCATGTCGATCTACTCGGGCGTGACTTACGCCGGACAGAGCCAGGTCGTCACTGTCAACCGGGGCACGGTTGACGGGCTCGATGTCGGCGCCGTGCTGCAGCTCTATCATCTCGGGAAGACTGTGGCCGATCCGCAAAGCCGGGGTTTCCTGGGCCTGGGCCGGCAGCAGTTGAAACTGCCCGACGAGCAATACGGCAGCCTGTTCATCTTCCGCGTGTTCAAGAACGTCTCGTACGGCTTGGTCATGCAGGTGACGGCGCCGGTGCAGGTGGGCGACGTCGCCAGATCACCGGAGTAACCCCGCCGTGCAAGACACGGAACCCCATCCCATTGCCGAGCGCGCCACCCTGATCGCCGATTGGCTGCGCCTGGAACAGGCGCATGGGGTGGGGTGCCGCAGCGCGCATGCGCTGTTGTCCGCCTTCGGCTCGCCCGGCGCCATCTTCAGGGCCGGGGCAACGGCGCTGGCGGCCCATGTGTCGGCGGGCCAGGCGCAAGCGGTGAGCGCGCCGGTCACGCCCGCCTTGACGGCCCTGGTCGCGGCCACCCTGGCCTGGCTGGAGCAACCCGGCCACCACCTGATCACCTTCCACGATTCCCTGTACCCGCCGGCGCTGGCCGAGATCACCGATCCGCCGCTGCTGCTGTACGCCGCCGGCCGCATCGAGCTGCTGGCGCGGCCCCTGGTCGCCGTGGTCGGCAGCCGCAACGCCAGCGTGCAGGGCAAGCTCGACGCCGAATCCTTTGCCGCGGCCCTGTCCGGCGCCGGCCTGTGCGTGGTGTCGGGGCTGGCGCTGGGCATCGACACCGCCGCCCACGAAGGCGCGCTGCGCGGGCCCGGCGCCACCATCGCCGTGGTCGGCACCGGACTCGACCGCGTCTACCCGGCGCGCAACCGGATGCTCGCCCACCGCATCGCCGAACACGGCTGCCTGCTCAGCGAATACGCGCTGGGCACGCCGCCGCTGGCCGCCAATTTCCCGCGCCGCAACCGTGTGATCAGCGGCCTGGCGGCCGGCGTGCTGGTGATCGAGGCGGCGGCCCAGTCGGGCTCGCTGATCACGGCCCAGATGGCGGCCGAGCAGGGCAGGGAGGTGTTCGCCTTGCCCGGCTCGATCCATTCCGCGCTGGCCAAGGGATGCCACCGCCTGATCCGCGACGGCGCGCAACTGGTCGAGACGGTGGACGAGGTGCTGCTGGCGATGCGGGTGTCACCGCTGGCGGCCCTCGGGCAAGCATGTCGCCAGAAGCGCGACGCCGGGCCGGACGAAACGGCGGAAGAAGACGCCGAGCTGTTGCTCGCGCTGGGCCACGAACCGGTGGCGCTCAACGATTTGCTGGCGCGGCTGGGGACCGATGCTGGCGAGCTCGGCGGGCGACTGCTGGGCCTGGAACTGGCCGGTCTGGTGGTGCAGTTGCCGGGCGGAAGGGTGCAGCGCATCTGGCCTTAGGCCTACTTCGAATCAGGCCGCGTGGATGCACATTTAATAGATTGCCTGTGCTTCATCTCACGAAGTTTGCGAATTGTATGTTCTTGTTTTTAATCGTTTTTGGTAAGCTAGCTGATCGAACAAGGCTTGCATACAACGTTTTTTCCACGAGGCAGCGCGACAGGCGCGCTCTACTTGTGCCGCACGAAGTTTAGCTGCTACAGTAGCGTCACTATGTTCGACATCCTGGTCTATCTCTACGAGACGTACTACCGTCCCGACGCCTGCCCCGAGCCGGCAGCCCTGGCTCGCAAACTGTCCGCCGTCGGCTTTGACGACATCGAAATCTCGGAAGCGCTGGACTGGCTGACCGGGCTGACCGATGCGCCGCTGCCCGACACGATCGATGCCTCCACCGGCATGCGCTACTACGTGGACGAAGAATATATCGAGCTGGGCAGCGCCGCGATCGGCTTCATCGCCTTCCTCGAAAGCGCCAAGGTGCTCGGCCCCATCCAGCGCGAAATCGTCATCGAGCGCGCACTGGCCTGCGACGAGTCCCCCATCGCCTTGAGCAAGCTCAAGATCATCGTGTTGATGGTGCTCTGGAGCCAGGGCAAGGAACCGGACGCGCTGATGTTCGACGACTTGTTCAGCGACGACGACGAGCAGGAACCGCGTCTGCTGCACTGACCGCGGCGTCGCTTTTGTAAGACATTCGACGGGGCTAGTGCCCCGTTTTGCATTTCTGGCTCACCATTTCTGGGCGGCACATAGACCATATGTGGCCCGCATCGCACCATCACGAAGCGCAAGGTGTACTTGCAGGGAGCGCGATAACGCGCTTATCATTGGCCGCTTCATCTTGACAGTTACCAATCAGACACTATGGCCGGAATTTCATCGGCCCGGCTGCCAGCATGTATGATGCGCAAGCCCACACTATATAGATAGCACGACGAGAATCACTATGACCAAATCCCTCATCATCGCCGAGAAACCGTCGGTCGCGAACGATATCGCGAAGACGCTGGGCGGCTTCACCAAGCACGATGAGTACTTCGAATCGGACGACTACGTCCTCTCGTCCGCCGTCGGCCACTTGCTCGAGATCGCGGTGCCCGAAGAACACGACGTCAAGCGCGGCAAGTGGAGCTTTACCCACCTGCCGATGATCCCGCCTTACTTCGCGCTGAACCCGATCGCCAAGACCGAGTCGCGTCTCAAGGTGCTGAATAAGTTGATCAAGCGCAAGGATGTCACCACCCTGATCAACGCATGTGACGCGGGCCGCGAAGGAGAACTCATCTTCCGCCTGATCGCCCAGAACGCGAAAGCCAAGCAACCGGTCAAGCGCCTGTGGCTGCAGTCGATGACGGCCAACGCGATCCGCGAAGGCTTCAATAACCTGCGCAGCGACGAAGAAATGCTGCCGCTGGCCGACGCCGCGCGCTGCCGCTCCGAAGCCGACTGGCTGATCGGCATCAACGGCACCCGCGCCATGACCGCCTTCAATTCGAAAGAGGGCGGCTTCTACCTGACGACGGTGGGCCGGGTGCAGACCCCGACCCTGTCGATCGTGGTCGAGCGCGAAGAAAAGATCAAGAAGTTCGTGCCGCGCGACTACTGGGAAGTGCGCGCCGAGTTCGTGTGCGCCGCCGGCGTCTACGAAGGGCGCTGGCTCGACCAGAAATTCAAGAAGGACGAGAACGATCCCGAGAAGCGCGCCGAGCGCCTGTGGAGCAAGGCTGCCGCCGATTCGATCGCGGCCGCCTGCCGCGGCAAGCAGGGCAACGTCACCGAAGAAAGCAAGCCGACCACATCGATGGCGCCCGGCCTGTTCGACCTGACGTCGCTGCAGCGCGAGGCCAACGGCCGCTTCGGCTTCTCGGCCAAGAACACGCTGGGCCTGGCCCAGGCGCTGTACGAGAAGCACAAGGTGCTGACCTACCCGCGTACCGATTCGCGCCACCTGCCCGAGGATTACATCGGCACCGTGAAGTCGACCCTGGAAGCGCTGGCCGAGACCAATAACTACAATCAGTTCGCCAAGCAGATCAGCAAAAATGGCTGGGTCAAGCCGAACAAGCGCATCTTCGATAACACCAAGATCTCGGACCACTTCGCCATCATCCCGACCGGCGTGGTGCCCAAGAACCTGAGCGAGCCGGAACAGAAGCTGTACGACCTGGTGACGCGCCGCTTCCTGGCCGTGTTCTTCCCGGCCGCCGAGTTCCTGGTCACGACCCGCTATACCGAAGTCTCGGGCCACCAGTTCAAGACCGAGGGCAAGGTCATGACCAACCCCGGCTGGATGGCCGTGTACGGTAAGGACACGGGCGACGACAAGGACGGCGCCAACCTGGTGCCGGTGGCCAAGGGCGAGAAGGTGCTCACCGACAAGGTCACGGCCAACGGCCTGGTCACCAAGCCGCCGGCGCGCTACAACGAAGCGACCCTGCTGTCGGCGATGGAAGGCGCGGGCAAGCTGGTCGATTCCGACGAGTTGCGCGATGCGATGGCCGGCAAGGGCCTGGGCACGCCGGCCACGCGCGCGGCCATCATCGAGGGCTTGCTGACCGAGAAATACCTGCTGCGCGAGGGGCGTGAGCTGATGCCGACCGCGAAGGCCTTCCAGCTGATGACCTTGCTGCGTGGCCTGGGCGTGAACGAACTCACGGCGCCCGAGCTGACCGGCGAATGGGAATTCAAGCTGTCGCAAATGGAGAAGGGCAAGATTTCGCGCGAAGAATTCATGCGCGAGATCCAGCAGATGACCCAGATCATCGTCAAGCGCGCCAAGGAATACGACAACGACACGATTCCCGGCGAGTACGCGACCCTGGTCAACCCGTGCCCGAACTGCGGCGGCATGGTCAAGGAAAACTACCGCCGCTTCGCCTGCACCAAGTGCGACTTCTCGATGAGCAAGACGCCGGGCAGCCGCCAGTTCGAAATCGCGGAAGTCGAAGAACTGCTCAAGAACCGCACCATCGGTCCGCTGCAGGGCTTCCGCTCGAAGATGGGGCGCCCGTTCGCCGCCATCCTGCGCATCGTACGCGATGAAGAGATCAAGAACTTCAAGCTCGAGTTCGACTTCGGCCAGGACGAGGAAGGCGAAGAGGGCGAAGGCGTCGATTTCAGCGGCCAGACCCCGGTCGGCCCTTGCCCGAAGTGCAATGGCGGGGTGTACGAAATGCCGCTCGCCTATGTTTGCGAGCACAGCGTGGCCAAGCCGAAGACCTGCGACTTCCGCAGCGGACGCATCATCCTGCAGCAGGAAATCGTGCCGGAACAGATGGCCAAGCTGTTGAACGACGGCAAGACCGACCTGCTGCCGGGCTTCGTGTCCCAGCGTACCCGTCGTGCATTCAAGGCCTTCCTGGTGCGCGGCAAGGACAACAAGATCAGCTTCGAGTTCGAGGAACGCAAGGCCAAGCCGGGCGCCGCCGCCAAGGGCAAGGCGGGCGATGAGGCCGCTGCCGGCGCGGACGGCGCCGATGGTGCGGCAGCGCCAGTGAAGGCAGCGCGCAAGGCGGCCGCCAAGCCGGCCGCCAAGCCGGCGGCGAAGAAGGCAGTGGCCAGGAAGGCGCCGGCCAAGAAGGCGACCGCGGCCGCTGCGAAGAAGTAACAGGTCGAGGGCGGGTGCATCCCGCCTGGTCCGGACGTAAAAAAACCGCGGCTTGCCGCGGTTTTTTCATTCCAGCATCAGGGATGTGCGATGCTCACTCCTGCCATTCCTTCAGTGCGAGGATTGCCGCCTCGCCATTGCGGATCGCTTTCACACGCCGCACGACTTCATTGCGCCACGCTTCATCGGCGTCCTGGTCGGGGCCGTCGATGTCCTGTAGCAGCAGCTGCATGATTTCCTGTTTCTCGGACGGACTCAGCAGCTTGAGTCGTTCGGCGATTTCCGCGACGGCGTTGGACATGATGCTCTCTCCTATAATTTTGTTTCGATCATAGCGCGAGAACTATTGATTGTCGACTGGCAGCATATTGTCATTCGGTTTGCGATCGATCAATTTGTTGTCGGGATCGATGCCGGCGCGGCCCGGCACGCCATCGACCACCAGGGTCAGCTGCTGCGCGGCCTGGGTCACCAGCCGCCGTTCGCGCGCCAAGGGGTTGCCATTGCGGTCATCCACGCCGAATTCGACGTAGTCGTTCATTGGCACCGGCCGCTCCTCGCCCTGTTCCGTCATCCGCAGCTTGGCGGCGTGGGCATCGATCGTGACCTCATGCTTGCCGTCCGGACGGCGGCGCGCGACGGCGCTGGCGGCGCGGTTTTCGTAGAACACGATCGATTCGAACAGGTCGTCGATCAGGTAGGCCTTGTCCTGCGGCGTCACCGCGCGCAAGGCCCCGACCAGGCTGGAGGCGGTCGGGTAGGGCGCGCCGCGGTAGGCGTATTGCTGCAGCAGGCCGCGCAGCACGCCGCTCACGACGTCCTCGCCGAGCATGTCCTGCAGCAGGTACAGCGCCAGGCCGCCCTTGTACTGGTGGATGTAGCGCTGGTTCTCGTTATGGGCCAGCGGCAGTTCCTTCTCCTGTTCCTGGGCGCGGCCGATCAGGTAGGCCTCCAGGTCATGGCGCAGGAAGCGCCGCATCTTGTCCGCGCCAAGCGAGCGCTTCATCACCATCAGCGCCGTGTACTCGGCCAGGCTCTCGGACAGCAGGGTGGCGCCGCGCGTGTCGGCGCCGACCAGCTGCTGGCCCCACCACTGGCGCGCGGTCTCGCGGGCGCTGACGTAGAACGGGTAGTCGAGGTCCTTGGGCGAACCGGGATCGACGCGCGCGATGAAGGCGGCGCCTTCGGACAGGGGGATCAGGCCCGGGAAGGCTTGCGCGGTGCGGACGGTGCGCGGGAATTCGGCGATGCGCAGCTCGCGCAGCGGATAGCGGCCGACATGGCGCGCGCCGTAGTCCAGCCCGGCCTGGGCGCCGCGCACCAGGCGCTCGACGTTGACGTCGTGCCCCGGCTGGTAGTAGACGTCGATCGTCACATCCTGCCAGCGGTCGTGGCGGACTTCGTAGCGCGCCGACTGGAAGGCATAGGCGTTCAGCATGGGACGGTCCATCTTGTAGCGGAAGTGGCGCCGCCCGCCCTCGTTCCATTCGCGCACCAGGGTGCCGGGCGCGATCGCGACCTGGTCCGCGCTGGTGCTGACGGTGGCCTCGAAACCGATCCAGTCGGCGTCGACGCCGATGCGGTGGGTGGCGCGGCCGGCCGGGTCGTCGCGCGCCGGCATGGGCGCGCGCGCGGCCAGTCCGTGGCGGCGCCGGTCACGCACGTCGCTCAGTTCGACCGAAGGTTGATAGCCGATGCGCGGCATGACCTCGTTGGTGAAGAAGGTGCCGTTGGCGACCACCGGCGTGTCGCTGCCCAGGCCCAGCAGGCCGCGCGGCGCGTAGTCGAGTTCGAAATCGAGGTCCAGGCGCGCGCCAGGCGCCAGCGGGGCGGCCAGGCGGTAGTGGTAGAAACCGCGGTCGGGATCGCGCGTGACCGTCGTCGCCGGCTGGCCGAAGTTCGGCGTCAGGCGCGCGCCGCGCTGCTGGTACAGCACCAGGTCGCGGATCGGCGCGCCGCTGCGGTTCTCGAGCCGGTAGCTGCCCTTGACGTGCAGGGCGCGCCGTTCGGGATGGATGGCGGCGTCGAGCCTGACGTCGACGATGCGCGGCTGCGGCAGCCGGGCGAAGCCGTGGTAGCGCTTCTCGTATTCGGCGCGCAGCAGTTCGCTGCGCCAGGTGGTCAGGTAGCCGCCGCCCGACAGTTCCCAGGCCAAAAAACCGCCGGCGCCCGCGAACACGGCCAGCCCCAGGCCGAAGCAGGTCAACACCTTTGGCGTCAGGTTGCGGCGCGCCAGGCGCAGGCGCTCGCGCCAGGCGTCGTCGACCCCGCGCGGCCACAGCGCGCGCGCCAGCGCCAGCAGCATCAGCGCCGCGCCGCTCCAGTACAGCAGATAGAAGCGCTCGCGCAGCAGCTGGTGGCCGAAGCCGTTCATCGGCGAATACGTCAGGTCGGGCCAGACCCCGTACAGCAGCAGCGGATGGTTCTGGCCGGCGCTGTTCAACAGCAGCGCCGCCACGAGCCAGGCGATCATTAAAAAGTTGGCCAGGTATTTGTGATTGACGACGACCTGCACCGCGATCGCCAGCACCGCGATCAGCGCGTAGTTCGGCAGCAGGATGGTAAACAGCGCATGCAGGTACAGCCCTGGCTCGAGCTGGAAGTAGCCCTTGAACAGCTGGATCAGCATGCCGGTGACCATCGCCAGCAGCACCAGCAGCGCCTGCAGGCCGATCAGGGCCAGGGTCTTGCCGGCCAGCGGCAGCCAGCTCGGCACCGGCAGCGCGTCCAGCATCTGGGCCACGCGCGTCTCGCGTTCGCGCCAGACCAGTTCACCGGCATAGAAGATCGTGATGGCCAGCATGAACAGGCCGAACACCGCGCGGATCAGCTCCAGCACCATATAGGTCACCGGATAGGTGGCGGCGCCGTAGATGGCGTCGAGGTCGATTCCGCCGGCGACCAGCGCCAGCACGCCGCCGGTGGCCAGCGCCGCGAAATAGACGTTGCGGGTCATTTCGCGCAGTTCGCTGCGCGCCGACTTGAACAGCAGCAGCGCCAGGCTGCGCGCCGCGAAATCGGGTTGCGCGGTGGTGTCGCGCGCGGCCTGCGACAGTTCGACCGGCAGGTCGGGCTGGGCCTGGCCGCGGCCACGCGTGCGCGCCTGCACGTCGGCCTCGCCGATGAAGTGGAAGCGCCAGTAGCCGAGCAGCAGCGCCAGCAGCGCGAAGCCGCACCACAGCAGGCGGTTGATCAGGTAGACGTCCTGCAGGTCGATCGGATTGAGGTTGCGCTCGGCCAGCGGCCAGTACTCGGTCAGCAGGAACAGGGAGGTGGTGCCGAACGGGTCGATCAGGGCGGCCAGGGTCTTGAAGTCGAGGTCGCGCGCCAGCGAGGGCGCGACGGTATAGCCGATGGTCATGACCACGGCGGCCACGTAGACCGGCAGCATGCGCCGGGTCAGCGCGGCGAGCACGAAGAAGATCGCGCCGAAGATGAACAGGTTGGGCAGCAGCGTGAACAGGTAGGGCTTGATCCAGGCCGACGCCAGAGATCCGCCCAGGCGGTCGGACGCGATGCCGGGAATGAAGGTGCCGAGCCACAGCCCGATCACGATGCCGGAAAAGATCACCGCCAGGGTCGCGAACGCGCCGAGGAAGCGGCCGAACACGTAGTCGGCCTTGCTTAACGGCGCGCTGAAGAAGAAGTGGTGCATCTCGTGTTCGAAGTCCTGCTGCACCGCGCGTCCCATCACCGCCGCCGTCACCACCGTGCCCAGGCTGCCGAGCAGCGCCGTCGCGATCGCGATCTGGCGCGGCGCGTCGACCAGGACCCGGCTGCCGAAGGTGACGAGCAAATCGCGAAACGCCCCGCCCGAGGCGGCCATCCAGGTCATGGCGAGCGCCAGGAAGACGGCGAAATAGACCCAGGTCGAGAGCCGCCGCAGGCGCTGGCCCGCTTCGAAGCGGGCGATGACGAACAGGGCGCGCACGGTCAGCAGTTCCCGGCGGCCGGGTTGTGGCGGCCGGCGATGGTGGCGAAATACACGTCTTCCAGGCTGGCGCGCGCCGGCTCGAAGCCGTCGCCCGGATCGTCCTCGGAATACACATGGATCAGGGTGCGTCCGCTGAGCAGGCGGGTCGAGATCACGCTGTAGCGCGCTTGGTAAGCGGGCAGCTCGGCCTTGGTGACGAAACGGGCCCAGATGAAGTCCTCGATCCCGTAGATCAGCTCTTGCGGCTCGCCGCACAGCAGCACCTGGCCCTTGTTGATGATCGCCATATTGGCGCACAGGTCGGCCACGTCGGACACGATGTGGGTCGACAGCAGCACCGTGCGTTCTTCGCCGATGTCCGACAGCAGGTTGTGGAAGCGCACCCGCTCCTGCGGATCGAGGCCGGCGGTGGGTTCGTCGACGATGATCAGGCGCGGGTCGCCCAGCAGGGCCTGGGCGATGCCGAAGCGCTGGCGCATGCCGCCCGAGAAGGTGCCCAGGCGCTGGTCGCGCACTTCCCACAGATTCGTTTGCTGCAACAGGCCTTCGACCACTTCGCGCCGGCGCGCCTTGTGCGACAGGCCTTTCAGTTGGGCGAAATGGTCCAGTAGTTCGTAAGCGCTCACCTTCGGGTAGACGCCGAAATCCTGCGGCAGGTAACCGAGCATGCGGCGCACCGCGTCCTTTTCGTCGAGCACGTCGATATCGTCCAGGAACACCGAACCGGAGTCGCACTCTTGCAAGGTCGCCAGGATCCGCATCAAGGTCGATTTGCCCGCGCCGTTCGGGCCGAGCAGCCCGAACATCCCGGCCGGGATGTTGAGCGTGACACGGTCCAGCGCGACCACGCCGTTGGCGTAGGTCTTGGACAAATTGCGGATTTTCAATTGCATGACGACTCCTGGCTACTGCCTCGCGCGTATTTACGCCAGGCCAAACACTTTTTCACACTGGCATTGTATTCAATCGGCACGGCCACGGCGGGCGCGGTGCGACATACGGTCCAAACAGGGACCCAGACCGCATTATCCGGTGACAGGACGCACGATGGTTTTCTTTCGATAAATTTCTTGCAATAGAGGACCGCGTGCGGCGCAAGCCGGGGCAAAGCATGGATAATGGCTGCATGGACTCCATCACCCAAGAAAAGCTCTTGATCCTGATGCGCGAGGGGCGCAGCCGGGCCGAATCCACCGACTGGTTCCGCGTCGCGCTGGGACTGGTCTACCTGGCCGGCCTGATGACCAAGGAGGCGATCGACTTCAAGACGGTCGACCGCGAGTACAACCGCTTCATCTATCACACGCTGGGCAAGGGCCACACCATCACCAGCGTGCTGCAGTTCATGAGCGGCGTGAAGGTGATGCCGACGGTGGAGTCGGCGCGCTTCCTGGACGCCTTCAGGCGGCATTGCCCGGGCGTGCCGCTGGTGTCGCTGCCCTTCCTGCTGGAGTTGAACCTGGGCGTGGCCAAGAACATCTCGGGGCTGGAGCCCGAGGGCCCGCTGGCCGACTGGATCGCGCGCAAGAAACAGGAACAGGGAACGCAGCAGGATGGCGCCGGAGAGCAGGCGCACGCTGGGCCGCATGCCGAAGGCATATAATGAACGCTTCAGCGACCAGAACATCGAGCACACCATGATTGCGAACCGTTTCATCAGCCCCCTGGACCAACTGATCGTCGGCGTCGACAAGGCCTTGCGCGTCGTCGGCGGCGTGGCGGCGATGTCGCGCCCGAATCCGGGCGCGCACGCCATCGACGGCGAATTGAGCGACGCCGAGCGCCGTCACAGCGCGGGCCTGATGCGGGTGAATCACGTGGGCGAGGTATGCGCGCAGGCGCTCTACGATTCGCAGGCCAACTTCGCCCATACGCAAGAGGTGCGCACCCAGTTCGAGCACGCCGCGCGCGAAGAAGAAGACCACCTGGCCTGGTGCGCGCAGCGCCTGACCGAGCTCGGATCGCAACCGAGCGTGCTGAATCCCTTGTGGTATGCGGGCGCCTACGTGATGGGCAGCGTGGCGGCGCGGATCGGCGACCCGGTCAGCCTGGGCTTCGTGGTCGAGACCGAGCGCCAGGTCGAGGCGCACCTGAACAGCCACCTCGAGCTGCTGCCGGCGCAGGACGCCAAGTCGCGCGCCATCGTCGACCAGATGCGCATCGACGAGATCGCGCACGCCGACGCGGCGCAATCCGCGGGCGCGGCGTCGCTGCCGTTGCCGGTCAAGGTGGCGATGCGGGCGATGGCGAAGGTGATGACCACCACCGCTTACCGCATCTGAGGTGACGGCGTTGGCGGCGGGCGCCGCCAATGTGGGTGGTATGCGTGGTTCTTACACTTCCACGATCTCGAACGAGTGCGTGATCTCGGCCGTCCTGGCCAGCATGATCGACGCCGAGCAGTACTTCTCGTGCGACAGCTTGACCGCGCGTTCCACCGTCGCCTGCTTCAGGTTGCGGCCGCTGACCGTGAAGTGGAAGTTAATCTTCGTGAACACCTTGGGATCAACGTCGGCGCGTTCGGCCTGCAGGGTCACGTCGCAGCCGCGCACGTCCTCGCGGCTGCGCTTGAGGATCAGGACCACGTCATAGGCGGTGCAGCCGCCGGTGCCCACCAACACCATTTCCATCGGGCGCGGCGCCAGGTTATGGCCGCCGCCCTCCGGCGCGCCATCCATGGCCACCATGTGGCCGCTGCCGGTCTCGGCCCGGAAACTCATGCCCGACGGGCCGTTCCAGCTGACTTTCACTTCCATGCGATTCTCCGTGTTGCTGATGCGTCGATAAGGACGTCGATTGTACGGCAGCCGCCGGCCGCGCGCAGGCGGCTGCTGCCTCAGGCTCACACGCCCCGCATCAAACACCCAGCACGTACTTCTCGCTCTTCATGCGCCAGCTGGCAAAGGCGACGATCAACAGCGCCGGGACCAGCGAACAAAGGAAGGTCAGCACGAACGGCGCGAAGCCGATGTCGCCGCTCTTGGCCAGCTCCTTGATCAGGGTCTGGTTCGACAGCATCGGCATCAGGTACATCCATTGCGCGGTCTTGAGTTCCATGAACGAGACCACGAAGCCAGGCAGCAGCGGCAGGATCATCACCAGGCTGACCGTGGTCTGGGCTTCCTTGAAGGTCTTGGCGTTCATCGCCATGGCGACGTACAGGGCCGAGGACAACAGCGCCAGCGGCATCGTCGCCACGCACACCAGCAGCAGCTCGCCCCAGCCCAGGTTCCACGACATGCCGATTTCTTCCAGCGGCAGCCAGCGCAGGATCGCGTGGCCCAGCATCAGCACCACGGTGACGCCCAGCAGGGCCAGCACGCTGGAAGCGAGCCACTTGCCGCCCACCAGCTCCCAGCTGTGCGCCGGCTGCGCCATCAGCACTTCCAGCGAGCGCCGTTCGCGTTCGCCGGCGGTGCTGTCGACTGCCGACGACATGTTCAGCAGGAAGGCCGGGAAGAACAGGAAGCCGATCAGGCCGCCGATGACCATGGCCGAGCGCGAGGCATTGGTGCCGGTGTCGTAGCGCTGCAGCTGGATCGGCGCCAGCGTGGCCGGGGACACGCCGTGCGCCAGCAGGCGCGCGCTGGCGATATTGCTGCCGTAGGCCTGCAGGATCTCTTCGAGCTCGCGCCGCTGCGGGCCGCTTTCGGTCGACGAATCGAACCACAACTCGATGCGCGCGGGCCGCATCGAGTGGTAGTTGTCGATGAAGTCGTCCGACAGGCGCAGCACGGCCGAGATCTTCTTGCCATGCAAAAGTTCGCCGATCGCTTCCTCGGTCATGGGCCCGGATTCGTTGATCGTCACGCTGCGTTCGCGCAGCTGGGAGATCAGGGTCGGGGCCTTGGCCCCGCCGATCACGGTCAGGTGGATGCCTTCGCGCTCGGTCTTGGTGCTCTTGTCGATCAGCTGGTGCAGCGTGACGCCGAGGATCGCCGGATAGAACAGCACCGCCAGCACCAGGAAGCCGAAGGTGCGCCGGTCGCGCAGCGTTTCGCGCAGCTCCTTGAGGAATACGACCTTGAGTTTGGACTTCATGCGATACCTTCCTCGGTGCCCACCAGGCTGACGAACGCGTCTTCCAGGTCGGCGATGCCGGTGCGCCGGCACAGTTCTTGTGGCGAGCCCTGGGCCACGGTATGGCCCTTGGCGATGACGATCACGTCCTCGCACAGGTGGACCACTTCCTGCATCACGTGGGTGGCCATGATCACGCAGCAGCCATCCTCGCGCAGGGCGTTCAGCGCGGTGCGCAGCGCGCGCGTGCTCATCACGTCCAGGCCGCGGCTCGGTTCATCCAGCAGCAGGTGGCGCGGGCGGTGCAGCAGGGTGCGCGCCAGCGCCACCTTGATGCGCTGGCCCTGCGAGAAGCCCTTGGTCTGGCGCTCGAGGATGTCGTCCATCCCGAGCAGTTCCGACACCTCGACGATGCGGGCGCGCAGCGCGGCGCCGTCCATGCCGTTCAATTCGCCGAAGTAGTTCAGGTATTCGCGCGTGGTGAGGCGCTCGTACAGCCCGAACTGGTCGGTCAGGAAGCCGATATTGCGGCGCACCGCCATCGGATCCCGCTCGGGGTCGACGCCGCCGATCGAGATGGTGCCATGGTCGCGCCGGAGGAGGCCGACCAGGGTGCGCAGCAGGGTGGTCTTGCCGGCGCCGTTGGGGCCCAGCAGCGCGGTGATCTGGCCGTCGCGCGCGGTGAAGGAAACGCCGCCCAGCGCCTGGACGGCGCCGAACTGCTTGCGTACATCGTGGACTTCGATCATGGGGTTCCCAGATTCAAGGTTGCGGCCCGGCGCTGCCGAGCTGGAAGGTGGGGGCCGGCACCTCGGCCATGCAGGCGGCGTCGAGTTTGTCTTGCGGCCGGTCGAGGAAGGCGCGCAGCAGGCGCGGCGCGCAGCCGAGCTGCGACACGCCGTGGCCGGCATTGGCCACCACGACGTGCTGGGCCCGGGCCATCGATGTCGCGGCCGCCTCCGCGCGGTGCGGCGGCGTGACCGGATCGAGGGCGCCCGAGAGCAGCAGGGCCGGCGCCTCGATGCGCGCCGGCCGCACATACGGCACCGCCGGCACCTTGATGTCCTGGCACAGCTTGGGGATCATCTCGGCCAGCGGGCGCGCCAGCACGGCGGCGTCGGATTTCATCAGTTCGGGCGTGAAGCGCGGCACGTCTTCGGCGCACACCACGGCGAAGTGCAGCAGCATCGACATGCTGGCGTCGTTGCCGAAGTCGCCGGCCAGGTTCTGGCGCGCGACGAAAGGCTCCCAGCGTCCACGGCTGGCGCTGTGGATCAGGAAGGGCAGGCGGCGCGCATCGGCCGGCGCATACAGGATGTTGTGCACGGTGCCCAGGAAGCGCTGCGAACTCATGGTGAATTCGGTCGGCTCGGCGGTGCGTGGATTCGGCAGCGACAGGCGCACATTGCCCGACTCGACCTTCTGAACCAGCGCATCGAACTCGGCGCGCAGGTTCGGGTAGGCTTTGTTGCAAGCAGCATCTTTGGCGCAGGCGGCGAACAGGCCGTCCAGCGCCGCCTGGCCGTCACGCCCGCCGGCCGGGATCACCTGGTCGGGCGCGGCCACGCCGTCCAGCACCAGGCTGCGTACGCTGTCCGGATAAGCGCGCGCATAGGCCTGGCCCAGGCGGGTGCCGTAGGAGCCGCCCCACAGGTTCACCTGGCGGTAGCCCAGCGCGCGCCGCACCTGCTCCAGGTCGCGCGCGGCGGCCGCCGTGGTGTAGGCGGCCAGCGGCTGCTTGTTATTGGCGATGCAGGCGCGCAGCTCGGCCATCAGCTGGTCGTCCGTCATGCGCTCGTGTTCCGGCTTGCTTTCGCAATCGAGCTTGCCCGAACGGCCGGTGCCGCGCTGGTCGATGAAGACGATGTCGCGGGTGGCGCGCACCCGGTCGAAGGCGAGCTTGAGCAGGGGCAGCACGTCGCTGCCGGCCTGGCCGGGGCCGCCCGCCAGCACGAACAGCGGGTCGCCGCGCGTGCCCTGGCGATAGGCCGGGGCGACGGTGACGTGCAGCTTGAGGGTGCCGGATTGCGGCTTGGCATGATCGAGCGGCACGTCGACGGTCACGCAGCGCAGCGCTTCGACCACGCCGGGCAGGTGGCAGCTGCGTTCGGTCGTCGCCGGCGCCGGCGTGCTGGCAGCGGGCTGGGCGCTGGCAAGGCTCGTCGCCAGGAGTGGCAGGAACAGTATGGCGGGCAGAATCTTAGATCTCTTCACAGCATCTCCTCAGGTTGCAACGATGATAAGTTCGCGCTGTTTCTCCGGTCAACCGATTGTTTCAACAACGCATCAAGGCATGCGTATCGGGTAGCAGCCCGCAGGCAAGCGCGTGGAGACGTTGCGCTCGACGCGGATGAGGATTGACGGCAAGGCGGTGGCGGGGTATGATTGCCGGCTTTCCGTTTGCTCAGGAAAGACAATAAGGACGAGTCCGCTGAAGTCTTGTGCGGAACCACCATTTGAGCAATTTTTTCTTTTGGATTAAACATGAAAACTTTTTCCGCTAAGGGCCACGAAGTCCAGCGCGACTGGTTTGTCATCGACGCGACGGACCTGGTCCTCGGACGTGTTGCCAGCGAAGTGGCACTCCGACTGCGCGGCAAGCACAAGCCAGAGTTCACCCCGCACGTCGACACCGGCGATTTCATCGTCGTGATCAACGCCGGCAAACTGCGCGTGACCGGCACCAAGGCCACCGCAAAAACGTACTACCGTCACTCGGGCTACCCGGGCGGTATCTACGAAACCAACTTCCTGAAAATGCAACAGCGTTTCCCAGGCCGCGCACTCGAGAAGGCTGTCAAGGGCATGCTGCCTAAGGGCCCACTCGGCTACGCCATGATCAAGAAGCTGAAAGTGTACGCGGAAGGCACCCACCCGCACGCTGCTCAGCAACCACAAGCACTGACCCTCTAAGGAACTGACATGATCGGTAACTACAACTACGGCACCGGCCGTCGCAAGAGTGCAGTCGCTCGCGTGTTCATCAAAGCTGGCACCGGCCAGATCATCGTGAATGGTAAGCCGGCATCGGAATACTTCTCGCGTGAAACCGGCCTGATGGTGATCCGTCAGCCGCTGGAACTGACCGGCAACGTCGAGCGTTTCGACATCAAGGTCAACGTGCACGGCGGTGGCGAATCGGGCCAGGCTGGCGCCGTCCGTCACGGCATCACCCGCGCACTGATCGACTACGACGCAGGCCTCAAGGGCGACCTGGCACGTGCCGGTTTCGTCACCCGTGACGCCCGTGAAGTCGAGCGTAAGAAAGTTGGTCTGCGCAAAGCACGTCGCGCAAAGCAATTCTCGAAGCGTTAATTGTCTTCCTCAGTGCCTTCGGGCACTGGTTCAGAAAAGCCGTCCGCCGCAAGGTTGGGCGGCTTTTTTGCATGAGCCTGTCTCAGTAGGCGGGAGTCGCTGCTGGCGCGCCTGACAAGCGTGGGCTGCGTTGCTCGTCGTTGCATGGCGCGCCATGCGGCCTCCTCGCGCCTTGTCCACGCTTGCCATGCATCGCCATCAGCTTCCCCCCGCCTACTGAGACAGGCTCGGGACAGGTACAACGCCCGCATACACAGGCTGTTAAAATGCAGCCTCGTCCTGGGAAAGGGCCTTTTTACCATTATTGAAGGAACAGATATGATTAAAGTTGGCATCGTCGGCGGAACCGGATACACGGGCGTGGAATTGCTGCGGCTGTTGGCCGTTCATCCGGATGTGCAACTGACCGCGATCACCTCGCGCAAGGAAGACGGCCTGCCGGTGGCCGATATGTTTCCTTCGCTGCGCGGTCGCGTCGATATCGCCTTCTCGAGCCCGGACAAGGCCGATCTGAAGCAGTGCGACGTGGTGTTTTTCGCCACCCCGCACGGCGTGGCGATGGCCCAGGCGCCCGAGCTGCTGGCGGCCGGCGTCAAGGTGATCGACCTGGCGGCGGACTTCCGCATCAAGGACCGCGCCGTCTTCGAAAAATGGTACAAGATCGAGCACACCGCGCCCGAGCTGCTGGATGAAGCCGTCTATGGCTTGCCGGAACTGAACCGCGACGATATCAAGGGCGCACGCCTGATCGCCAATCCGGGTTGCTATCCGACCACGATGCAGCTGGGCTTCTATCCGCTGCTCAAGGCCGGCCTGATCGACGCCGGCAGCCTGATCGCCGACTGCAAGTCGGGCGTCTCCGGCGCCGGCCGCAAGGCCGAGATCGGCACGCTGTTCTCGGAGTCGAGCGACAACTTCAAGGCCTACGGCGTGCATGGCCACCGCCACACCCCGGAAACCTCGGCCCAGCTGGCGCGCTATACCGACCAGAAGGTCGGCCTGATCTTCACCCCGCACCTGGTGCCGATGATCCGCGGCATGCACGCGACCCTGTACGCGCGCCTGACGAAGGAAATCGACAACGCCGCCCTGCAGGCGCTGTTCGAAGAACAATACAAGGACAGCGAATTCGTCGACGTCATGCCGTTCGGCTCGCACCCGGAAACGCGCTCGACCCGCGGCTCGAACATGCTGCGCCTGGCGCTGCACCGTCCGGAAGGCACGGATACCGTCGTGATCCTGGTGGTGCAGGACAACCTGGTCAAGGGCGCGTCGGGCCAGGCCGTGCAGTGCATGAACCTGATGTTCGGCCTGCAAGAGTCGAAGGGCCTGCAGCAGATCGCGCTGTTGCCATAACGCTGTTGCCATAATCGTCACCCTTGATCTGCGACCCGACGCAGATCAAAGCGACGACCTTTGAGCCGGGTAAATTGACTGTTGGATACACCCACTCCAACGGTCAATTTTCCTCAGAGGTGCGTCATGTTCGGTCGACAAGTAAAAAGCGAAATAGACAGCCTGGTCGGAATTTCGGCCCGCATCGAAGGGGACCTGTGTTTCACCGGCGGACTGCGCATCGACGGCGAAGTCCATGGCAATGTGGTGGCGGTGGATGGCGCCGACAGCATGCTGATCGTGTCGGAGCACGCGCGGATCGAAGGCGAGGTGCGCTGCGCCAGCCTGGTGGTCAATGGTTATATCGCCGGCGCGGTTTACTCGTCGGAACTCCTTGAATTACAGCCGAAAGGCCGCATTAATGGGGATGTACACTACCGTTTGCTCGAGATGCACGGTGGGGCGTTGGTAACAGGTAAATTGACGCACCAACCCGCCAGCGAGCCGGTGTTTCATCTAGCCGACGCCGTCGAAGGCTCGGCAGCATGACTTCCGCCAACCGTCTATAATGGACGGTGTTTGATTTATTCAGGAGCTTTCCCATGACCGCAGTCGCCGAAGTGCAAGATTTCGACACGATTCCCGTACCAATCAACTTCACCGACAGCGCCGCTCAGAAAGTTGCTCAGCTGATCGAAGAAGAAGGCAACCCCGACCTCAAGCTGCGCGTCTTCGTGCAGGGCGGTGGCTGCTCGGGCTTCCAATATGGTTTCACCTTCGACGAGATCGTCAATGAAGACGACACGACGATGGAAAAGAACGGCGTCCAGCTGCTGATCGACTCGATGAGCTACCAGTACCTGGTCGGCGCCGAGATCGACTACAAGGACGACCTCGAAGGCGCCCAGTTCGTGATCAAGAATCCGAACGCCACCTCGACCTGCGGCTGCGGTTCGTCGTTCTCGGCGTAATCGTTGCCTGCCCATCCAGACCGCGGTCTGGATCATCGACGGCCCGCTCCTGCGGGCCGTTTGTATTTGCTATCTATGCAGCCGACCTGCAGTGGTAGCATGACGCTTTTTTGAGACAGAGATAGCCATGACCGTATTCGCGATGCCCGTGTTCGACGCCACCGTCATCTATGAGGGCAAGGAATTGTTCAAGGGGCAGGGCGCCGCCAAAGGCTGGGCCGAGAAGCTGGCCCGGGAAATCGAGAGCGAGGTCACGGTGGAAAAAATCGGCACCGGCTGGGCGTTGTGCGGCGTGGTCGATGGCGCGCCGTGCCAGTGGGGCATCCTCGGCCAGCGGCTCAAGCGTTTCGACTGACGCCGCAACCTATCAATCCAATAGCAAGGTAAGCAATGAACAAGAACGAGCTCGCGAAATTCGATGCGAAGAAGCTGATGAACAAGATGGGCCCCAAGGGCGCCGTCGTCGGCAAGCCCGGGGATGCGCCGGCAGCGGACCGCCGCGAACAACGCGAGCGCGACCGTGCGCTGGGGCTGGTGCCGTTCGCCGTCAAGCTCAATGGCGACCTGGTCAAGCAGCTGCAGGCGCAGAGCAAGGAGCAGGGCGTCGACCTGAACGAGCTGGTGGCGCAGTTGCTGCAAAAAGGCCTGGCCGCCTGAGTTTCAGGCTGGATACAAGGCGCCCAGGATGCGCGGACCGCGCGCGCCGGTGACCGCCGCCAGGTTGCCCGGTTCGCGGTTGGCGAAACGCCAGCCCAGCCAGGCGAAGGCCAGCGCCTCGACCCGGTTCGGCGCCACGCCCAGTTCCGCCGTCGAGGCCACTTTCACGCCGCCCAGCCCGGCGCCAATGGCGCGCAGCAGGGCGCCGTTGTAGGCGCCGCCGCCGCAGACGTACACCGCATCCGGCGTCACGCCTTCCTCGATGATCGCGCGCGCGATCGTCACCGCCGTCAATTGCACCAGGGTTGCCTGCACGTCGGCCGACGCGAGATTGCCGAAGGGCGAGAGATTGGCATCGAGCCATGGCGCATGGAACAGGTCGCGTCCGGTGCTCTTGGGCGCCGGCTGGCGGAAATACGGTTCGTCGAGCAGGGCGTCCAGCAGCGGCTGGTGGACAGTGCCGGTCGCACCCCAGGCGCCATCCTCGTCATAGGCGCGCCCCAGGTGGCGCGCGATCCACAGGTCGAGCAAGACATTGCCCGGACCGGTATCGAAACCGGTCACGCGGCCGTCGCCGTGCAGCACGCTGATATTGCCGATGCCGCCGATGTTGACCACCACGCGCGCCGTGCCCGGCTTGCCAAAGGCGGCCTCGTGGAAGGCCGGCACCAGCGGCGCGCCCTGGCCGCCGGCGGCGACGTCGCGGCTGCGGAAGTCGGCGATCACGTCGATGCCGATCAGCTCGGCCAGCAGGGCCGGGTTATTGGTCTGGCGCGTAAAACCCAGCTCGGGGCGGTGGCGGATGGTCTGGCCGTGGACGGCGACGGCGGCCACCGGGCCGGGGCTGGATGGCAGCAGTGCGCGCACGCAGTCGGCGTAGGCCAGGGCCAGGCCGTTGGCGGCCAGCGCCTCGCGCTCCAGCTCGTTGTCGCTGGCGGCCTGCAGGGCCATCAATTCGCTGCGCAATGCGGCGGGGAAAGGCGTGAAGGCGGCGGCCACGGTCTGGATGGCGCCATTGCTGAAGTCGGCCAGCACGCCGTCGACGCCGTCGAGGCTGGTGCCGGACATCAGGCCGATGTAGAGGGAAGGTGTCTCGGTCATTGTTGTATCGGGTTCAGGTGCCTATAGAGGCCAGCAAGCATACAAAAGAAAACGCCCTCCGGCATCGAAATGCGAGGAGGGCGTTTTTATACAGGACGGTGCGGCTTAGCGGGCTGCCATCGACGAGCCGCTTGGCGCCATCAGCGAGAAGCGGTGGTTCATCTCGGCGGCTGCCATGCGGAAGCGTGCCAGTTCGGCCTGGTTCAGCGGTTGCTGGGCCAGCGACTTGAACTTGTTCGGGTCCTTGGCCACGCCTGCGACGCGGAATTCGTAGTGCAGGTGCGGGCCGGTCGACCAGCCGGTCGAGCCGACGTAGCCGATCACCTGGCCCTGGCTGATCTTGGCGCCCTTGCGCATGCCTGGCGCGATGCGGCTCATGTGGGCGTAGGCGGTGCTGTAGTTCGACCAGTGCTTCAGGACGACCATATTGCCGTAGCCATTGCCGTTGCCCGCGAAATCGACGGTGGCGTCGGCCACGGCGCGGATCGGGGTGCCGGTGGCGGCGGCGAAGTCGACGCCTTTATGCGCCTTGAACTTGCCCGAGATCGGGTGCACGCGCATCGAGAAGCCCGACGAGACGCGCGAGTATTGCAGTGGCGACTTGAGGAAGGCTTTCTTGAGCGACTTGCCGTCCAGCGAGTAGTAACCACCCTGCTTGGAGACCGGATCTTCGTACCACACCGACTGGTAGCTGGTGCCGCGGTTGACGAATTCGCCGGCCAGGATGCGGCCGGTCTTGATCAGTTCGCCGTCGAGCCAGAAGGTTTCGTACACGACATTGAAACGGTCGCCGCGCTTGACGTCGCTGCGGAAGTCGATATTGGTCGAGAACATCTCGATAATCTGGCCAACGATCGAATCCGGGATGCTGCCGCCGTCGACGTTGGCGTCGGTGGCCGCGTACAGCGAGCTGGTGATTTCGCGCGAACGCATCTCGACGCGGCGCTCGAGCTTGGCCGGCGCCTCGAGGGCGACGAATTCCTCGCCCTTGCGCTGCACGGTGATCGTGCGTGCTTCGCCGCTCTTGCCGTCGCTGACGGTGGCGCGCATCGACAGCAGCAGGCCGTTCTCGTCGGTCTCGGCCTGGATGCGCTTGCCGGTCTGGAGCGACAGCAGGCGCTTTGCGAGCTTGTCGGAGCGAACGAACTTTTGCGCTTGCGCGTCTTCGATGCCGAGGCGGGTGAAGAGCGAGCCGAGCGAATCGCCGCGGCGGATGCGTTCTTCGTGGATGAATTGCTGCTCGTCTTGCTGGAGCGCGGCGATCTGGTCGGCCAGGTTCGGCAGTTCCAGGTCTTGCGCAACGGAGGTGACGGGCAGGTCGGAGGGATCGGGAGCGATCGGTGCAACGCCCACGGCGCCAAAGGCGCACACGCTCAGGAAGACGGCGCCGGCGCTCAGGACGCGGGCTTTGCGGGTCTTCGGCAGCAGCGCTAGCAGGCTTTTACCAGTGATTTTCTGTATAGGGTTCATGCAATCAGTTAAAATTTGCGGCTGAACTTTCAAGGGCCATGTATTGCGTTTCCGAAAAAGTTTTCTCTAGGAAACGAAAACAGGATCGTGAATTATACCAAAAGAAGTGGTCCTACAACCGTTTTAGCCAATTTCCTACACGAATTTTATGACCTCAAATGCAGCTGGTGCTAGCACTCCGGCAACTTCCATTAATGCTTTGCCACTGACTGACAAGGTCCTTGAGTCCCTCGCGATCGCCAAGCGCGGCGTCGACGAACTGTTGATCGAGAGCGATTTTGCGCAAAAACTGGCGCGCTCGGAGCAGACCGGCAAGCCGCTGCGCATCAAGCTGGGGCTGGATCCGACGGCCCCGGATTTGCATCTCGGCCACACTGTCGTACTGAATAAATTGCGTCAATTGCAAGACCTGGGTCACCAGGTGATCTTTTTGATCGGCGACTTCACTTCCATGATTGGCGACCCGTCGGGCCGCAACGCCACCCGTCCGCCGCTGACCCGCGAGCAGGTCGAGGAAAACGCGATGACGTATTTCCGCCAGGCCTCGCTGGTGCTGGACGCCAGCCGTACGGAAATCCGCTACAACTCCGAATGGTGCGATCCTTTGGGCGCGCGCGGCATGATCCAGCTCGCCTCGCGATACACCGTGGCCCGCATGATGGAGCGCGACGACTTTACCAAGCGCTACAAGAGTGGGACTCCGATCGCCGTGCATGAGTTCCTCTATCCGCTGATGCAGGGCTACGATTCGGTCGCTTTGCAGTCAGACCTTGAGCTGGGTGGAACGGACCAGAAATTCAACTTGCTGGTTGGCCGCGAGCTGCAGAAGGACTACGGCCAGGAGCCGCAGTGCATCCTGACCATGCCGCTGCTGGAAGGCCTGGACGGCGTCGACAAGATGTCCAAGTCCAAGAACAACTATATTGGCATCACCGAAGCGCCGAACAGCATGTTCGGCAAACTGATGAGCATCTCGGACGAGATGATGTGGAAGTACTTCAACTTGCTGTCGTTCCGCTCGCTCGACGACATCGCGCAATTGAAGGCGACGATCGACGGCGGCGCCAATCCGCGCGATGCGAAAGTGGCGCTGGGCAAGGAAATCGTCACGCGCTTCCACTCGGCCGCTGCGGCCGACGACGCGCTGGCCGACTTCGTCAACCGCTCCAAGGGCGGCATTCCGGACGACGTGCCGGAAGTGTCGCTGTCCGGCGCTCCGCTGGGCCTGCCGCAACTGCTGAAGGCCGCCGGCCTGTGCGCCTCGACCTCGGAAGCCATGCGCATGGTCGACCAGGGCGGCGTGCGCATCGACGGCGCCGTGGTCAGCGACAAGGGGCTGCAAGTGGCTGCCGGCACCGTCGTGGTGCAAGTCGGCAAGCGCAAGTTCGCCCGCGTCACGCTCGCATGATTGGCCTGCTGCAACGCGTGAGCGAAGCGGCGGTGCGCGTCGACGGCCAGACCGTCGGCGCCATCGGGCCCGGCCTGATGGTGTTGGTGTGCGCCGAAAAGGGCGATACCGAACGCGAGGCCGACCTGCTGCTGACCAAGCTGCTGGGGTACCGCGTGTTTTCCGACGAGGCCGGCAAGATGAATCGCAGCGTGACGGACACTGGCGGCGGCCTGCTGCTGGTGCCGCAGTTCACCCTGGCGGCCGATACGAAATCGGGCACGCGTCCTTCGTTCTCGCCGGCCGCCGCGCCGGAAGACGGACGGCGCCTGTTCGAGCATGTCGTGCGCCAGGCGCGCGAGCGCCATGGCATTGTCGAGACCGGCGTATTTGGTGCCGACATGAAAGTGTCACTCATCAACGATGGCCCGGTCACATTCTGGCTGCGTATTGATCCCGTCGGGGCGGCGCGCTGAAACCCGCGCCTGGCGCCAAGGTCAAATTTAGTAGCCAGGGAGGTCATATGCGAATCTGGAGCGATTCATTCACCGATGGGGCCGACATCCCCGCCGCTTACGCGTTCGCGGTCAGCGATCCTGATGCCCACGTCAAGCTGTCGAGCAACCGCAATCCCCATATCGCCTGGGACGACGTGCCGGCCGGCACGCAGTCGCTGGTACTGATCTGCCACGATCCCGACGTGCCGTCCGAAGGCGGCGACGTCAACAAGGAAGGCCGTACCGTACCGGCCGCCTTGCCGCGCGTCGATTTTTTCCACTGGACGCTGGCCGACATCCCGGTCTGCCTCAAGTCGCTGGCCGAAGGCATGTTTTCCGATATGGTCACGCCGCATGGAAAGCCCGGTCCCGAAGTCGCCTTCACCGTCAAGAACGGCACCGAACACCAGCTGCGCCACGGCGTCAACGACTATACCGGCTGGTTCGCGGGCGACCCCGACATGGCGGGCGAGTTCTACGGCTATGACGGCCCGTGCCCGCCATGGAACGACGAGCGCGTGCACCATTATGTGTTTACGCTGTATGCGCTCGACATCCCGCGCCTGCCGCTGGAGGGGCGGTTCACAGGCCACGAGGCGCGCATGGCGATCCAGGGGCATATCCTGGACGAAGCGCGTATCTTCGGCACGTACTCGCTCAATCCGCGCATCGTGGCCGACCTGTCCAAATAAATCATTTCGCTGCCCCGAGGTTCGGGTGCAAGAACCTCATGACCCAGAACGCAACGCCCGCGGGCGCCACCACCATCCTCCTGATCCGCCACGGCGAAACCGCCTGGAATGCCGAGCGCCGGCTGCAGGGCCATCTCGATATCGCACTCAATGCCGAAGGCGAGCGCCAGGCCGCGGCGCTCGGCGCGGCGCTGGCCGGCGAACGCATCGACCTGGTCGTGTCGAGCGACCTGGCGCGTGCGCGGCAGACGGCCGAGGCGATCGTGCGCGCCCGCGGCCCGCACGGGATCGATCGCCCGGGTCCGCAGCGCGACCCCCAGCTGCGCGAACGCTGCTACGGCGGCTTCGAAGGCTTGCTCTACAGCGAAATCGCGGCCCGCTTTCCGCTCGAGTTCGCCGCCTGGCAGGCGCGCAACGTCGATGCGGTCCTGCCACCGGGTAAGAATCAGGGTGAAACTTTCCGCAGCTTCTACGAGCGCGCCACGAAGGCGATCCTGGGCCATGCGGCGCGCCACCCCGGCCAGACCCTGGCGCTGGTGGCGCACGGCGGTGTGCTCGAGTGCGCCTACCGGGCGGCTCTCGGCCTGCCGCTGGAAACGCCGCGCGACTTCAAGGTGCACAACGCCAGCATCAACCGTTTCGTGGTCGAGCAGGGCTGCTTGACACTGGTCAGCTGGGGTGAAATTGGTCACTTGCGCCAGACGGCGCTGGACGACTTGCCCTGACAGCCAAGCGCGTAAAACAGGCGCGACAACGCCTGTTTCTTCGGCCTGCCAATATCGCACACGCAACAATCACATTAATTTTGCTGATAATTTGAGCAGCGCTTGGGGTAAAATAGCAGGTTCCCAAGAAACTTCTGAGTTTTTCTGCTGTGCAAATCGGTCCATATCACCTGCGTAATAACGTCTTTGTCGCCCCCATGGCCGGAGTGACGGACCGTCCGTTCCGGCAGCTGTGCAAGCAGCTCGGCGCGGGCTATGCGGTGTCCGAAATGGCGGCGTCGAACCCGCGCCTGTGGGCCAGCGAGAAGACCTCGCGCCGCATCGACCACGCGGGCGAGATGGAGCCGAAGGCGGTGCAGATCGCCGGCGCCGATCCTAAAGACCTCGCCGATTGCGCGAAGTTCAACGTCGAGCGCGGCGCCCAGATCATCGACATCAATATGGGGTGCCCGGTCAAGAAGGTGTGCAATAGCTGGTGCGGTTCGGCCCTGTTGCAGCACGAAGACCTGGTCGAGCGCATCCTGCACGCCGTGGTCGAGGCGGTCGACGTGCCGGTCACCCTGAAGTTCCGCACCGGCTGGGATCGCCAAAACAAGAACGCGCTACGCATTGCGCGCCTGGCCGAGCAGGCCGGCATCCAGATGCTGACCCTGCACGGCCGCACCCGCGCCGACGGCTACAAGGGCGAGGCCGAATACGACACCATCCGCGCCGTGAAGCAGGCGGTGAGCATCCCGCTGGTGGCCAATGGCGACATCACGACGCCCGAGAAGGCGAAGTTCGTGCTCGACCATACCGGCGCCGATGCGGTCATGATCGGCCGCGCGGCCCAGGGCCGTCCCTGGATCTGCCGCGAGATCGACCACTACCTGCGCACCGGCGAACACCTGCCGGCGCCGCTGGTGGACGAAGTGCGCGAATTGATGAACGAGCACTTGCCGGCCCATTACGCCTTCTACGGCGAATACGTCGGCGTGCGCACCGCGCGCAAGCACATCGGCTGGTATGTACAAGACCTGCCGGGCGGCGAGGAATTCCGGCAGCGCATGAACTTGCTTGAATCGACGGTCGAGCAACTGGCGGCGGTCGATGAGTTTTTCAAATCGCAGCACAGGCATGGCGAGCGGTTACAATACCGCCCCGCGCATCCTGGCCTCGACGCGATCGCGGCATAGGCAAGTCCGGCAGCACGCAGCAAACCAGAACAAGAACACGGGGACGCGCTTCGCGAGAGCGGAGCAATCATTAAACCAGGATGAAGCAGCAGAAGACATGAGCAAAGAAAGTATCCAGGAAGTCGTCCAGAAGAGTCTCGAAGACTATTTCAACGATCTGGGCGAACAAAAGCCGACCAACATCTACGACATGATGGTGTTGACCGTCGAAAAGCCCGTCCTCGAAGTCGTCATGTCGCGTGCCGACGGCAACCAGTCGCACGCCGCACAGATGCTGGGCATTAACCGGAACACTTTGCGCAAGAAACTGCAGGAGCACGGGCTGCTCTAAGCGTGACCCACGTGGCCGCGCACCGGGCGCGCGGCCATGACCGGATCCCCGATCCGCCTGCCCGCCGCCAGGAATTCTCAACCATAGGCCACACCATGATCAAACAAGCTCTCATTTCCGTATCCGACAAGACCGGCGTGCTCGATTTCGCGCGCGCGCTCTCTTCGCTCGGCGTCAACATCCTGTCCACCGGCGGCACCGCCAAGCTGCTGCAGGATAACGGCGTGCCGGTGACCGAAGTCGCCGACTACACCGGTTTCCCGGAAATGCTGGATGGCCGCGTCAAGACCCTGCACCCGAAGGTGCACGGCGGCATCCTGGCGCGCCGCGATTTTCCTGAGCACGTCGCCAAGCTGGAAGAGCACGGCATTCCGCAGATCGACATGGTCGTGGTCAACCTGTACCCGTTCCAGCAGACCGTCGCCAAGGAAGAGTGCTCGCTGGAAGATGCAATCGAGAACATCGACATCGGCGGCCCGACCATGCTGCGTTCGGCGGCCAAGAACCACCGCGACGTGGTCGTGATCGTCGACCCGCTTGACTATGGTGTGGTGCTGGCCGAGATGAAGGGCCAGGGTGAAGCCACCGGCCCGGTCAGCTATGAAACCAAGTTCCGCCTGGCCAAGAAAGTGTTCGCGCATACCGCGCAGTACGACGGCGCGATCACCAACTACCTGACCAGCCTGGGCGAAGACCGCGCGCACGCGACCCGTTCGAGCTTCCCGCAGACCCTGAACATGGGCTTCGAGAAAGTCCAGGACATGCGCTACGGCGAGAACCCGCACCAGGGCGCCGCCTTCTACCGCGACCTGGTCACTGTCGATGGCGCACTGGCCAACTACACCCAGCTGCAGGGCAAGGAACTGTCGTACAACAATATCGCCGATGCGGATGCGGCCTGGGAATGCGTCAAGTCGCTGGGCGGTCTCGGCCAGCCGGCCGGCTGCGTGATCGTCAAGCACGCCAACCCGTGCGGCGTGGCGATCGGCGTCGATGCGCTGGACGCCTACTCGCGCGCGCTGCAGACCGACCCGACCTCGGCCTTCGGCGGCATCATCGCCTTCAACGTCGAAGTCGACGGCAAGGCGGCCGAAGCGCTGGCCAAGCTGTTCGTCGAAGTGCTGATCGCGCCATCGTTCACCGCAGAAGCGCGCCAGATCATGGCGGCCAAGCAGAACGTGCGCCTGCTGGAGATCGCGCTGGGCGCCGGCCAGAACGCGTATGACGTCAAGCGCGTCGGCGGCGGCCTGCTGGTGCAGTCGCCGGATGCGAAAAACGTGGGCCTGGGCGAACTGCGCGTGGTCACCAAGAAGCACCCGACCCAGCAGCAGCTGCAAGACATGATGTTCGCCTGGCGCGTGGCCAAGTTCGTCAAGTCGAACGCGATCGTGTTCTGCGCCAATGGCATGACCCTGGGCGTCGGCGCCGGCCAGATGAGCCGCATCGACTCGGCCCGCATCGCCTCGATCAAGGCCCAGAACGCCGGCCTGTCGCTCACCGGTTCGGCCGTGGCGTCGGATGCCTTCTTCCCGTTCCGCGACGGCCTGGACGTGGTGGTCGATGCCGGCGCGACCTGCGTGATCCATCCGGGCGGCTCGATGCGCGACCAGGAAGTGATCGATGCGGCCGACGAGCGCGGCGTGGTGATGCTGTACACCGGCACCCGTCACTTCCGTCACTGATCTGGTAACACCATCGGGCCGGCGGAATTTGCCGGCCCGATGCGATCAAACCGTGGTGAACCTGTGTTTTTGCACAGTATTTTTCCCACTAACACCCCCAGCCGGGGTAACATTCCATAATGATTATTCTCGGCATCGACCCGGGCCTGCGCACGACGGGGTTCGGCGTCATTGAAAAACACGGCGCCAAGCTGCGCTACATCGCCTCGGGCACCATCAAGACCGGGCTGGAGGGCGCTTTGCCGCCGCGGCTCAAGGTCATCCTGCACGGCGTCAGCGAAATCATCGCCACCTACCGCCCGGCCTGTTCGGCCATCGAAAAAGTCTTCGTCAACGTGAACCCGCAATCGACCCTGCTGCTGGGCCAGGCGCGCGGCGCGGCGATCACGGCCCTGGTCAGCGCCGACCTCGACGTGGCCGAATACACGGCGGTGCAGGTGAAGCAGGCCGTGGTCGGCACCGGGAAGGCGGCCAAGCCGCAGGTGCAGGACATGGTCGCGCGCCTGCTCAAGCTGCCGGGCCTGCCGGGCACCGACGCCGCCGACGCCCTGGGCGTCGCCATCTGCCATGCTCACAGCATCGACACCTTGTCGCTACTGGGCACGCTGTCGCCCGATATGCAGGCGCTGCGCATGAAGAACAGCCGTCTCGTCTCTTAATTAGGAACCTTACCGATGATCGGTCGCCTCTCTGGAATCCTGCTCGAAAAAGCGCCGCCGCACGTGCTGGTCGATTGCAATGGCGTCGGCTATGAAGTCGACGTGCCGATGAGCACCTTTTATAACTTGCCGCATACCGGCGAAAAAGTCGTGCTGTTCACCCACCTGGTGGTGCGCGAGGATGCGCACCTGCTGTTCGGCTTCGGCTCCGCTTCCGAACGCGCGTTGTTTCGCCAGCTGATCAAGATCACCGGCATCGGCGCGCGCATGGCGCTGGCGATCCTGTCCGGCATGTCGGTGGCCGAATTGTCGCAGGCCGTCACGCTGCAGGAAACCGGCCGCCTGGTGAAGGTGCCGGGCATCGGCAAGAAGACGGCCGAACGCCTGCTGCTCGAACTGAAAGGCAAGCTGGGCGCCGACATCGGCATGGTCGCCGGCGCGGCGCGTGACGACGCGCAGGTGGACGTGCTCAATGCGCTGGCCGCGCTGGGGTATTCTGACAAGGAAGCGCTCCTCGCGATCAAGAACATGCCGGCCGGCTCGAGCGTCTCGGACGGCATCAAGTTCGCGCTGAAGGCGCTGTCCAAAGGCTGAGGAAGAATCTGAGCAATGAGCATCCAGACCGACAACTTCACCGAACACCGCGTGATCGACGCCGCGCCGGCCTCGCCCAACGAAGAGGCGATCGAACGCGCCTTGCGTCCGAAGCAGCTGGACGAATACGTCGGCCAGGAAAAGATCCGCGATCAGCTCGAGATCTTCATCCACGCGGCGCGCAAGCGGCGCGAGGCGCTCGACCACACCCTGCTGTTCGGTCCGCCGGGCCTGGGTAAAACGACGCTGGCCCACATCATCGCGCGCGAGATGGGCGTCAACCTGCGCCAGACCTCGGGCCCGGTGCTCGAGCGTCCCGGCGACCTGGCGGCGCTGCTCACGAATCTCGAGCCGAACGACGTGCTGTTCATCGACGAGATCCACCGGTTGTCGCCGGTGGTCGAGGAGATTTTGTATCCGGCGCTCGAGGACTACCAGATCGACATCATGATCGGCGAGGGTCCGGCCGCGCGCTCGGTCAAGCTCGACCTGCAGCCGTTCACCCTGGTCGGCGCCACCACCCGCGCCGGCATGCTGACCAATCCGCTGCGCGACCGCTTCGGCATCGTGGCGCGCCTCGAGTTCTACAACGTCGACGAGCTGACCAAGATCGTGGCGCGCAGCGCCGCATTGCTGGAAGCCCCGATCGACGAGGACGGCGCGCGCGAAGTCGCCAAGCGCGCGCGCGGCACGCCGCGTATCGCCAACCGCCTGCTGCGCCGCGTGCGCGACTACGCCGAAGTGAAGGGCAATGGCGAGATCACGCGCGAGATGGCCGACCGCGCGCTCAAGATGCTCGACGTCGACACCGTCGGCTTCGACGTCATGGACCGCAAGCTGCTGGAGGCGGTGCTGTTCAAGTTCGCCGGCGGCCCGGTGGGCATCGGCAACCTGGCGGCGGCAATCGGCGAGGCCGCCGACACCATCGAGGACGTGCTCGAACCGTATCTGATCCAGCAGGGCTATCTGCAGCGCACCCCGCGCGGACGCATCGCCACGCCGCTGGCCTACCAGCACTTCGGCGTCACCGCGCCGCGCATCAGCCCGACGGGCGATTTGTGGGATAACTTGCCTCCCGGCTGAATCGCGCGCTCAGGCTCCCGGCGCGGGATGACGGCGCCGCCGCTGCAACAGCGCGGCGAGGAGGGGCGCAGGCCGGTAGACGAGCTTCAGGTACAGCAGCACGCTCAAGCCGATGACGGCGCCGGCCAGCCACAATACCGCGGGCGAGCTGCCGCGCCACAGCAGTGCGGCGCTGGCGACCGTCGGCACGCCCAGCAGGATCGCGGCCGCCGTGCGCAGCAAGGCCGAGCGGCGCAGGCGCTGGCCCGCCATGCCGATCATGATGAAACCGCTCGAGGCCAGCACCACGCAGGCGAGCGCCGCGCCGGCCCGGCCCGTATCCGGGGGCATGCCGCCGACGCGGATCAGTATGGCGGGTGCGATGAGCACCAGCACGCCGGCCACCAGGCTGGCGAGTCGAAGAAAGATCATGGCACATCCTTGCAGGGTGAAGAGACGACAAACGTCGGTTCATGGATAGCCATACGAAAAACATGCTGCCTGTCCGGCAGTGGAACCAAGATGGCACACAAGAAAAAATACTTGTCGTAATTGTTTCTTCGTGCGCGACGCCTTGTCACATCCCGGTCGCCGATCGCACGGTATTTCCGCGCGCATGCGCGGCGATCCGCGCCGCGTCGCGCATCGCAGACAGCGCTCGGACGGGTGGGCGAGGCGGATGAAGTGGGGCGCGTGATCGCCAGCCTGCCGGGTCCGGAACTGGCCTGGGTCAATGCCGAGTCGATCGAGGTCGGCGGCGGCTACCAAGTCTGAGTGGAAGGAAGCGCGATGCGATCCGGATGGCAGCATCCGGAACTGGGCGGATGACATTTGTCAGCCAGGATTGATGGCAAGCGATTCTGTCGGGCCGGCGGCGGCACCGACATACTGGTTTCACACCAACTCGTGAGGAAACCATGCCCATCCCCGTCCTGAAAACCTTATTCGTCGCCACCTGCGTCGCCCTGTCCGGCACGACCCTGGCCGCCGCCACCCTGGTCCAGGACGTGCGCGTCTTCGACGGCAAGGCCGTGCACGAACGCCGTTCGGTGCTGTTCGACGGCGGCGTCATCGTCGACGCCGACTTCCGCGGCGCGCCGCCCGCGGGCAGCCGCATCGTCGGCGGCGCCGGCCGCACCCTGCTGCCGGGCCTGATCGACGCCCATACCCACGCGTTCAGGCAGCTCGACCTGCCGCTGCTGTTCGGCGTCACCACGCAGGTCGACATGTTCACCGCCGTGCCGCTGATGCAGGAGGTGAAGGGCAGCATGGCGGCCGGCCGCAATGCGGGGCGGGCCGACATGTTCTCGGCCGGGACGCTGGCCACTGCCCCGAACGGCCACGGCACCCAGTACGGCCTGCCCATCCCGACCCTGAGCCGGCCGGAGCAGGCGCGCGACTTCGTCGACGCGCGCATCGCCGAAGGCTCCGACTTCATCAAGATCGTGCTCGAAGCCGGCGGGCAGGGCACGAGCAGGATGAATTCGATCGACCTGGCGACCGCCAGGGCGCTGATCGAGGCCGCCCACCTGCGCGGCAAGCTGGCCGTGGTCCACGTCAGCAACGAACAGGATGCGCGTGCCGCGCTGGAGGCCGGCGCCGACGGCCTGGTGCACCTGTTCCTGGGCGCCGCGCCCGATCGGCAGGCCGTCGACGGTCTGGCCCGGCTGGCCAGGACCAGGGGCGCCTTCGTGATCCCGACCTTCGCGGTCCTGGAAAGCATGGCCGGCGTGCGCGGCGACGACCTGCTCGCCGACGCCCGGCTGGCGGCGCTGGTCGACCGCGAAGGCGCCGCCACGCTCAAGGCGCGCTACGGCGCGCAGGCGCGGCCGCAGGCGCTGGCGGCGCCGAAAGCCGTCACCGCCGCATTGCGCAAGGCCGGCGTGCCGATCCTGGCCGGGACCGATGCGGGCAACGCCGGCACCCTGTACGGCATCAGCATGCACCGCGAACTGGCGGCGCTGGTCGAGGCCGGCCTGAGTCCGGCCGAGGCGCTGGCCGCCGCCACCAGCGTCCCGGCCGCGGCCTTCAGGCTGGGCCGGCGCGGCTGCATCGCCAGGGGCTGCAAGGCCGACCTGCTGCTGGTCGAGGGCAATCCCGCGGCCGACGTCAGGGCCACGCGCCACATCGTCGAGGTGTGGAAGGATGGCCAGAGCGCCAATCCCCTGCGCGATGCGCGACGCCAGCGGGTGGCGCAGGAAAGCGGCGGCGCCACCCGCCAGGCGCTGCCGCCGGATGGCCGCATCAGCGACTTCAGCGCCAGCCGCCTGGGCAGCCCGTTCGGCAGCGGCTGGCTGCCGTCGACCGACCAGTTCGCGGGCGGCAAGTCGACCGTCAAGCTCGACGTGCTGGCGCCGCTGCCCGACGGGCAAGTGCCGCTGGCGGTGCGCGCCACGGTCGCGCCGGGCCTGCCGTTCGCCTGGTCCAGCGTGGCCTTCATGCCCGGCGCCCAGCCGATGCAGCCGGCCGACCTGAGCGCGGCGAAGATCCTGCGCTTCAAGGTGCGCGGCGACGGCAAGACCTACCAGGTGATGATGATGGGCGCCGGCAGCCAGCGGCCGAGCATGGTGCCCTTCGTGGCCAAGGGGGAATGGGAAGAAGTGAGCGTGCCCTTGTCGGCCTTTGCCGGCATCGATCCGGCCGCCGTCGCCATGCTAGCATTCAGTGCCGGACCGCAACCGGGCGACTACCGCTTCGAACTCGCCGACGTGCGCCTGCTGGAGCAAGAATGATGACCGAGCCAACCATGATGACGACGCTCCGAAACGCGCTGGCGCGCCCCTGGATCCCGCCCGCCTACGGCAGGCTGCAATACCTGTGGCTGCTGTCGCTCGGCTACCTGTTCTGGAAGTTCGCCTATGTGGCGCCCGGCGCGCTGGAGGCGGCCCTGCTGGCGCTGACGCTGCCGGTCTTCGTCGCGCTGTACTGCTTCAGCTTCTGGGCCCGCGGCTGGCAGGTCCACGCCTGCGTGGCGGCCGGCTGCCTGCTCGGCGCAGCGTGGGCGCACTGGAATTCGGGCGCCGCCTGCTTCTTCATCTTTGCCTGCGCCATGTGCGCCCGCATCCCGCGGCCCGGCCACGCCGTCGGCGGCATGCTGGCGGTGCTCGCCGGCGGGACGGCGGCGTCGTTCCTGGTCGAGGGCCGGATGCAACTGGTGTTCCTGTTGCCGCTGCTGCTGGTCGGCCTGCCGGTGGGCCTGTCGACCCTGATGGACCAGCGCCTGCGCGACTCGCGCGCCCGCCTGATGCGCAAGCAGGAAGAAGTCGAGCACATGGCGCGCATCGCCGAGCGCGAACGCATCTCGCGCGACCTGCACGACCTGCTCGGCCATTCGCTGTCGCTGATCGCCCTCAAGGCCGAACTCGCGCGCAAGCTGGCCGGCCGCGACGACGCCGCCTGCGCGCGCGAAATCGCCGACATCGAAGCCAGCGCGCGCACCGCCCTGGCCGAGGTGCGCACGGCCGTCACCGGCTACCGGGAGAGCGGCCTGGCCCAGGCCCTGGCCAGCGCCCGCGCCAGCCTGCAGGCTGCCGACGTGGCGCTCGACGAACGGGTCGAGCGCATCGACCTGGCCCCGGCCGCCGAGCACGTGCTGGCGCTGGCGGTGCGCGAAGCGGTGACGAACATCGTGCGCCACGCCCGGGCGTCGCGCTGCACGCTGTCGCTGAGCCGCGAAGCCGGCCACGCCGTGCTGCGCGTGCACGACGACGGCCGCCTGCGCGATACCGATGAGTTAAGGCATGGCAACGGGCTGGCCGGCATGCAGGAGCGGGTGGCGGCGCTCGGCGGGCGCTTGAAACTGGCGGCCGGCGACGGCCTGGCGCTCGAGCTGCAGGTGCCGGCATGATCCGCGTCCTGATCGCCGAAGACCAGAAGCTGGTGCTGGGGGCCCTGAGCGCGCTGCTGCGGCTGGAGCCGGACATCGAGGTGGTGGCCGGCGCGCTCGATGGCCGCGAGGCGCTGGCCCTGTGCGAGCGCCTCGTTCCCGACATCGTGCTGACCGATATCGAGATGCCGCACATGACCGGCATCGAACTGGCGCAGGCGCTGTCGTCGAGAAAGCTGGCGTGCCGCGTGGTGGTGGTGACGACCTTCGCCCGCAGCGGCTACCTGCGGCGCGCGATGGAGGCGGGCGTGCGCGGCTACCTGCTCAAGGATGCGCCAGTCGAGGCGCTGGCCGACGCCATCCGCGTCGTGCATGGCGGCGGGCGCGCGATCGCGCCCGAGCTGGCTTTGGAAAGCTGGAACGGCGGCGGCGACCCGCTGACCGAGCGCGAACGGCAAGTGCTGCGCCTGGCGGGAGAAGGGCGCTCGAGCGTCGAGATCGCGCGCCAGGTCCACCTGTCGGAGGGGACGGTGCGCAACTATCTGTCGGAGGCGATCAGCAAGCTGGGCGCCGGGAATCGCGTGGAAGCGTACCGGATGGCGCGCGATGCGGGTTGGCTATGACGGCTGGCTATGATGGCTGCGTGAAGCGGCGTTCGCGCTGGCCGTTGCGCCGTAGCGGGACCCATTGCATAGGCTTGGGTGCACGCCGGGAAGGCGTCCTGGGCACGATCGGCTGCTGCGGCACATGGGTCAGCGGATAGATGAAGCTGAGGTACAGCAAGATCGTCAGCATCAAGAGGAAGGTGCACAGCCAGACCATCAGCATATTGCTGGCATGCCAGATCACGATGCCGCTGGCGCCGAAGGGCATCATCAGGAGCAGGGCGGCGAACGAGCGCAGCATGGCGTCGCGGTTCATGCGGTGGCCGGCCATCGCGACCAGGAAGAAGCCGCCCGAGCCGAGCGCCACGCCGACCAGCACGATATACGGCTCGATCCAGTCCGGGATGCCGTGCGCGGTCGAGGCCAGCAAGGCGGCCGGCAACAGGATGCCGAACACGCCGCCAGCCAGGCTGAGCAGGCGAATCACGCGCATGGCCCGTCCGCGGAAGACGGGTCGTGCGGCACGTGCTACGGAAGTTGGTTTCATGGCGCCTCGAAGGTGGGCAGGAAGTAACGTCCGGCAACACGTCGCGGTTGACGCGAGGTTGACACGATCTTGACGTCAGCATAGCCGACATTGCCTGGCGCGTGAACCAGGCGTGCGCTAGTGCCCGACGCTCTTCGAAAACAGGTTGATCACCAGCACCCCGGCGATGATCAGGGCCAGGCCGGCGATCGCCGCCAGGTCCAGGCTTTGCCGGAAATACAACCAGCTGACCAGGGAGATGAGCACGATGCCGACACCGGACCAGATCGCATAGGCGATGCCGGTAGGCAGCACGCGCAGGCTGAAGGTGAGCAGGTAGAACGACAGGGCGTAGCAGCCGACCGTGATCAGGCTCGGCAGCGGGCGGGTAAAACTGTCGGAGGCCTTGAGGGCGGTGGTGCCGATCACTTCGGCGACGATGGCAAAGCCAAGAAAGATATAGGCTTGATTCAGGGTCATCAGGAAGAAAAACGGCCCGTCGCCGGGCCGCGTTGAGGTTTATTGTTCGCGCTGCCAGGTCTGGGTGCGGCCGAACATCGGCGCGCCGACATAGCCGCGCACTTCGAGCTTGCTGCCGTTGTCGGCCAGGCTGGCCTTGCTCTTGTAGGTCTTGCCGTTGGACGGATCGAGGATCTGGCCGCCGGTGTATTCGTTGCCTTCTTTCTTGAGGCCGGAGAGGATCGTCATGCCGATGATCGGCTGGTCCTTGCGCGCGTCGCTGCACTTGACGCACTTGGGATTCTGGTCCTGGTCCGCCGGGCGGAACAGTTTCTCGATCTTGCCGGTCAGGACGCCGCCTTCTTCGGTGATGCGCACCAGCGCCTTCGGCTTGCCGGTTTCGTCATCGATGGTTTTCCAGGTGCCGACCGGCGAGGCGCTCTGCGCGAGGGCGGCGGTGGGCAGGGCGAGCATGGCGGCGGCGATCAGGCCGACGTGCATCAGGTGGCGCATGGTAGGTCTCCAGTATTGTTGTTGGTACGGCAGAGTGTAGCAAAGTCGCCTGGAGACAGGACGGCCTGAAATCAGAGGATTCCCTCCAAAACTACGGCGCGTTGCGCACGTCTTCCGGCGTGACCTGGTGGCGCCGCTCGGCCGGGCGGGTCAGCACCCGCATCGTCACTTCCAGCGGCACGCCGAGCTCGGCGAGCTGGCGCGCGGCGCTGGTGCGCTGGTCGATGGACGCCTCGTGAATCACGGCGTCGATGCGCAGGGAGGTCTTGTAGTCGCTTCGTCGGTCCATGGGCAGATCGTATCATGTATTTATTAGATGCCATTTCTCATGAAACGGTGCTCGATTGCGAGGCCAATCTATTTTTTTTCGATGCAAATTTCCCTCTAATTAATGTATCTTGTGGCATCTTTACCAAAGGTAAATCTTCAACCTCTCCCACGCGACAAGGACTTTGCATGAACGATCTGGTAACCGCCATCAATGGCATCATCTGGAGCCCCGCGCTGATCGCGCTGTGCCTGGGCGTGGGGCTGTATTTTTCGCTCCGGTCACGATTCCTGCAGGTGCGCCATGTGCGGGAGATGACCCGCCTGATGCTTGAAGGAAAAAGCTCGGAGCAGGGCGTGTCCTCCTTCCAGGCACTGACGATGACGCTCGCCGGCCGGGTCGGCACCGGCAACATCGCCGGCGTGGCCACCGCCATCACCTTCGGCGGTCCTGGCGCGGTGTTCTGGATGTGGGTGGTAGCCTTCCTGGGCGCCAGCTCGGCCTTCGTCGAGTCGACGCTGGGCCAGGTCTACAAGGAGCAGATCGGCAAGCAGTACCGCGGCGGTCCCGCCTTCTATATCGAAAAGGGCCTGGGCATCAAATGGTATGCCTGGACCTTCGCGATCGCGACGGTGTTCGCCACCGGCCTGCTGCTGCCCGGCGTGCAGGCCAACTCGATCGCCGAGGGGCTGAAGACGGCCGTCGGCATCGATCCGAACGTCACCGCCGCCGTCCTGGCCATTGCGCTGGCCTTCATCATTTTCGGCGGCGTCAAGCGCATCGCGACCTTCGCCGAGCTGGTGGTGCCTTTCATGGCGCTGGGCTATATCGTGGTTGCCTGCGTCATCGTGTTCCTGCACATTGAACAGTTGCCGGCGGTAATCTCGCTGATCGTCAGCTCCGCCTTCGGCCTTGACGCCGGCTTTGGCGCCATCATCGGCATGGCCATCATGTGGGGCGTCAAGCGCGGCGTGTACTCGAACGAGGCAGGCCAGGGCACCGGCCCGCACGCCTCATCCGCCGCCGAAGTCAGCCATCCGGCCAAGCAGGGCCTGGTGCAGGGCTTCTCGGTCTACATCGACACCCTGTTCGTGTGCTCGGCCACCGCCTTCATGCTCCTGATTACCGGCCAGTACAACGTCGAGGCGCCGGACGGCACCCAGATGTTCGTCGGCGTGCAGGGCGTGGCGGCCGGCCCCGGCTACGTGCAGACCGCGCTCGAGAACGTGATGCCGGGCTTCGGCGCGCTGTTCGTGGCGATCGCGCTACTGTTCTTCGCCTTCACCACGATCGTCGCCTATTACTATATCGCCGAGACCAATATCGCCTACATGGACCGCCATGCGCGCCATCCGTGGCTGAATTTCGCGCTCAAGATCGCGATCGTGGCCGCTACCGTCTACGGCGCTGTCAAGACCGCCGATGTCGCCTGGGCGCTGGGCGACATGGGCGTAGGCCTGATGGCCTGGTTGAACATCGTGGCGATCGTCCTGCTGCGCAACGTCGCTTTCAAGTGCCTGCGCGACTACGAAGCGCAGAAGAAAGCCGGCAAGGATCCGGTCTTCGATCCGGTCGCGCTCGGCATCAAGAACGCCGACTATTGGGTGCAGCGTAACGCCGCGTCGCCCACGCAGCAAGATAGCGTGCGCCTCGACACGCCGGTAAAGTAAGACGCTATTCGCGCAGCGCCTGCGCCGGCCGCAGGCGCATCGCCGCCAGCGCGTGGCGCACGGTGGCCGCCAGTGCCACCGCGCAGGCCAGCAGCAGTCCCAGCGCCAGCGTCCAGCCGCCGATCGGCGCCCGGGTGGCGAAACCTGTCAGGTAGTGCTCGATCGCGATCCAGGCCAGCGGCAGGCCGAGGGCGGCCCCGCCCGCGACCAGCAGGCCGATGTCGCGCGCCACCAGCCGGCTGATCGCGCCGCGGCTGGCGCCGTACAGCTTGCGCAGCACGATCTCCTTTTCCCGCCGTTGCACGGTGTAGGCGGCCAGCACATAGATGCCGAAGGCCGCGATGGCGCTGGCGATGGCGCTCGACGCGGCCAGCAATTGCGACAGGCGCAGGTCGTCGGCGTAGAACAGGTCCGTGGCCACCTTCTGCATGCGCATGACGCCCAGGGTCTCGTTCGGGAAGTGGCGCGGCCACAGCGCCTCGATGGCGCGTGCGGTCGCATCGGGGTTGGCGCGGGTGCGCACCGTGAACATGCCGACCCGGTCGTTCAGGACATAGGCGGCCGGCGGCTGCTCGTCGCGCGCCGAGCGGTGGCGGATGTCGGGGGCGACGCCGACGATGCGCACCGCGTCCCGGCCTGCTCCGGGCCTTAGAAGCGTCTTGCCGATCGCGTCGTGCGGGCTGGCGAAGCCCAGCCGGCGCGCGGCGCTGGCATTGATCACGACCCGGTCGGGCTGCTTCGGCTGGTCGAGCGCCGCATCGAACAGGCGTCCCGCCAGCGGCTTGACGCCGAACACGTCGAAGAATTCCGGGCTGACCGCATAGTTTTGCAGGTCGATCACCGCGCCGCCCTCGCGCCGCAGGCTGGTGATGTTGTGCCCGACGCTGAACGGCATATGCGACAGGGCCACGCCGGCCACGTCGGGCAGGCGCGCGATTTCGTCGCGCAGGGCCCGGATGCGCGCGTCGCGCGCATCGTTAATGGCCGGGAACATCAAGAGCGGCGCCATGTCGAAACCGGGATCGAGCGCGCTGGCATGCCGCGTCTGCCAGCTCACCGCCAGCGTCGTGGCCGTCAAACCCATGGCGGTCGCCAGCTGCACGACGGTCAGCGCGCGCCGCAGCCACAGGCCGCGCGCGGTCTCGCTGGCGCCGCGTCCGGCCAGCGCGGCGCCGGGGCGCACGCGCAGCGCCGACCAGGTCGGGTACGCGCCCGCGGCCAGGCCGAGCAGCAGCCCGAGGGCCAGCGTGGCGGCCAGCGCGACAGGGCTGAACATGGCATCGAACTCGCGCTGCACCAGGTCGGAAAACGCCGGCAGCAGCAGCCAGGCCAGCAACAGCCCGAGCAGGGTGGCGAGCAGGCAGATCAACACCGACTCGGCCAGGAACTGGCGCGCCACCGCCGGCGCCGATGCGCCCAGCACCTTGCGCATCGCGATCTCGCGCTGGCGCGCGAGCGTGCGCACGGTGGCCAGGTTGACGTAATTGGTCGCCGCCAGCAGCAGGATCAGGCCGGCCACCACGGCCAGGCCCAGCATGCCCTGGCGGTTGCCGTGCTCGATCATCGCGCCATCCACGTCGGGCGCCAGGTAGGCATCCGCGAGCGGGTCCAGCCGGTAGTCGATCAGGTCGCGCCCGCCCAGGGCCGCCACCTGTTCGGCGAAATTGCGCCGCACCAGGGACGACTCGCGCAGCTGGCGCCGGATGTTGTCGAGCACGCGCTCCGGGTCGGCGCCGTCCAGCAGTTTCACATAGACGGCGCCGCCGCTGAAGCCCCATGAAGTCTCCAGTTCGCGGCGCACTTCGGCGGGAAGGAAGGGCCCGTCGAAGCCGGCCAGCGCCTCGTACGGCGTCGTCGTGGCCGCGGGCTGGTCTTCCAGCACCGCCGCCACGGTATAGGTGGCGCCGTCTCCCTGCAGCGTGGCGCCGATCGCGTCGATGCGGCCGAACAGCTTGAGCGCCGTGGCGCGGCTCAGCGCCAGCGCCCCGGGCCTGGCGAGCGCGGCCTGCAGGTCGCCGGCTAGCACCCTTGGCGAGAAGATCTGCTGGAAGGCCGGATCGACCAGGGTCAGCCTGAAAGCCTTGACCTGGTTGCCGACCCGCGCATCCAGGGGGCGCGACACGAAGGCCGTGGCGAGCACCGGCTGGCCGCTGGCCAGCGCGGCGTCGCGCGCGGGCAGGCTCGCCATGGGATCCCATTTGGTCCCGAGCAGCTCCAGGTTCCAGCGTTGCAGCAGCCGGAATACCTGTTCATGCTGCGGCACGTGGCGGTCGTACGAGAACGCGTGGCGCACCAGGCCAAGCAGCAGGAAGCAGGCGGCGATGCCGGTCGCCAGCCCGAGGATCACGACCGCCGAATACGAGCGGTCCTTGGCCAGCAGTCGCCAGCCGATACGAAAGTCGCGCAGCAGCATATCGGTCTCCTCACGCCGCCTGCAGCGCGTCGACCACGATGCGCCCGTCGAGCAGGCGCACCGTGCGCGAGGCCTGGGCCGCGTGCGCGGGCGAGTGGGTGACCATCACCACCGTCGTGCCCTCGGCATTGATGGTGCGCAGCAGGCGCATCACCTCGTCGCCGTGGGCGGTGTCGAGATTGCCGGTCGGTTCGTCGGCCAGCAGGACGGCCGGCCCGGCCACCAGCGCGCGCGCGATCGCCACCCGCTGCTGCTGGCCGCCCGAGAGCTGCGACGGCCGGTGCTTGCTGCGGTGGGCCACGCCCAGGCGTTCCAGCATGGCCTGCACGCGGCGCCGGCGCTCGGCGCCCGGCACGCCGGTGTATTCGAGCGCCAGTTCGACGTTCTCGAACACGCTCAATTCCTCGATCAGGTTGAAGCTCTGGAAGATGAAGCCGACCATGCCGCGCCGCAGCCCGTTCAGGCGCGCCTCGCTCCAGCCGCTGACGTCATGGCCGTCGAACAGGAAGGCGCCCGAGGTCGGCACGTCGAGCAGGCCGAGCACCCCGAGCAGGGTCGACTTGCCGCAGCCGGAAGGGCCGGTGATGGCGACGTATTCGCCGGCGCCGATCTCGAGGTCGATGCGGTCGAGGGCCGTGGTCCGGACTTCGCCCGCCACGTGGATCTTGCTGACGCCTGAAAGTTTGAGCATAAGGAGTTTCCTGTTGAGATATCGATGATAAACCTGGTTCAATCGGTGAGCCGCAGCAGCCTGGCCTCGCCGAAGCCCGCATAGCCGGACACGATGACCCGGTCGCCCGCGGCCAGGCCGTGCAGCACCTCGACCTGGGTGTTGTTGCGCCGTCCCAGCTTCACCGCGCGCCGCTCGGCGTGGCCGCCGCCGGCGGCCAGCGCGAAGACCCAGGCGCCGCCGCCGTCGTTGGCGAAGGCGCCGTTCGGCAGCAGCAGAGCCCGGGCCGACTGGCCGAGCGTGAGTTGCACGTCCATGCCTTGCCCGGGGCTGATCACCTCCGGCTGGCGCCAGGTAAACACCAGTTCGACGCTGAAGCGGCCTTCCTTGATCTGGGGGTAGACGGTGCTGACCCGCAGCGCATGGGTCTTGCCGTCCTGGATGACGCGCCCTTCGCGGCCGGGCGTGACCCGGTTCAGGTAGAACTCGTCGACCTGGGCGCTGAGCCTGAAGCGGTTCGGATCGTCGATGCGGCCGATGGCCTGGTCCTGGCGCACGGCCTGGCCGACCAGCAGCCGGAAGTCGGTCAGCACGCCGTCGCTCGGCGCGCGCACCGCCAGCGCATCGACCGTGGCCGCCACCAGGTCGAGGCCCGAGGCCAGGCCGCGGATCGCCTGGTCCATCTGCGCCAGCGCGCGCCCGCGCACGTCCTGTTCGCGCGCCATGCCGCGTCCTTCCTCGTCCAGCGCGCGGCGCGCCCGCGCCAGCCTGTCGCCCGATTCCTCCAGCGCCACCGCCGAGATGAAGCCGGCGCGCGCCAGCCGCAGGTTGCGGGCATGCTGCTTGTCGGCCTGGTCGAGCGCGAAGGCGAGGTCGTTCAGGCGCCGCTGGTGGTCGGTGCGCACCGCTTCCTGCGCCACCTGCAGGTTGGCCAGGTTCGAGATCTGCTGCGCGTGTTCCGCCTGGCGCGCCAGCAGTTCCAGGTTGCGCTGCGGGTTCGACAGGCGAAACAGCAGCTCGCCTTTCTTCACCATCTGCCCGTCGCGGGCGAACACTTCCTCGACGCGGCCCGATTCGACCGCGTCGAGCATGACCGAATTGAGCGGCTCGGCCAGCGCACGCACGACGATCTCGTCGCGGAAGGTGCCGGCTTCGACCGTGGCGATGCGCAGGTCGCGCGTCTCGACCGCGAGGCCGCGCGGCAGCCACTGCCACAGCAGCAGGGCGCCGGCGGCGAGAACGGCGAACGACAGCGCGAGGCGCATGGCGCGGCGGCCGCGCCGTGGCGGCAACTGCATGTCCATGGCGGCGCCGGTGACGGCGGGTGGGGGTATCTGGTCCATGCCGGCATCGTTTGCAAGCGCCGTGCCAGGCGCTTTTGCGGGCCGCTGGAGATTTTTTCGCGCCCACCTGTCCGGTTCCGGACAGGTGGGGTGTGCGCTTGCGGACAGGTGCGCGGGGACGGCCGCACGGCGCCATTGCGCGCTGCTAGAATGCCTGCTGACCTGTTTTCCCGCACCTCCATGAGCCAATCCGCCGCGCGCATCCTGATCCTCGACGACGACCCCGACGTCGCCTGCGCCGCGCAGATGCTGCTGCGGCGGCGCCACGGCGCGGTGGCGACGCTCGGCGATCCGGCGCGGCTCGCGTCCGTGCTGGAGGCCGGCGTGCCGGACGTGGTCCTGCTCGACCTGAACTTCACGCCGGGCCGCATCGACGGCGCCGAGGGCCTGGCGGTGCTTGACCGCCTGCGCGCCATGGCCGCCGCGCCGGCCGTGATCGTCCTGACCGCCTATGCCGACGTGCCGCTGGCGGTGGAAGCGCTCAAGCGCGGCGCCGGCGACTTCATCACCAAGCCCTGGGACAATGCGCGCCTGCTGGCGGCGGTCGACGCCGCGCTGGCGCGCCGCGGCGCCAGGGGCGCCGGCGTCGACGCCGCCCTGATGGGCGATTCGCCGGCCATGCAGGGCGTCAAGGCGATGATCGCCAGCGTGGCGCCGACCATGGCCAACGTGATGGTGCTGGGCGAGAACGGCGTCGGCAAGGAACTGGTGGCGCGCGCCATCCACGCGGCGTCCAGCCGCGCGCACGGCGCCTTCCTGGCGGTCGACATGGGCGCCTTGCCGGAGGCGACCTTCGAGAGCGAGATGTTCGGCCACCGGCGCGGCGCCTTCACCGACGCCAGGTCCGACCGCGCGGGCCGTTTCCAGGCCGCCCACGGCGGCACGCTGTTTCTCGACGAGGTCGGCAACATGCCGCTGGGCGCCCAGGCCAAGCTGCTGACGGCGCTGGAGCGGCGCCAGGTGACGCCGGTCGGCGCCGACCGCGCCGAGCCGGTCGACGTGCGCATCGTCAGCGCCACCAATCTCGACGAGGCGAGCCTGTTCGATGCGGCGGTGTTCCGCACCGACCTGCTGTTCCGGTTGAACACGATCGTGATCCGCGTGCCGCCGCTGCGCGAACGGCGGGGCGATATCCCGGCGCTGCTGCACCACTACCTGTCGCTGTACGAAAGCCAGTATGGCCGGCCGGTGCGCGAGCTGGCGCCGGGCGCGCTCGAGCGCTTGTGCGCCTGGGACTGGCCGGGCAATGTGCGGGCGCTGCGCCACGCCTGCGAACGCGCGGTCATCCTCGGCAACCGTCCCGACTACCATGTCGACGATTTCGGCCTGGCGTCGCCGCCGCCGCCGGTAGCGGCGTGCGCGCCGGCAGGGGAAGAATTCAAGCTCGGCGCGCTGGAGCGCGAGACCATCGCGGCCGCCATGGAGCAGGCCAGGGGCAACATCAGCCTGGCAGCGCGCCTGCTGGGCCTGAGCCGCGCCGCGCTGTACCGCAAGCTGGGCAAGCATGGGATCTAGGGCCGGCATCTGGATTGCCCTGGCCGGCATGCTGGCGCTGGCGTTCGGCGCGGGCGTGCTGCGCGATTCGCCGCGCCTGCAGGTGACGTGCGCGCTGGCGGCCTTGCCGCTGCTGGCGTTGCTGTGGTGGTGCGTGGAGCATCTGGCCCGGGCGCGCCCGGCGCCGCCCGTCGTGCCGGAGGCCGGCATCGATCAGCGCGCGCTGCTCGACAGCGCGCTGGCCTTCGAGGCGCGGCTCGAGCATGCGCCGATCGCCTTGTTCTCCATCGACGCCGCCGACAGCGTGGCCCCGCTCAACGCCAGCGCGCGCAAGCTGGTCGCGCCGGGTCGCGCGCTCGACGCCGGCGCGCTGTATCGCCAGCTGGCCACGCAGGCGGGACAGCGGCGGCTGGTCGAATTCGAGTCCGAGCGCGGCGTCGAGCGGGCGCTGGCGGCGGTCTCGATGCTGACCCTGCACGGCGCGCCGCAGCGCCTCGCCGCGCTGATGCCGGTCGAGAGCGAGCTGGAGGCCGAAGCCCTCAAGTCGTGGCGCCAGCTGGTGCACGTGCTGACCCACGAGATCATGAATTCGCTGACGCCGATCGCTTCGCTGTCGCGCACCGCGCGCGACCTGCTGGACGACGCATTGGACGGATCCGCGGCCGGCCTGCCGCCGGACGTCGGCGCCGACCTGAAGACGGCGCTGGATGCGATCAACCGCCGCGCCGACAGCCTGGTCGATTTCGTCGCCAGCTACCGCAGCCTGTCGAACCTGCCGGCAGCGCGGCCCGAGCGGGTGGCGCTGGCCGCTTTGTTCGATCGGGTCGATGCGCTGGTGGGACCAGGCTGGCGCGCGCGCGGCGGGGACGTGACGTTCGCGGTCCAACCGGCCTCGCTGGAGTTGATGGTGGATCCGGGCCAGCTGGAGCAGGCGCTGATCAACCTGCTCAAGAACGCCTTCGAAGCCACCCGGGCCGGCGGGCAGGCCCGGGTCGAGGCGCGCCTGGTGCGCGGCAGCCGCCTGCGCATCGAGGTCGTGGACGATGGCGCGGGCATTCCCGAGGCCTCGGTCCCCCACATCTTCACGCCGTTCTATACGACGAAGAAGCAGGGCGGGGGGATCGGGCTGGCGATGGTGCGCCACCTGGTCCATGCCAACGGCGGCACGGTGCGCTATGCGAAATCGGTGGGCCAGGGCGCCCGCTTCGTGATCGGTTTCTAGCCGGCCGCGAAATACGACAGGAACATCGACACCGCGGCGTCGATGACGCGCTCCTGTTCTTGCGGCGCGAGCGGCGCGGCGCCCATCGCGATCTGCGGCCAGAAGGCGAAAGTCTTGATCTGGCCCTGCAGCAGCGTGGCGGCGAACGACGGGTCGCCCGCCTTGAGCTTGCCGTCGGCCTGGGCCGCGCGGATCCAGGCCGTGACGCCTTCTTCGCGCTCGCCCAGGCGCGCCAGGATGGGCAGCGTGCGCTCGGGCGCGTGGATCGCCTCGCCGATCGCCACCCGCGCCAGCGCGATGAATTCCGGATCGGCCAGGGTGCGCATCTTCAGCGCCATCAATTCGACCAGCTGCGCGCGCAGGCTGCGCTCGGGACGGTAGCCCAGTTCGAGCTCGCCGGCGCTGCTTTCGAACATCTGCATCACCGTTTCGGCGAACAGCTCTTCCTTGCTGGCGAAGTGGTTGTAGACGGTGCGCTTCGAGACTTCCGCAAGCGCCGCGATGGCATCCATGCTCGCGGCTTCGTAACCGTGGACGCGAAACTGCTCGGCAGCGGCAGCCAGGATGGCGCTGCGTTTTCGGTCGGTCAGGCGGGTCGGCGTGTGCATACGCGAATTCTACACTCAGTAGTTTACTTTCTCAAATTTCGATACTACACTGTGTAGTGTACTTTATGACTATCCATCGACACCATGCGCCTACTTCTCGGCACTCTCTTACTCGGAGCACTCGCTATCATGGCTTCCTGCACCTCCATCGCCAGCACCGCCACCGCGCCGGCCTCGCCGCAATTTCACGACGGGAAATACCGTAACCCGGTCGAGATGCACAAGATGAGTTTTGGCGAGATGGCCAAGCTGTGGTGGATCTTCCTGTTCGACAAACCAAAGGGCACGATTCCCGAGCAGGCGGTGCCGGTGCGCAGCCTGAGCCAGGCGGCATTGCTGGCCGCGCCCGACAACACGCTGTACCGCCTCGGCCACTCGACCATGCTGATCAAGCTCGGCGGCGAGTTCTATCTCACCGATCCGGTCTTCTCTGAACGCGCCTCGCCCGTGCAATGGGCCGGCCCGGCGCGCTTCCATGCGCCGCCGATCTCGATCGACGAACTGCCGCCCATCAAGGCCGTGATCCTGTCGCACGACCACTACGACCACCTCGATTACGCCGCCGTGAAGGCGCTGGCCGCGAAGACGGACCTGTTCCTGACGCCGCTGGGCGTGGGCGACCGGCTGGTCGGCTGGGGCGTGGACCAGGCCAAGGTGCGCCAGTTCGACTGGTGGCAGGGAACGGAAGTGGGCGGCGTGCGCGTCACCGCGACGCCGGCCCAGCATTTCTCGGGCCGCACCCTGGCCGATGCGAACACGACCCTGTGGGCCTCGTGGGTGATCCAGCACGACGACCTGCGCCTGTTCTTCAGCGGCGACACCGGCTACTTCAAGGGCTTCAAGGAGATCGGCGCCAGGTTCGGCCCGTTCGACGTGGCGCTGCTGGAAACCGGCGCCTACGACAAGCGCTGGCCCGACGTCCACATGCAGCCCGAGGAAACCATGCAAGCCTTCCTCGACCTGAACGCCGGCTGGCTGTTCCCCGTGCATAACGGCACCTTCGACCTGGGGATGCATCGCTGGCAGGATCCGTTCGACCGCATCGCGCAGCTGGCCGACGACAAGGGCGTCAGGCTGACCACGCCGGAGATGGGCGAGGCAGTCGACCTGCGCCAGCCGCATTCCGGGCGCGCATGGTGGCGCGCCATAAAGTAGGCGCGAAGTAGGCGCCGTGCGTCGCCATTGACGTTCTTGTCGTAAAGTCCACATGACGAACTGGACTGTCAGGCACATGCCGGGCCGTGCCCGTTCGTGACGAATCTGGAGAGTGGCTGACATGAACAAACGCAATCGGAACTTGCTGCTTGCCGGCGCGCTCGGTTTGGCCGGGGGTGTCGCAGCAGCTAAATGGATGTCCCAGTCTTCCCGCAGGGCAGGCGCGGCAAGACATGGTGGCCTGGCCACCGCCGGCGCGATCGACACGGCGGCCCTGGCCGTGGAGGTGCTGGCCCCGACCTTTGCCAAGGGCGTGATCGTGCGCCGCCCCAAGATGGTGGCGCTGGCCGAGCGCCTTGGGCTGGACGCGCGTGCGGTGCGCCGCATGCAGAAGCTGCGCGACAAGTATGGAGACGGGCCGCTGATGCTGCCGCTGCCGATCCGCAAGCAGGCCGTCCTGCTGGCGCCGGAACACGTGCGCCGGGTGCTGGACGAATCGCCGGAACCGTTCAGCGCCGCCAGCAGCGAAAAGCGCGCCGCGCTGTCGCATTTCGAGCCCGAAGGAGCATTGATTTCGTGCGGCCGCGAGCGCGCCGAGCGGCGCCGCTTCAACGAGGAAGTGCTCGAGCACGAACGCGCCGTCCATCACATGGTGGGCCAGTTCCTGCCGGCCGTCGACGATGAGGCCGGGCGCATCCTGGACCGCGCGCGTCGCCAGGGAAAACTCGACTGGGATGGCTTCAACGCCGGCTGGACCCGCCTGGTGCGGCGCATCGTCTTCGGCGACGCCGCAGCCGGCGACCAGGAAATCAGCGACATGATCATCGCGCTGCGCCAGGCGGCCAACTGGGCATTCATGCGTCCCAGGAAGACCGTTACGCGCCAACGCTTCCTCGCGCGCATCCAGGCCTACCTCGAGCGCGCCGAACCCGGCAGCCTGGCAGCGGTCGCGGCGAGCGTTCCCAGGACGCCCGATGCGGCGCCGAACCAGCAGGTGCCGCAATGGCTGTTTGCCTTCGACGCCGCCGGCATGGCCACCTTCCGCGCGCTGGCGCTGCTGGCGGCACATCCTGAGCAGGCGGAGCGCGCGCGCGAAGAACTGCGCAGCCATCCCGGCATGGCGCGGCAATATCTGCCGTTCCTGCGCGCCACCGTGCTGGAATCGCTGCGCCTGTGGCCGACGACGCCGGCGATCCTGCGCCAGACGACGCGCGATACCGACTGGAGCGGAGACACGATGCCGGCAGGGACCGGGGTGCTGGTGTTCACGCCGTTCTTCCATCGGGATGACCGGCGCATGGCATGCGCCAACCGGTTTGCGCCCGAGTTGTGGTTGAAGGACGATAAGGTGAGGGATGCGCAGGATCGCGATTGGCCCTTGATTCCGTTCAGCAGCGGACCGGTGACGTGCCCGGCGCGCAATCTGGTGCTGATGCTGACCAGCGTGATGCTGGGGGCCTTGATCGATGCGGGCGCGGACGGGAAAACCTTGCGGCTGCTGCCGCAAGGTCGACTGGACCCGGCGCAGCTGCCGGGGACGCTGGACAATTACGGCTTGCGCTTCGCGTTACGATAACGCCGCCACGCCGTCCCCCAACAAAAAACGCGGCCGAAGCCGCGTTTGAACCGGGTGCAAGTCCGGTCAAGCCGCCGGCAGCTTCGCCAACTGCTCCTGCATCTTGGCCAAGGTGGCCGAGAAGTTCGCCACGCGCTCCTTCTCTTGCGCCACCACGGCGGCCGGCGCGCGCGCAACGAAGCTCTCGTTCGACAGCTTGCCCTCGGCCTTGGCGATCTCGCCGGAGACGCGCGCGATCTCCTTCGACAGGCGCTCGCGTTCGGCGGCGACGTCGATCTCGACCTTCAGCATCAGCTTGGTGGTGCCGACGATCGACACCGCGGCCGGCGATTCCGGCAGCGCGTCCACGATCTGCACTTCGGCGAGCTTGCCCAGCAGCTGGATGTACGGCGCGAACACCGCCATCCTGGCGCGGTCTTCCTCGTTGCCCGGCTCGACGATCAGCGGCACGCGCACCGACGGCGACAGCGACATCTCGCCGCGCAGGTTGCGGGTGGCGTCGGTCAGCGCCTTGAACTGCTCCATCCACGCTTCGGCGTCCTCGTCGATCAGCGAGGTGTCGGCCAGCGGATACGGCTGCAGCATGATGGTCTCGCCGGATTTGCCGGCCAGCGGCGCGATGCTCTGCCACAGGGCTTCGGTCACGAACGGGATGATCGGATGCGCCAGGCGCAGGATCACTTCCAGCACGCGCAGCAGGGTGTGGCGGGTGGCGCGCTGCTGCGCTTCCGTGCCCTGCTGGACGCGCACCTTGGCGACTTCGAGGTACCAATCGCAGTACTCGTCCCACACGAACTTGTAGATGCTGCTGGCGATATTGTCGAAGCGGTAGTCGGCGAAACCTTTCGCGACGTCGAGCTCGACGCGGTTCATCAGCGAGATGATCCAGCGGTCGGCCGGAGACAGGTCCTCGGCAGCCGGGGCGCCGCAGTCCTTGCCTTCGGTGTTCATCATCACGAAGCGGGTCGCGTTCCACAGCTTGTTGCAGAAGTTGCGATAACCCTCGGCGCGGCCCAGGTCGAAGTTGATGTTGCGGCCCAGCGAAGCGTAGCTCGCCATGGTGAAGCGCACGGCGTCGGTGCCGAAGGCCGGGATCCCTTCCGGGAACTCCTTGCGGGTCGCCTTGGCAATCTTCTCGGCCGCGCGCGGGTCCATCAGGCCGGTGGTGCGCTTGGCGACCAGGCTATCGAGATCTATCCCATCAATCAGGTCGATCGGGTCGAGCGTATTGCCCTTCGACTTCGACATCTTCTGGCCCTGCGAGTCGCGCACGAGGCCGTGCACGTACACGGTCTCGAACGGCACCTTGCCGGTGAAGTGGGCGGTCATCATGACCATGCGCGCCACCCAGAAGAAGATGATGTCGAAGCCGGTGACCAGCACCGACGACGGCAGGAACATCTTCATGTCCGGCGTTTCCTCCGGCCAGCCCATGGTCGAGAAGGGCACCAGCGCCGACGAGAACCAGGTGTCGAGCACGTCGTCGTCACGGCGCAATGCGCCGGTGATGCCTTGCGCGGCGGCCTTGGCCTGGGCTTCTTCTTCATTGCGCGCGACGATGATGGAGCCGTCTTCGGCGAACCAGGCCGGGATGCGGTGGCCCCACCACAACTGGCGCGAGATGCACCAGTCCTGGATATTGCCCAGCCACTGGTTGTAGGTGGTGCTCCAGTTCTCGGGCACGAACTTGATCTCGCCGCTGGCGACTTTTTCCAGCGCCACTTCGGTGATCGACTTGCCCGGATTGAAGGTGCCTTCCGGCGCCGGCTTGGTCATGGCGACGAACCACTGGTCGGTCAGCATCGGCTCGATCACGACGTTGGTGCGGTCGCCGCGCGGGACCATCAGCTTGTGCGGCTTGATCTGTTCCATCAGGCCGAGCGCTTCCAGGTCGGCGACGATCTGCTTGCGCGCGGCGAAGCGGTCCAGGCCGCGATACTGTTCCGGCGCGTTCTCGTTGATCTTCGCGTCGAGCGTGAAGATGTTGATCGGCGCTAGGTTCGCGCGCTGGCCGACCGCGTAGTCGTTGAAGTCGTGGGCCGGGGTGATCTTGACGCAGCCGGTGCCGAATTCCTTGTCGACGTAGCTGTCGGCGATGATCGGGATCTCGCGGCCGGTGAGCGGCAGCTTGATCAGTTTGCCCACGAGGCTCGTATACCGTTCATCGGTCGGGTCGACCGCGACCGCGACGTCGCCCAGCATCGTCTCGGGACGGGTGGTGGCGACCGTCAGGTGGCCGCTGCCGTCGGCCAATGGGTACTGGATGTACCACATCGAGCCGTCTTCTTCCTGCGAATCGACTTCGAGGTCGGACACGGCCGTGCCCAGCACCGGGTCCCAGTTGACCAGGCGCTTGCCGCGGTAGATCAGGCCCTGCTCGTACAGGCGCACGAAGACTTCGACCACCGACTTCGAGCGCACGTCGTCCATCGTGAAGTATTCGCGCTGCCAGTCGGCCGAGGCGCCCAGGCGGCGCATCTGGCCGGTGATGGTGTTGCCCGACTTTTCCTTCCACTCCCAGACCTTTTCCAGGAACGCGTCGCGGCCGAGGTCGTGGCGCGAGATCTTCTGGGCGTCGAGCTGGCGCTCGACCACGATCTGGGTCGCGATGCCGGCGTGGTCGGTGCCCGGCACCCAGGCGGTGTTATAGCCGCGCATGCGGTAGTAGCGGGTCAGGCCGTCCATGACGGTCTGGTTGAACGCGTGGCCCATGTGCAGGGTGCCGGTCACGTTCGGCGGCGGCAGCTGGATGCTGAAGGACGGCTTGCCCTCGTCCATGGTGGCGGCGAAATAACCGCGCTTTTCCCACTCGGCGCGCCAGAACTGTTCAATATCGGCTGGCTCGAAAGACTTGGCTAATTCCATGATGTGGTGGTAGGTGAAATTTTTTGCGAAAGAACCATTATAGGTCACCTTGCATCGCCAGCCTATCCCGGCGGCATCGTGCAACGGGGGGCATGCGCGGCCACATCGCTGCTGGTGCTGCTCGATTACGAAGATTGTCTGATGTCCTCCGAGCGGATATCTGATCGCAACGAACTCTGGCGGCCTGGGCGAATCGCACGCGACATTCCCGGCAGCGACTTGGCATGAAGGAAGGATAAGCCTGAAAGCCCAGGGAAAGGCATCAGCGTTTCACCGGAATGCCGTCAATGCACACCACCGGGGAGCGGAACTCTCGTCCTGCCTGCGCTGTCTGAACGACGTACGCTGGTTGGACGGTGCACTATCGAGACAACTCGTCCGCGTCACGAAAACCAAGTGCCGCAGATAGGTAGTTTACTGTCCAGTTCTGCTTCTCGATGATTGCTGGTGACGGTCATGAGCAAACAACGCATCACGTCGGTTGCAAGTCGTGGAATTGCAACGGTTCGCCACCGTGCCTCATGGCGAGAACGGCGCTACCCGTGGCGAGTCTGGCGGCAATGTCAGACACTGCCGCCAGCTCATGTCTGGCGGGAGGCGGGAAAGTAACGCCTGTCAGATACGAGAACGGTTAGCAAGACGGCTCGGGGCAGGAAGAGGACGTTGGGCAAATTTGTTCACATCTTCAATAGCAGAAGAAGGTCATGACATTACGCGTGAGGCTGGGCGAAGGCTTCCAGAACAATACCGTGAGCGTGCGGGTCGACGGCAAGCAGGTGTACCAGCGGTCCGGCGTCAGCACCGACTGGACGATCTCGCGTGCGGACGCGGTCGACGTCCACACCGCGGCCGACAGCGTGCAGCTCGAAGTGTCGGTCGACGGCGGGCCGCCGGTCGCGCAAGCCATTGCGCCGGCGCGCACACCGTTCGTCGAGGTGCGTTCCGTGAACGGCGAGCTGCAGCTGCATGCGCTGGAACAGGAGCCGCCGATGCTGTGATAAAACCACATTCATTTTCCGCCCATCGAAAATCGATTGGGCTATAATCGGCTGGCTGTCCGGGCGCTCATGCGCCCTGACGGCAAACGCTAGGGGTCCTATGCGTCGCCACAACGGCGCGTGGGTGAGAAATACCCTCCGAACCTGATCTGGATAATGCCAGCGAAGGGAAGCAGCCGAATCGATGCAAGCGTGCGCACACCCGCGTCCGCCTTGCCTCACCCGGCACCTCCTTTGCTGGCTCCGCAAGCAAGGGAGCCACATGAACGCACCTCTGAAGTCATCCCGGATATTCGACGCCGCCACCGCCACGGTGGACCACGCCGCAATCAATCCGCTACCCAATTCGCGCAAGGTCTATATCGAAGGCAGCCGGCCCGACATCCGCGTGCCGATGCGCGAAATCAGCCAGTCGCCCACGCCCGACAGCTTCGGCGGCGAGCCGAATCCGCCCCTGTTCGTCTATGACACCTCCGGCCCGTACACCGAGCCGGGCGCGGCGATCGACATCCGCAGCGGCCTGGCGCCCATGCGCCAGGCATGGATCGCCGAACGGGGCGACACCGAGCAGCTGGACGGCCCCACCTCGCACTACGGCCAGGCGCGGCTGAACGATCCGCAACTGGCCGCGCTGCGCTTCAACCTGCAGCGCGCGCCGCGCCGCGCGAAGAGCGGTTCCAACGTCAGCCAGATGCATTACGCGCGCCAGGGAATCATCACCCCGGAGATGGAATTCATCGCCCTGCGCGAAAACATGCAGCGCAAGGAATACATCGCCTCGCTGGAATCCTCGGGGCCGATGGGCCAGCGGGTGGCGGCGCTGCTCGGCCGCCAGCATCCGGGCCAGTCCTTCGGCGCCAGCATCCCGCACGAGATCACGCCGGAATTCGTGCGCTCGGAAGTGGCGCGCGGCCGCGCCGTCATCCCCGCCAACATCAACCACCCGGAGCTGGAGCCGATGATCATCGGCCGCAACTTCCTGGTGAAGGTCAACGCCAATATCGGCAACTCGGCCGTCACCTCGTCGATCGGCGAGGAAGTGGAAAAGATGACCTGGGCCATCCGCTGGGGCGCCGACACGGTGATGGACCTGTCGACCGGCAAGCACATCCACGAGACGCGCGAATGGATCCTCCGTAACAGCCCGGTGCCGATCGGCACGGTGCCGATCTACCAGGCGCTGGAAAAGGTCAATGGCAAGGCCGAGGAGCTGAGCTGGGAAATCTTCCGCGACACCCTGATCGAACAGGCCGAGCAGGGCGTCGATTACTTCACCATCCATGCCGGCGTGCTGCTGCGCTACGTGCCAATGACGGCCAACCGCCTGACGGGGATCGTCTCGCGCGGCGGCTCGATCATGGCCAAGTGGTGCCTGGCCCACCACCGCGAATCCTTCCTGTACACGCACTTCGAGGACATCTGCGACATCATGAAGGCGTATGACGTCTCGTTCAGCCTGGGCGACGGTCTGCGTCCCGGCTCGATCTACGACGCCAACGACGAAGCCCAGCTGGCCGAACTCAAGACGCTGGGCGAGCTGACCCAGATCGCCTGGAAGCACGACGTGCAGACCATCATCGAGGGCCCCGGCCACGTGCCGCTGCACCTGATCAAGGAAAACATGGACCTGCAGCTGGAGCAGTGCCACGAGGCGCCGTTCTACACGCTGGGACCGCTCACCACCGACATCGCGCCAGGCTACGACCACATCACCTCGGGCATCGGCGCCGCCAATATCGGCTGGTACGGCACCGCCATGCTGTGCTACGTGACGCCCAAGGAGCACCTGGGCCTGCCCGACAAGAACGACGTCAAGGACGGCATCATCACTTACAAGATCGCCGCGCACGCGGCCGACCTGGCCAAGGGCCATCCGGGAGCCCAACTGCGCGACAACGCGCTGTCGAAAGCGCGCTTCGAGTTCCGCTGGGAAGACCAGTTCAACCTGGGGCTCGATCCGGACAAGGCGCGCGAATTCCACGACGAGACCCTGCCGAAGGATTCGGCCAAGGTGGCCCACTTCTGCTCGATGTGCGGCCCGCATTTCTGCTCGATGAAGATCACCCAGGAAGTGCGCGAATATGCCGCCGCCAAGGGCGTGCAAGGGGAGACAGCGCTGGCCCAGGGCATGCAGGAAAAGGCGATCGAGTTCGTGAAGAACGGCGCCCAGCTGTACCGGGAGGTGTGAATGACGCCGATCGAAGTCAACGGCGCGCCGTGCCAGGTGCCGCCGGGGCAAACCCTGTTCGGCCTGCTGGAACAGCTGGGCCTGAGCGGACAGGGGATGGCGCTGGCGGTCAACCGCGAGGTGGTGCCGCGCCAGCAGTGGCTGCACCGGCGCCTGCATGAGCAGGACCGGGTCGATATCGTGCGCGCCATCGGTGGCGGCTGACAGGAGACGAGACATGAATGCAATGAACGACATCAAACAGGACGTGCTGACGATTGCCGGCCGCGCCTACCAATCGCGCCTGCTGGTCGGCAGCGGCAAGTACCGCGACCTGGAGCAGACCCGCGAAGCCACGCTGGCCGCCGGCGCCGAGATCATCACGGTGGCGATCCGCCGCGTGAACATCGGCCAGGACCCGAGCGCGCCGAGCCTGCTGGACGTGCTGCCGCCGAACGAGTTCACCATCCTGCCGAATACGGCTGGCTGCTACACCGCCAAGGATGCGATCTACACCTTGCAGATGGCGCGCGAGCTGCTGGGAGGGCACAAGCTGGTCAAGCTCGAGGTGCTGGGCGACCAGAAGACGCTGTTCCCGCATATGCCCGAGACCCTGGTCGCGGCCGAGGCCCTGGTGAAGGATGGATTCGACGTCATGGTCTACTGCAGCGACGACCCGATCCAGGCGCGCATCCTGCAGGAGATCGGCTGCGTGGCGGTGATGCCGCTGGCCTCCCTGATCGGCTCGGGCATGGGCATCCTCAACCCATGGAACCTGTCCCTGATCATCGAGCAGGCCACGGTGCCGGTGCTGGTCGACGCCGGCGTCGGCACGGCGTCGGACGCCGCGATCGCGATGGAACTGGGTTGCGACGGCGTGTTGATGAACACCGCGATCGCCGCCGCGGGCGACCCGGTGCGCATGGCGCGCGCCATGAAGCATGCGGTGATGGCGGGGCGCGATGCCTATCTTGCCGGCCGCATGCCGAAGCGTTTCGCCGCCTCGCCCTCGTCGCCCGTCGAAGGAAAGATCACCGGATGACGGCCTGCGTGCTGGTGTTCGCCGGGCTCGATCCCGGCGGCGGCGCCGGCCTGGCCGCCGACATCCTGGCGATTTCGGCGCAGGGTGCGCACCCGCTGCCCGTGGCCACCGCCATCACGGCGCAGGACAATAACCGGGTCCATGCGGCGAGCCCGGTGGATGCCGAATGGATCGCGCGCCAGGCGGCGCCGCTTCTGGCCGCCTTCGAGATCGGGGCGGTCAAGCTCGGCATCCCCGGCAACGCCGCCAATGCGGCGGCGATCGCGGACGTCATCCGGACTTTGCGCGCGCGCCGGCCCACCTTGCCGGTGGTGCTCGATCCGGTGCTGGCCAGCGGCCATGGCGATGCGCTGGGGCAGGGCGACGCTATCAAAGCGCTGCGCGAACTGCTGGCGCTGGCGACGATCGTGCTGCCCAACCTGCCCGAACACGAAGCACTGGGCGAGATCCACGGCGCGCAGGTGCTGGTGACCGGCGGCCACGCCGCAGGCGACACCGTCGTCAACCGCTGGCTGGTCGACGGCGTCGAGCGACGCGCCTGGCACTGGCCGCGCCTGCCGCACGGCTACCACGGCAGCGGCTGCACCCTGGCCGCGGCGCTGGCGGCGCGGCTGGCGCTGGGCGAGCGCATGGAGGCGGCGCTCGACACGGCCCAGACCTATACCCACCATGCGCTGGCGCAGTCGTATGCGCTGGCGCTAGGGCAGCGCATCCCGCGCCGCCTGTTGCAATCGACAAGCTGAAAGGAGTCCGCCATGCGCGGCTTGTACCTCGTTACCCCGAACTGGGACGATACGGAAAAACTGATCGCCGCGACCGACGCTGCCCTTGGCGCCGGCGCCGCGCTGGTTCAGTACCGCCACAAGGAAGCCGGTCCCGACCTGCGCAAGGAGCAGGCAGCGGCGCTGCTCGCGCTGTGCCGCCGTCACGGCCGGCCGCTCGTCATCAACGACCACCTCGACCTGTGCCAGGCGATCGACGCCGACGGCGTGCACCTGGGCCATACCGATGACGGCGTTCAGGAGGCGCGCGCGCTGCTGGGGAAGGACAAGATCGTCGGCGCCTCGTGCTACGGCGAGCTGGCCCTGGCGCGCGCGGCAGTCGAAGCCGGCGCCAGCTACGTCGCCTTCGGCGGCTTCTATCCGTCGCCGGTCAAGAAGTACACTTTTGTCACGCCACCCGAGCTGCTGGACCAGGCGCGCGCCGAGTTCAGCCTGCCGATCGTCGTCATCGGCGGCATGACACCGAGCAATGCGGCGCCGCTGGTGACGCGCGGGATCGACCTGGTGGCGGCGATCACGAGCGTCTATGGTTCGCGCGATCCCGGCGCGGCGGCGCGCGCATTCGGCGCGCTGTTTCCGCCCGCCTGAACCTACAATGGGCGCATCGCGATCACCGTCGTCCATCCATGCGCCCCTTGCTCCTGTTCGTCCACACCCGCCGCCACCCGTCCGCCATCCTGTTGCTGGTCCAGCTGATCGGCATGCTGGCCTATCCCTTCATCGAGGGCACGCCGGCCGGCCAGGTGGCCTTCAATGCCTTCGGCATCGTGGTGCTGGCCTTCACCATCCGCATGGTGCGGCGCACGCCGGGCGAGGTGCGGGTCAGCCTGGCGCTGGCGCTGCCGATCATCGCGCTGCTGCTGGCGCAGATCCTGTTCGGGCTGCGCGAACTGCTGGCCTGGTCGTCGGGGCTCGAGGCGCTGTTCTATTTCTATGCGGCGGGCAGCCTGATCGCCTATATGATGGACGACGAGCTGGCCACCACCGACGAGCTGTTCGCGGCCGGCGCCACCTTCACCCTGCTCGCATGGGGCTTCACCCACATGTACATCCTGGTGCAGGAACTCCATCCCGGCAGCTTCGCTGCTGCCGTCAACTCCGGCGCGCCGCGCACCTGGACCGAATTGAACTACCTGAGCTTCGCGCTGCTGTCGAGCACCGGCATCGGCGACGTGATCCCGCTGACCGTGCATGCGCGGGCGCTGGCCAGCGTCGAGATGCTGGTCGGGCTGATGTACCTGGCGGTGGTGGTGGCGCGGTTGATTGCGTTTACCACGCGTAACCGGATCGCGGTCGGAAGGGCGCGCAAGCGCCGCATGGAGGATTGGGAGAGGGATTAGACCCGTCTCACTCCTTGAACGGCACCACGAAGGCGCGCAATTCGGCCATCTTGCCATCCCGGAAACGCCAGACGTCGCTATAGGCATTTTGCACCGTGTTGCCTTGCTCGTCCTTCGATTCGATGTCGCCCAAAGCGACCACGAGGTCGCCTTCCGCGACCAGTTCGCGCACGGTGAACTTGGGCGGCTCGGCATAGCCATCCACCATCCAGGCGCGCACTGCTTCCTTGCCGCGCAGGGTTTCGCCGCCGACCGTCGACCAGACGAGGTCGTCGGTGCAGAACGCCAGGAATCCTTCGTTGTCGCCGCGGGTCACCGCCGCATTCGCCTGTTGCAGGATGCTCTTGTTCAGTTCGGACATGAAGTCTCTCCCTGGTTAGAAGCTTCAATGTACCAATTGTCGTTCGTTAGGGGCGCTCGGCAATGAGCCGGATGCGGCCTGCTAAAATCGGTTTCCTGGAATAAACGAGAGTTCGTCATGACCCGCTCTGCATTCTCCATCAGGCCATTCGTGGCCGACGAATGGCAGGCCTACCGCGCGATCCGCCTGCGCGCGCTCGCCGACGCGCCGGACGCCTTCGGCAGCACCCTGGCCGCCGAGGAAGCGCTGGCGCCCGAGACCTGGGCCGCGCGCCTGGCGCGCTCGACCACGTCCGGCATCGACCGCGCGCTGGCCGCCGAGATGGATGGCGCCCTGGTCGGCCTGGCCTGGGCCAAGGAGGACGGCGACGACGCAACCATCGTCAACCTGTTCCAGATGTGGGTTGCTCCCGAGGCGCGCGGACGGGGCGTGGCCGGCGCCTTGCTGGATGACGCGGTGCGCTGGGCCACGGAGCGCGGCGCGCAGGCGATGCAACTGGGCGTCACCTGCACCAATGCCGACGCCCTGCGCCTCTACGAGCGCGCCGGTTTCGTCGAGGCCGGCGTGCGCGAGCCCTTGCGGCCGGGCTCGGACCTGATGGAGCAGCGCATGCGGCTCACGCTTCCCGGCCCAGCGCGCGCAGGCAGGCCATGACGCGCTTGCCCGGATAGCTCTCCGACGCAGGGCAAAGGTAGGGCCGGTAGCTGACGGTGCGGCGCTCGATCGTGTCCAGATAGCGCGGATTTTCGCGCACGAAGGCGGCGAGGGCGGCCCGCATGTCGGGCGCGAGGTCCGGCAGCGCCGCCTCGATCCGCTGCACGATCTCGTCTACGTATTCGCCCACCAGATGCACGATGAAGGGCGCCATCCAGCCTTGCGGCGCCGCCAGCAGCCGCGTCAGGCATGCTTCGCGCACATGGCCGTCGTGGTGGCGAGTGCCGAGGCACCATGCTATGCCGCGTCCGGTGGCGTCGCGGCCGGCATCGTCCCACAGCAGGCCGCGGTCAACGTAGAGTCGCAAAGGAATCGTCAGTGTGTCGCCGCCGAGCATGACGTGATAGGTATAGTGGCGTATTTCGGGGCGCCAGCCCGCGCTGTCGGTCAGCGCGGCGACCGCTGGCCGCAAGGCGGCGGGGAAGGCGAGTGACAGGTCGAGCGCAAGAAGTGCCGGTCGCGGGATCGCGGGCGTGGCGTCGAGATGCGCGGCGCGCACCTTCGCGGAATCGGGCATGGTGTTCTCCATTTGGCCCTGCAAAGGTGCAGGGAACGATGGTATCCCAAGAAATTCATCGGCGCCAGCCATTCCATGAATCTGACATTGTGTCGTTTCCAACTGGCGCGTTCACAATCTTGCGTGCTATATTTTTTTCATGCTCCAGCACGTCAGCGGCGCTGACGTCCCATGTATAGACAGGAGGAAGCATGAACCCACAACCACCAGCGCGCCGCCTGGTACTGATCGTCGACGACGATGCGCTGCTGCGCGAATACCTGGCCGAAGTGCTGCAGCACGCCGGCCACGATACCCTCGACGCCGGCACCGCGGCCGAGGCCCTGCGCACGATCGAGGAGCACGCGGACGGGATCGCCCTGGTCCTGCTCGACATCGAGATGCCCGGCATGTCGGGCCTGGCGCTGGCGCGCCTGCTGCGCGAAGAGACGACCATCCCCTTCATGTTCCTGTCCGCCAGCGACGATGCGGCGACGGCGCGCGCCGCCGCCGATGCCGGCGCGGTCGGTTACCTGGTCAAGCCGGTCGACGGCGCGCAGCTGTTGCCGGCATTCGCCGCGGCGCTGGCGCGCGGCGACGACATCCGGCGCCTGCGCCGCAGCGAGGAAAGCCTGACCTCGGCGCTGGCGGCGGGACGCGAGACCAGCATCGCGGTCGGCGTGCTGATGGCGCGCTTTCACATCGACCGCCACCTGGCCTTCGACGTGCTGCGCGACGAGGCGCGCTCGCAGCGGCGCAAGATGGGCGAGGTGGCCGAGCAGATCCTGGCCGCCGAGGAAACCCTCAACGGGTTGCATGGCGCCATCGGCGAACGATTGCGGGGCCGCGGCCGGACGTGATTTCACAAGCTTGTTATCATGTCACCTTTGCGGCGCGCTCATGGACGCGCGGTTTTTCTTCAAGCAACGGGAATACGACATGAAAACGAAGGCAGCAATTGCATGGAAGGCGGGCCACCCGCTCACGATCGAAGAGGTCGAACTCGAAGGTCCGAAGGCCGGCGAGGTGCTGGTCGAGGTCAAGGCCACCGGCATCTGCCACACCGACTACTACACGCTGTCGGGCGCCGATCCCGAAGGCATCTTCCCGGCCATCCTGGGCCATGAAGGCGCCGGCGTGGTGGTCGACGTCGGTCCCGGCGTGACGAGTTTGCGCCGCGACGATCACGTGATTCCGCTGTACACGCCGGAATGCCGCCAGTGCAAATTCTGCCTGTCGCAGAAGACCAACCTGTGCCAGGCGATCCGCTCGACGCAGGGCCGCGGCCTGATGCCCGATGCGACGTCCCGTTTTTCGCTGGACGGCCAGCCGATCTACCACTACATGGGCACCTCGACCTTCTCGAACTACATCGTGGTTCCCGAAATCGCCCTGGCCAAGGTGCGTAATGACGCGCCATTCGACAAGATCTGCTACATCGGTTGCGGCGTCACCACCGGCATCGGCGCCGTGATCTTCACCGCCAAGGTCGAAGCGGGCGCCAACGTGGTCGTGTTCGGCCTGGGCGGCATCGGCCTGAACGTGATCCAGGCGGCCAGGATGGTGGGCGCCGACAAGATCATCGGCGTCGACCTGAACCCGGAACGCGAAGCCATGGCGCGCAAGTTCGGCATGACCCATTTCATCAACCCGACCAAGGTCGAGAACGTCGTCGACAGCATCATCCAGCTGACCGACGGCGGCGCCGACTACAGCTTCGAGTGCGTGGGCAACGTCAACACCATGCGCCAGGCGCTCGAGTGCTGCCACAAGGGTTGGGGCCAGTCGATCATCATCGGCGTGGCGGCGGCCGGCCAGGAGATTTCCACCCGTCCGTTCCAGCTGGTGACCGGCCGCGAATGGAAAGGTTCGGCCTTCGGCGGCGCACGCGGCCGTACCGACGTGCCGAAGATCGTCGACTGGTATATGGAAAACAAGATCAATATCGACGACCTGATCACCCACCACCTGCCGCTCGACCGCATCAACGAAGGCTTCGACCTGATGAAGTCGGGCGAGTCGATCCGTTCGGTCGTGGTGTATTAATTATCCCGGCGGGCCGCCCGGCCTGCCGCATATGCACCGTTCCAGCGCGGCCTTCGGGCCGCGTCGTCGTTCTGGCGGCGGCTTCGGCGCCTGTTCCACCGCCTGTTCCGCGATTTCGACCGTCTGTCGCAGCGCGCTGGGCGGCGCATGCCGTCTTGTCTACAGTGTTTTCATCGCCGGCCGCGCCCGGCCCACCACTGGAGACTAGCCCATGTCACGCACCGCATCGCCCCACTGGAAGCTGGCGCTTCCACTCCTCGGCCTCGCTACCCTGGCGGCGTTCGCCATGCCGACCCAGGCGGCGGCCGACGGCAAGCCGCGCGTGGTGCGCGTGGCGGCGGCGGACGAGCCCTACGCCCTGGTACGCGAGACGTCGGGCAGTTTCGACATCAGCGGCAGCAGCGACGACTGGGACGAGGTGCGCGCGGCCCAGCGCGCCATCCAGGGCGAATTCATCTGGTTCCGCGCGGATGGGCGTGGCTACGTGATCCAGGATCCGGACACGGTCAAGCGGGCGCGCGCCGCCTGGGCGCCGCTCGACCGTCTCGGCGAGATGATGAAGGTCCACGGCAAGGAAATGGAAAAGCACGGCAAGAAGATGGAAGCGCTGGGCCGTGACATGGAGCGCGCCGCAGCCAAGCCGGCGAACCTGCCGAGCGAGCGCGACATGCGCGAAGTCGACGACGGCATGCAGGCGCTGAGCAAGCACATGGACCTGCTGAGCCGGCAAATGGCGGCGGCGCGCGACGATGCGGAGCGCCGCATCATCCAGCAGAAGATGGCCGAGACCGGCAAGCGCATGTCCGACGCCGGCGAGCGCATCGGCGAAGCCTACAACGGTCCGCAGGCGCGCCAGCAGCGCGCCTCGATGGAAGACATCAGCCGCCAGATGGAAATCGCCAACCAGCCGATGGAAAGGCTGGGCAAGCGCATGGGCGAGCTGGGCAAGGAGATGGAACGCGAGAGCAAGGCCGCCGACAAGACGGTGCGCGCCCTGATCAGGGACGCGCGCGCGAAAGGACTCGCCAGGCCCGTGCCGACGGCAAGTTAATCCGCAACCGGCAGCATCGAACCGGTTTCGCGGTACCGCACGTGCCACGAATACGCCTTTTCCAGCACGTGCGGCGTGTGGCCGCCGCGCGCATTCGCTTCTTCGACGTAGTCGCGCAGCATCTGCTTGTACGGCTCGGCCACGCAGTGGTCGATGATGCGCTGGGCGCGTTCGCGCGGGGCCAGGCCGCGCAGGTCGGCCAGGCCGACTTCGGTCACCACGATATCGACGTCGTGCTCGGTGTGGTCGACGTGCGAGACCATCGGCACGATGCTCGAGATCTTGCCGCCCTTGGCCACCGACTTGGTCGCGAACACCGACAGATAGGCGTTGCGCGCGAAGTCGCCCGAGCCGCCGATGCCGTTCATCATGTGGGTGCCGCCCACGTGGGTCGAGTTGATATTGCCGTAGATGTCGAACTCGAGCGCCGTGTTGATGGCGATGAGTCCCAGGCGGCGGATGACTTCCGGATGGTTGCTCACTTCCTGCGGACGCAGCACCAGGCGGTCCTTGTACTTTTCCAGCTCGGCGAACACCTGCCGTCCCTTTCCCTCGGACAGCGTGATCGACGAACCCGAGGCGAAATCGAGCTTGCCGGCGTCGAACAGGTCGAAGGTCGAATCCTGCAGCACCTCGGAGTACATGGTCAGGCCCTTGAACGGACCGTCGATCAGGCCGGCCAGCACGGCGTTGGCGATGGTGCCAATGCCGGCCTGGATCGGCATCAAGCGCTCGGTCAGGCGGCCGGCGGCGATCTCGGCGTTGAAGAAATCGGTCAGGTGGCCGGCGATGGCGGCGGTGTCGTCGTCCGGCGGCTGGATGGTGGAAGCGCTGTCGTGCTTCTCGGTCATGACGATGGCCACGATCTTCTCGGGCGGGATGGCGATCGCCGTGGCGCCGATGCGGTCGCTGACGTTCATCAGCGGCATCGGTTCGCGCTGCGGGCGGTGCTTGGGGATGAAGACGTCGTGCAGGCCTTCGAGCGCCGGCGACTGCGAGAGGTTGATCTCGACGATCACCTTGTCGGCCAGGATCGCGAAGCTGGCGCTGTTGCCGACCGAGGTGGTCGGGATGATGGCGCCGCTCTCGGTGATCGCGATCGCCTCGATGATGGCGACGTCCACCGGCGCGAGCTGGCGCGTGCGCAGCAGCTCGACGGTCTCGGACAGGTGCTGGTCGGTGAACATCACCTCGCCGCGGTTGATCGCGGCGCGCAGGGTAGGGTCGGTCTGGAACGGCATGCGGCGCGCCAGCGCGCCGGCCTGGGTCAGCGCCGCGTCGGTCTCGCCGCCGAGCGAGGCGCCGGTGATCAGGGTGATCGCCAGCGGCGCGCTGCGTGCGCGTTCGGCCAGCGCCAGCGGCACCGCCTTGGCGTCGCCGGCGCGGGTGAAGCCGCTGGTGCCGACGGTCATGCCGTCCTGGATCCATTCGGCGGCATGGGCGGCGCTGGTGATGCGCTCGCGCAGTTGCGGCAGGCGGACGCGGTCGTGGGCAAGGTGGTGATCGTGATGCATGGTTTCTCCTCAGGTTCAGGCTTGGTGTGGTCTTGTTTTTCTTGAAGGGGGGGATCAGGTCAGGCAGTAGGCGACCGGCTGCAGAGGCGGCGGCACGTGTTCGTCACGCAACGCGTTGCGCAGGTCGATCTCGATGGCGCGGCACATGGCGTCCAGCGGCAGGTCGTTGTGTTCGATGCCGAACGGCTCTTCCAGCTCGTCGCCCAGCGCATCCAGGCCGAAGAAGGTGTAGGCCACGATGGCGACCACGAACGGCGTCATGAAGCCGATCGAATCGACCAGGCCGAAGGGCAGCAGGAAGCAGTAGATATAGGCGGTGCGGTGCAGCAGCAGCGTGTACGAAAAGGGGATGGGCGTGTTCTTGATGCGCTCGCACGACGCGGCGGCGGCGGTCAGGCTTGAGAGGGTGTTGTCGATGTTGGCCGCCAGGCAGGCTTCGATGCGCCCCTCCTTGATGCAGCGTTGCAGGTCGTCACCCATGTGGCGCATCAGGCTGTCGGGCTTGTTGCGGGCGCGCGCCATGTCTTCGTATTCGTCCGGCAGCAGGAAGGTGGCCACGTAGGGCGAGCCGGGCTGGTCGCGCAGATGGTCGCGCAGCGCGTGGACAAAGGCGATCGCGCGGTAGATGATGCGAACCCGTGTATCCTGCAAGCCATTGCTTGCGAGGGCAGGCCGTGGGTCGTCGATCAGGCTCATGGTCTGGCGCGCCAGGTTCCGGCAGCGCAGCACCAGCTCGCCCCACAGCTTGCGGCCTTCCCAGAAGCGGTCATAGGCCGAGTTGTTGCGAAAGCCGAGGAAGATCGCGATCGGCAGCCCGATCAGCGTGAAGGGGATCGTGGTGAGGGTGATCTTGAGGTCCCACAGGTCGCCGTGCGACCAGGTGACCAGGGTCGCCACCGCAATATTGACCAGCAGGACAGGCAGGATGCGGGGCAGGACCGAGCCGCGCAACAGGAGGAACAGCTTGAGCCCGGAAGGGCGCTCTCGGATAATCACGGTACCGACCGCATTCGCAAAAAAATAGACGGAGTCAAGGAAAACTCACTAATATATTCGCAGTAAATCACTAATATCTTAGTCAGTCAAGCGCTTGTGCTTGTGCGATCATTCTTGACGTAGACACACTTAACACGGAGCACGCATTGGCCCGCCGTATCACTCACCGCAACCTGCCCCAACTTTTCCTGAAAGCGCGCGAATCGCTGATGTCGCATTTTCGCCCCATCCTCAACCACTTTGGCGTGACCGAGCAGCAGTGGCGCATCCTGCGCGTGCTGGACGAGCACGGGCAGCTGGAACCGCGCGAGATGTGCGACCTGTGCCAGATCCTGAGTCCGAGCATGACCGGCGTGCTGTCGCGGATGGAAGAACTGGGCCTGATCGAGCGCCAGCGCGTGGCGGCCGACCAGCGCCGCATCTGGGTGCGGCTGGCGCCGAAGGGCGACAAGTTGATCGACGAGATCGCACCGCTGATCGAGCAGCAGTACACATTGATCGAGGGAGCGTATGGCAGCCAGGTCGTCGACGACCTGTCGCGGGCGCTGGAGGGTTTCATCGAGGCGCAGGCGACGCCGGTGGAGAGGGTGGAGTTGCCGGCGACGACGAAGGCGGTGAATAGCCGTCGGCCGTGAACGTGCGGGATCGGCGGCCGCGCCGCCGATCCCGCGTCAGCCAGCAATCAATGCTGGTCGATCTTGCCGCGCCAGCCGCCGGTCTCGCTGCCGCGCTTCTCGAGCAGCTCCTTGAAGTTGGCCAGGTTCGAACGCGCTTCCATGCGCACGGCGCCCAGGGCGTCGCCCAGGGTTTCCAATGGGCCTTCCGGCTCGTAGTCCATCTGCAGCGCGATGCGCGTGACGGTGTCCGAGATCTTGTGGAAGGTGACCACGCCGCCGTTCTTGACGCCGGTGACGCTGCGCCAGGCGATGCGGTTGTCCGGGATCTGCTCGGTGATCTCGGCATCCCATTCCTTGTCTTCGCCGGCCACATTGGCCTTCCAGTGCAGGTGCTTGTCGTCCAGCTGGCGAATTTCTTTCACGCTCTTCATGAATTGCGGGAAGTCTTCGAACTGGGTGAACTGGTTATAGGCAGTGCGCACAGGCACGTTGACTTCGATCGTCTCGACGATCGACGAGCTGGCGCCAAAGCCACGGTTTTGCTTGAGTTTCTTCGACAGCATTGCGCCGCCGACGGCCAGGGCGGCCACGGTAACTACACGACCCAACATAGTGTTCTCCTTAGGTTTCGCCCGGGCGCGCCGCGCCGGCACGATGGCCGGCCCACGCGCCTGGGCTCGAATGAATGCACATGCGACGGGGTTCGCGACCTTGTCGCGAATCTGTCATTAAAATAAGCGAAAAGACAAGATGGGGGCGCGCGGCTGGGAAATCCCATTTATGAGAAGTTGCGCGACGTTAACGTGGTTTCCTGTGTGAAATCGAAGACGATGAAGTCGGGGAGAATCAGATGAGCTTGCAAGGTGGATGCTTCTGCGGGGCGGTGCGCTACGAGGCGCACGGCGAACCATTCAACAGCACGTTGTGCCATTGCCTTGATTGCCGCAAGGTGTCGGGGGCCCCGGCTTTCGCCTGGTTCAGCGTCAGGACGACCAGCCTGCACTGGACCGCCAGCGCGCCGCAACGCTTCCGTTCCAGCGAACATGCGCTGCGCAGTTTCTGCCCGTCGTGCGGCGCCACGCTCACCTGGCACGATGAACGCTGGCCGGACGAGATCGACCTCGCCACCGCCAGCCTCGACGATCCGGAACTGGTGCCGCCGGCCGATCACACTTTTGTCCGCAGCCGGCTGGGCTGGCTGAAGCTGCAGGACGGCTTGCCGCAGTACCAGAAGACGCGGTCGGAAGGTTAATAGCGAATTTCATGCGGACGGCATTGTGATCCATGCAGGAAGATGCGAGTATGGAATCATCGTGACTTCCCGGAAAGCTACCGCCATGAGCACACCATCTTCCAGTCGCCTGCGCCGCCGACTTTGCCTCGCCCTGCCTGTTGCCGCACTCGCGGGAATGGTCGGCTCCGCTGCGCAAGCCCGCCCCTTGCCTCCGGCCGGGGTTGGTCACACCACCCGCCATACGGGATTCGAGGTGGCGCTGAAGCTGGACATGTTCGGCCAAGTCAGCAAGCCGGTCGTGGTCGCGCAGAATGCCGAGCGCATCACCTTGCGTGGCGTCCATGGCGATACGCCGTGGGCCCTGGAGTTCACGATCGCCCGCATGGACTACGAGGGCAATCTGCGTGTGCAGGCCAGGCTGACCAGCAACGACGAAGTCCTGGCGGCGCCGATCCGCACCGCCGTGATCGGCCAGCGAGTGGTCGTGCGCGCCGACGACCAGATCGACGTCGCGCTGCTCGTCAGGCGCGTCTAGCGGCGGCAAGCGCGCCGGCGTTCACACGCCATGCGCGACGCACGGGGGCGGATGGCGCAGCGCCTGCCCCATGAGCTCCAGCGCGTGCTGGATCTGGTAGCGGTCGGCCATGCCGCCCACGCACACCCGCACCGCCTCCGGCGCCATGCCTGGCGCCCCGACGGCGAACGCATCGCTGGCGACCACCGCCACCCCGGCCGCGGCCATCGTCTCGGCGAATTGCCGGCGCCCCCACGGCGCGGGTAGCCGCAGCCATAGATGAAAACTGTCCGGCGTGGCGTCGACGCTCGCGTCGGGCAGGGCGCGCAGCGCGATCTTGTGGCGCACCGCGCATTCCTTGCGGATGGCGGCCAGCATCAGGTCGGCCGTGCCGTCGCGGATCCAGCGCGTCGCCAGCGCCGCCGTGATCGGCGAGACCATGGTCGTGGTGGCGCGGATGGCGGCCGTCAGGCGCGCCGTGTAATGGGCGTCAGGGGCGACCAGGAAGCCGACGCGCAGGCCCGCGCCCACGCATTTGGCGAGGCCGGCGATATAAAAGGTGATGTCCGGCCCCATGCTGGCCAGCGGCGGCGGGCCGGAACGCGGCAGGAAGCCGTAGGCGTCGTCCTCGATGATCGCCACGCCATGAAAGCGCGCCACCTCCACCAGCGCCTGGCGCCGCTGCGCCGACATCACCGCCGTGGTCGGATTGAGCAGGGTCGGATTGCAATACAGCGCCTTCGGCGCGTACTGGGCGCAGGCGGCGGCGAAGGCGACCGCATCGATGCCTTCGCCGTCCATCGGCAACCCCACCAGTTTCAGGCCCAGCTGGCCGGCCAGCGCGCGCAACCCCGGATAGGTCAGCTCTTCGCAGCACACGACCGAGCCCGCGGGCGCGATCGCGCCCAGCACCGCCAGCAGCGCGCACTGGGCGCCCGGCGTGACCAGCACCCGTTCCTGGGGAACCACCAGGCCGCGCCGGCGCAGCCACAGCGCACCGGCCTCGCGATCGGCGCGCGAGCCGCAGAAGTCCTGGTAGCGCAGCAGGTCGCGCAGGTGGGCGCCGACTTCCGCATAGCCGGCCTGCATCAGCTGCGCCAGTTCGGGCGACGCCGGCTCGGGCGGCATGTTCATCGACAGGTCGATGTTCGGCCGCCCTTCGACCGCGCGCGGGATGGCGGGACGGCGCTTGCCGCACACGAAGGTGCCGCGGCCCACCGTGGAATCGACCAGCCCGCGCCGCTGCGCCTCGACATAGGCGCGCGCCACCGTGGTGAAGTCGATCCCGAGGCCGGCGGCCAGCCGGCGCTGGGCCGGCAAGCGCTGCTCCGGCATCAGGCGCCCGGTCGTGATGTCGTCGGCGATCGCATTCGCGATCTGCTGGTAGAAGGGCAGGGCGCCGGGCGTGTTCGCCTTCTTCAGCCTGGGCATCCAGCCATCGAATTTCTTGCTCATTGCTGCCGGCCTCCATGACGTTGTTGCGGGCGCGCGCAGGCACCGAAAAGGCTCAACGCGCACCCGGATGATGCGATATCCGCGACCTCGTGTGGCGGCCCCTGGCGCCGATTGTATGGAGCGAATGTATGGAGCCCGCGGACGACGCAAAAAGCCGCCTCCCTCGTCTGTCCCGATGCAAGGCGCGTGCCAGAAGGGGCGGGCGCGCCGTGCCTGCAAATGACCGCAGGCGTGTGCAGTCAAGTCGAGCCTCCGGCGCGATTGATTGGCACGCCCCATGCATTCAATCCAGGCATCGCCCGCCAGGAGAACGATCATGATGAACGAGCTGCCTCTCGCCTATCTGCCCAGCGAGTTTCGCGTCAAATGGGTCACCCTGCCATGGGAGGCGGAGCAGGCCTACCGCCTGCGCCGCGCCGTGTTCTGCGAAGAGCAGGGCATCTTCGCGCACGACGACCGCGACGCGGTCGACGAACGCGCGCAGCTGCTGGTCGCGCTGTCGTGCCTGGCCGGCCTGCCCGACCAGGTGATCGGCACCGTGCGCATCCATGACGAAGGCGACGGCCTGTGGTTCGGTTCGCGGCTGGCCGTCGATCCCGCATGGCGCAAGCACGCCCGGCTCGGCATCACCCTCATCCGCCTGGCGGTCGCCAGCGCCGGCGCGCTGGGCTGCCGCGTGTTTCGCGCCCACGTGCAAAGCCAGAACGTGCCCCTGTTCCAGCGCCTCGACTGGCATGTGCTGCACGAGGAAACCCTGCTGGGACGGCCGCATCACCTGATGCAGGCCGACCTGGCCAGCTATCCGCCCTGCCACACCCCGCAAGCCGGCTATGCCGGGCTGGCGGCCAGGCCGGCGTCGCCTTCCAACCTTCCCACCGGAGAAACCGCATGACCACCCCCACCATCCTGCCTGCGCTCGATGCGCACTACGACGTCGCCATCGTCGGCGGTGGCCAGGCCGGCCTGTCCATGAGCTACTACCTGCAGCAGGCCGGCATCGGGCACATCGTGTTCGAAAAACACGTGCAGGCGCACGCCTGGCGCACCCAGCGCTGGGACGCGTTCTCGCTGGTGACCCCGAACTGGCAATGCCGGCTGCCCGGTCATCCGTATGCCGGCGACGATCCGCACGGCTTCATGCGGCGCGAACAGATCGTCGAGTACCTGGACGGCTTCATCGCCAAGGTGAATGCGCCGGTGCGCGAAGGCGTCGAGGTGCGCGAGGTGGCGCCTTTGGCGAGCGGCGGCTTCGCGCTGCGCACCAGCATCGGCGACACCACCGCGGGCCAGGTCGTAGTGGCTTCGGGCTGCTACCAGGAGCCGATCGTGCCGCGCCTGGCCGAGCGCCTGCCGGCCGACATCGTGCAGCTGCACTCGGCCGACTACCGCAATCCGGACGGCCTGCCCGACGGCGCGGTGCTGGTGGTCGGCTCCGGCCAGTCCGGCGCGCAGATCGCGGAAGACCTGCACCTGGCCGGCCGCCGCGTCCACCTGGCCACCGGCGACGCGCCGCGCTGCGCGCGCTTCTACCGCGGCCGCGACGTGGTCGACTGGCTGGCCGACATGGGCTACTACGACAAGGCGGTGAGCGAACACCCCTTGCGCGAAGGCGTGCGCGACAACACCAACCATTACGTCACGGGCCGCGACGGCGGCCGCGACATCGACCTGCGCGCCTTCGCGCTGCAGGGCATGCGGCTGCACGGCACCCTGACCGGCCTGGAGGGCACGCGGCTCGCCTTCGCCCCCGACCTGAAGGCCAACCTGGACCAGGCCGACGCGGTCTACAACCGCATCAACGCCTCGATCGACAACTGGATCGCGTCCCAGGGCATCGATGCCCCGCCCGGCGCCGCCTACGTGGCGCCATGGGAGCCGGACGGCGCGCTGGCCGACACGCTCGATCTGCGCGCCGAGGGCATCGCAGCCGTGGTCTGGTGCATCGGCTTCGCGCCGGATTTCAAATGGGTCAATGCGCCGGTCTTCAACGGGCGCGGCCATCCGGTCCACGCGCGCGGCGTCAGCGGCCAGCCGGGCCTGTACTTCCTGGGCCTGCCCTGGCTGCACACCTGGGGTTCGGGCCGCTTCTCGGGCGTGGCGCGCGATGCCGAGTACCTGGCGGCGCACATCGGCGCGCTGGCGCAAGGCGGCGCCCCGGCGCTGAGGTATGCCTGACATGCGCCGGTGCAGCGCGCGCCGTGATGTGGCATGCGCCGCACCGCCGCGACGCAACCCCGGCACGCTGTGCTTCGATCCCGCCGCCGTCATTGACTGGACGGTTTGACCGGATCGCTGCCCCGCACCGCGCCGGCATGCCTCTTGGACGGCGGCTTGAATGGAAAACGCTCCATTCAATGTCCGCGCGCCAGGGCATTGACTGGCACGGAGCATGCAATCAATCCCCCTGTGCGGACCGCGTTTTTCCGCGCCAATTCAACCACTAGACAGGAGCACTACCATGCCAGCAGTTACCCAAGCCAAGCACCAGAAAGGCGACTTCTTCGTGGACTACGAGGAGAAGGTGTTCGAGGACGTCAAGGCGAAGCCGGGCGAGAAAGCGCTGGTAACCTTCCACACGGTGGCCTATGAAGGCTCGATCGGTTTCGTCAACATGCTGCAGGCCACCCGCCTGCAGCGCAAGGGATACGAAACCTCGATCCTGATGTACGGGCCGGGCGTCACCCTGGGCATCCAGCGCGGCTTCCCGACCATCGGCGACGAAGCCTTCCCCGGCCACCAGAACTACAGCAAGCAGCTCACCAAATTCATGGAAGAGGGCGGCAAGGTCTATGCCTGCCGCTTCGCGCTGCAGGCGCTGTACGGCCATGGTGAGCCGGCGCTGATCGAAGGCATCCGCCCCATCAGCCCGCTCGACGTGCTCGACCTGAAGCTGCTGCACCTGCGCGACAACGCGGTCGTCATCGATACCTGGACCCTGTAGTCAGCGACAGGAGGGCGGCACCATGAACCAAGCGAACAGGGTGGTCAGGGCGGCGGCGGTGCAGATCGCACCATGCCTGGACAGCGCCGACGGCACCGTCGCGAAGGTCTGCGACGCCATCGCCGAGGCCGCGTCGCGGGGCGCGCAACTGGCGGTGTTCCCGGAGACCTTCGTGCCCTACTACCCCTATTTCTCCTTCATCCGGCCGCCCTTCGAGCAAGGTCCCGAGCACTTGCTGTTGTACGAGCGCGCGGTGGCGGTGCCGGGTCCGGTGACCCACGCCGTCGGCGCCGCGGCGCGGCGCCATGGCGTCGTGGTGGTGCTCGGCGTGAACGAGCGTGACCACGGCTCGCTGTACAACACCCAGCTGGTGTTCGACGCCGACGGCGAGTTGATCCTCAAGCGGCGCAAGATCACGCCGACCTACCACGAGCGCATGGTCTGGGGCCAGGGCGACGCCAGCGGCCTGAAGGTGGTGGACAGTGCGGTCGGCCGCCTCGGCGCGCTGGCCTGCTGGGAACACTACAACCCGCTGGCGCGCTACGCGCTGATGGCGCAGCACGAGGAAATCCATGCCGCCCAGTTCCCCGGCTCGATGGTGGGGCAGGTCTTCGCCGACCAGATGGAAGTGACCATCCGCCACCATGCGCTGGAATCGGGCTGCTTCGTCGTGAACGCCACCGGCTGGCTCACCGACGCCCAGGTCGAGGCGATCACGCCGGACCCGGAGCGCCGCAAGGCGCTGCGCGGCGGCTGCTTCACAGCCATCGTCTCGCCCGAAGGCAAGCTGCTGGCCGAGCCGCTGCGCAGCGGCGAAGGCATGGTCGTGGCCGACCTGGACCTGGCCCTGATCACGAAACGCAAGCGCATGATGGATTCGGTGGGCCACTACGCGCGGCCCGAACTCCTGAGCCTCATGATCGATCCGCGCCAGACGTCTCCCATGCAATCGCAGGTCCAGGCGATGGAGACACGCGGCGCGGAACCTTCTTCCCAACCACTGGAGCAGCCATGAACCCCATGAACCAGCAGTTGATTGCCGAGCTGCAGTCGGTCGGACTGCGGCTGGGCGACACCAGCATCGGCGCGCCGAGCCGGCGCGGCGGCGCCGGCCCGACCGACCACAAGGCGGTCACGATCGATGGCCACACGGTGATGATCCCGGTGCACACGGCGGGCGCCTGGAGCTCGCCCTATGTCGCCGCGCCGCGCGCCGACGGCTCGACGCGCATCGTGCGCGACGGGATCGAGCTGGCCGTGGTGTCCTTCCCGCGCCAGCCGCGCTTTTACAAGCTGCAGACCTACGATGGCGTGCCGTACTCCAAGATCGCCACCCTGCACGGCGCCGACGTGCTGGCGACCACGGTCCTGCAAAGCTGCATCCGCTACGAAAGCCGGCGCAAGTCCTGCCAGTTCTGCGCGATCGGCCAGTCGCTGGCGGCCGGCCGCACGATCCTGCGCAAGACGCCGGAACAGCTGGCCGAGGTGGCGCGCGCCGCGGTGCTGCTCGACGGCGTGAAGCACATGGTCATGACCACCGGCACGCCGAACGCGACCGATCGTGGCGCGCAGATCCTGTGCGAGAGCGCGTTCGCGGTCAAGGCGGCGGTGGACCTGCCGATCCAGGGCCAGTGCGAGCCGCCCGACGACGACGCGTGGTTCCGGCGCATGCGCGATGCCGGCGTCGATTCATTGGGCATGCACCTGGAAGCCGTGACGCCGGCGGTGCGCGCGCGCATCATGCCGGGCAAGGCGAGCGTGCCGCTCAAGCGCTATTTCAGCGCCTTCGAGGCGGCGGTCGCGGTGTTCGGCCCGGGCCAGGTCAGCACCTACATCCTGGCCGGGCTGGGCGACACGCCGGAGGCGATCCTCGCCATGAGCGAGCGTCTGGTGGACATGGGCGTGTATCCCTTCGTGGTGCCGTTCGTGCCCGTCACCGGCACCCCGCTCGAAGACCATCCGGCGCCCGACGCCGCCTTCATGCGCGCCGTCCTGGCGCCGCTGGCCGGGATCCTTGAGCGCGGCAATCTGCGCGCGGCCGACATCAAGGCGGGTTGCGGACGCTGCGGCGCCTGCTCGACCCTGTCCACCTACGAAAAGCGGCCGGCGGCATGAGCGACTCCACACTGGAAGCGCTCGCCGCATCCCTGCGCGCGAGTCCCGGCTTCGCGCACAAGCGCGACATCGAGGGCGTGCTGCCGGCCCTGCGCGGGGCCGCGCCCAGCGGCGTCGCCATCGGCGACGATTGCGCGGCGATCCCCGACGGCGACGGCTACCTGCTGTTCGCGATCGAAGGCTTCCTGAACGAATTCGTCGAGCGCGAACCCTGGTTCGCCGGCTATTGCGGCGTGATGGTCAACGTGAGCGACATCCATGCCATGGGCGGACGGCCCACCGCCGTCGTGGATGCGCTGTGGAGCCGCGGCGGCGACGCCGCCACCCCGGTGCTGGAGGGGATGGCGGCGGCCTCCCTCGCGTATGGCGTTCCCATCGTCGGCGGCCACAGCAACCGGCGCACCGACCGCGAACAGCTGTCGGTCGCCATCGTCGGCCGCGCGCACCGCCTGCTGACCAGCTTCGATGCGCGACCTGGCCAGCACCTGGTCGCCGCGATCGACCTGCGCGGACGCTTCCAGGAGCCGTATGCCTACTGGAACACGAGCCTCGGCGCGCCGCCGGAGCGCCTGCGCGCCGACCTCGAGATCCTGCCGGCGCTGGCCGAGGACGGCCTGGCGGCGGCGGCCAAGGACATCAGCATGGCGGGCGTGGTCGGGACGGCGCTGATGCTGCTCGAATGCTCGGGCATCGGCGCCGTCATCGACGTCGACCTGGTGCCGCGTCCGGACGGCGTCGACCTGGCGCGCTGGCTGGGCGTCTTCCCCAGCTACGGCTTCTTGCTCAGCGTCGCCGACGAGCACCTGGACGCCGTGCTGGCGCGCTTCGCGGCGCGCGGCATCGCCTGCGCCGCGATCGGCCGCACGGAAGCGGGCAGCGCCGTCACGCTGCGGCGCGGCGCCGAACGGGTCACGCTGTGGGATTTCGAACGGGAAGCCTTCATCGGCTGCGGTGAAGAACGCGATAGGGGAGCAAACCATGCCTGAAGTACGTTTTCTGGTCCGCTGGCCGGATGCCAGCACCGACGACTGCTATTCTCCGTCGACGGCCATCAAGGAGCACCTGGCCGCCGGCACGCCGTATGCGCTGGCCGACTTCCTGGCGCGCAGCCGCCGCGGGCTGGGCGCCGCCAGCGAGCGGGTGCGCGCCAAATATGGTTTCGCCTGCTCGTCGGCCATGGACCAGCTGGCGCGCATCGAGACGAAGGCCGCTGCCTTCCAGGGCGATGGCGACGCGGTCGTGCGGGTCGAGCGGTTTTCACCTTGAGCTCGCCCTGAGCGTAGCCGGCAAACGTTGCGGCGGCGCGAACTGGATGGGCATACAGTAAATCGCGGCGGTATAATGGCCGGATGCAGACCCTTCTTCACAACCTCAATCCCGAACAACTTGCCGCAGTTACACTGCCTTCGCAGAGCGCGCTGATCCTTGCCGGCGCCGGTTCCGGCAAGACGCGCGTGCTGACCACGCGCATCGCCTGGCTGATCCAGACCAACCAGGTGTCGCCGGCCGGCATCATGGCGGTGACGTTCACGAACAAGGCGGCGAAGGAGATGCTCACGCGTTTGTCGGCCATGCTGCCGATTAATACGCGCGGCATGTGGATCGGCACCTTCCACGGCCTGTGCAACCGGCTGCTGCGCACGCACTACCGCGACGCCGCGTTGCCGCAGACGTTCCAGATCCTCGACTCGCAAGACCAGCTGTCGCTGATCAAGCGCATGCTCAAGGCGCACAATGTCGACGACGAGAAGTATCCGGCCAAGAACCTGATGTACTTCATCAACAACGCCAAGGACCAGGGCCTGCGCGCCTCGCAGGTCGAAGCGTATGACCCGATCGAGCGCCGCATGGTCGAGTTGTATGAGTTGTACGATCAGCAATGCCAGCGCGAAGGCGTGGTCGATTTCGCCGAGCTGCTGCTGCGTTCCTATGAACTGCTGGCGCGCAATGGCCCGCTGCGCCATCACTACCAGATGCGTTTCCGCCACATCCTGGTCGACGAGTTCCAGGATACCAATGACTTGCAATACAACCTGCTGAAATTGCTGGCGGGGCAGGGCGAGACCGGCGGCGGCGCCATCTTCGCCGTCGGCGACGACGACCAGAGCATCTATGCCTTCCGCGGCGCCAACGTCGGCAATATGTCGGCCTTCGAGCGCGACTACCAGGTCAAGAACCTGATCAAGCTGGAGCAGAACTACCGCTCGCACGGCCACATCCTCGACAGCGCCAACTACCTGATCGCCAATAACACCAAGCGTCTGGGCAAGAACCTGCGCACGGATGCGGGCCAGGGCGAGCCGGTGCGCGTGTACGAGGCGTCGTCCGACCTCGAAGAAGCGCAGTGGATCATCGAAGAAGCGAAAAGCCTCATGAACGAGGGCATGCCGCGCAACGAGATCGCGATCCTGTACCGCAGCAATGCCCAGAGCCGGGTGATCGAGCACGCGCTGTTCGCCGCCGGCCTGCCGTACACCGTGTACGGCGGCCTGCGCTACTTCCAGCGCGCCGAGGTCAAGCACGCCATCGCCTACCTGCAGCTGATGGATAATCCGCACAACGATTCGGCCTTCCTGCGCGTGGTGAACTTCCCCACCCGCGGCATCGGCGCGCGCTCGATCGAGCAGCTGCAGATGGCGGCCGACAGCTACGGCATCTCGCTGTATGCGGCCGTGCCCTATATGTCCGGCAAGGCCGGCACGTCGCTGGGCGCCTTCGTCAAATTGATCGAAGGCGCGCGTTTCGAGACCCAGCAATTGCCGCTGCCCGAGCTGGTGCGCGTGGTGCTCGAGCGCAGCACCCTGCTCACGCATTACGCCAACGAGAAGGAAGGAGCCGACCGCATCGAGAACCTGGAGCAGATGGTCAACGCCGCGACCCAGTTCGTGCAAGAAGAAGGCTTCGGCGTCCAGGCGCCGGCCCATCTGGGCCCGCCATCTCAGGCCCAGGCCGGCAAGGCGGTGGTCTACCAGGACGGCATCGAGGTCATCGACGGCGGCGCGCCGCTGCCGACCGTGATGTCGCCCTTGTCCGCCTTCCTGTCGCATGCTTCGCTCGAGGCGGGCGATGCCCAGGCCCAGGCCGGGCAAGAGGCATTGCAGCTGATGACGGTGCACTCGGCCAAGGGCCTGGAATTCGACGCGGTGTTCATCACCGGCCTCGAAGAAGGCCTGTTCCCGCACGAGAGCAGCGCGCGCGAAGCCGAGGGCGTGGACGAAGAACGGCGCCTGATGTACGTGGCGATCACGCGCGCGCGCCGGCGCCTGTACATGAGCTTTACCCAGCAGCGCATGCTGCACGGCCAGACCCGCTTCAACATGAAGTCGCGCTTCTTCGACGAGTTGCCCGAAGAAGCGCTCAAGTGGCTGTCGCCGCGCGTGCAGACCGCCTGGTTCGCTGGCCGCAAGCAGACGACGGCCTGGGACGACGCCAAGTTCCGCGAAGGCGGCAGCGACAACAAGATCGCGCAGCAGATCACGCAGAAGTCGAAGTCGGATAACGGCCGCGGCACCGGCTGGCGCGTGGGTGAATCCGTGTCGCACGCCAAGTTCGGCGAAGGCGTGATCGTCAATATCGAAGGCGGCGCCGGCGCGGCGCGGGCCCAGATCAATTTCGGTTCGGCCGGGATGAAGGTGCTGGACTTGTCGATCGCGAAGCTGGAGAAGATCGGGCGCTGAGCTTCATGGTGGATGGCGGCGCCATCCACCCGCCGACATCATTTCTCGAGGCTGACCTTGTCAGCCGGCGCCGTGTCCGGCTTGCCGAAAATCTCCCGATACCCCGCATACATCGCGCACTGCAGCAGCAGGATGAACAGGAAGATCACCCACATGATCACCACCCGCGCGATATTATTCCCGCCCAGCAGCATGGCGATCACCATGCACACCGCGAAGAAGATCGCGAACCAGGCCAGCAGCAAGACCAGGAACACGCCGGCACTGCGTTTCACCGCAAAGAAGCTGTAGAACACGGCCTTGAACGGCGGCATCTTTTGCCAGTAGGTGAGCGGGGCGGCGAAGCACAGCGAGATCAGCGCCGCGACGTCGACCGCAAAGATCAGGAACATCGCCAGCACGTCCGATCCCGCCAGCACGGCCGGGGTGCCGGTCGTGCCCTGGGCCCGGACCTGCTCCCAGAACGTTTCATCGACGGCGAGGCGGGTGATCAGCGCCAGCACCAGCGACACGGCCAGGTAGACCACCCCGACCTTGCACAATTCGCGGAATACCGGCTTGCGGAATCCCGTCAGCAGCACCGCGGGCGAGACGCGCTGCCCGCTCTCGATCATCGAGCAACCCATCATGAAAGCCATCGAGAACGACGGAATCAGGACCACCGCCACCATCGGTCCCAGCAGCGGCACGGAGCTGATCAGGATGCTGATGAGGATGTTGGCGAACAGCAGCGTGGTGAGGGCCGCGGGTTGTTGACGGAACAGGCTGGCGCCGCGTTTGAGCCAGATCCAGCCGGTGATAGCAGGCAAATTGTTCATTTAGGGCAAATTCGGCGCCGGGCAAGCGATGCGCTCGCGCAGGATGCGTTCGAAATGGGTCGGATCGTGCGGCGTCAACAGCTCGGCCGCACGGGGAAGATGCAGATCATACAGGCGCGACAGCCAGAAGCGAAGCGCGCCGGCGCGCAGCATCGGCTGCCAGGCGGCTTGTTCGTCTGCGGTGAATGGCCGCACCTCATGGTAGGCGTCCAGCAACGCACGCACCCGGGCTGCGTCAAGAACGCCGGTGGCCAGGTCGACGCACCAGTCGTTGACGGTCACGGCGACGTCGTACAGCCAGGTGTCGACGCCGGCAAAATAAAAGTCGAAGCAGCCGCTCAGGCGCTCGCCCTCGAACATCACGTTGTTGCGGAACAGGTCGGCGTGTACGGGCCCGCGCGCCAGTTGCGCATAGGTGGCGCCGGCGGCGAACTCGCTCTGGTAGGCCACTTCGCTGCGCAGCAGCGCGGCTTCGGCTTCATTCAAGAACGGCAGGACGGCCGGCGCGGTCTCCACCCACCAGTCCAGGCCACGCAAATTGGGTTGATGCAGGGTGAAATCCTGGGCCGCCAGGTGCATGCGCGCCAGCATGCGACCCACTTCGGCGCAGTGCACCGGCTGCGGGTCGAGCTGCGAGCTGCCTTGCAGGCGGCTGACGATGATCGCCGGCTTGCCGTGCAGCGCGACCACCAGTTCATCGTCCGTGTTCGGCACCGGCGCCGGCACCGGAATGCCGCGTTCGGCCAGGTGGGCCATCAGCTTGACGTAGAAGGGGAGCTGGTCGAAGCGCAGGTTCTCGAAGATCGTGAGCACATACTCGCCAGACCGTGGACCATGCGCAGTGCTCAAGAAAAAATTGCTGTTGTCGATGCCGGATGAAATGCCTTCGAGCCCGACGGCCTGGCCGAGCGGGTACTGCTTGATCCACTGGTGAAGGTCATCCAGCGAGACCGCGGTAAATACTGCCATGTGCTAACAAAAGAGAAGGTGAGAACCCGCCGCCGCGACACAAGCGCCGCGGCCAGTGGGATCATTGTTTGGTGGTCGGCTCCAGCGCGGGCGGTGGCGGCACGTCGGCGCGGGCGGGCACGCCCGGACGCGCGGGGGCCGGCGCGACCGGCTGATCGGCTGTGTCCTGCTTCTTGGGATTGCCAAAGTCGAATTCCATCACCGTCCATTGTGGGGCACGGATGTTGTTGCTGGTGGCATCGCCGGGTTGGGCGTTACCTGGTGCAACGTTGGGCTTCATGGTGTAGCGGCTCGGGCCGCTTTCTACCTCGACCTGGGTGACCGTGCCGTCATTGCTGCGGCGCTCCGTGATCTTGGTGCGCTGGCGTGGCGGAATCGTGGTGGCCGGCGTGTCGCTGCCCGGCTCGATGCGTTCGAGTTCGGGCGGCGCATCGCTGGGCCGCTGCTGGTTCTGCGGCGGCGTCGGCGTCGGTTGCGTCGGGGGCAACGCCGACTGCTGGGCCGCGGCCGAGCCGGCGAGCAGGCAAAGCGTCAGGAGGGCGAAGCGGGATGTCGAGCGCAGCATGATGGTCACCTAATGTCGTTTAGTCCATTGTAGCAAACAGCGTCCCTGCCCAGTGAAAAGTGTGCCAAAACCTTATGTTTACAGAGGGGCAAGTGCCTTGAAGCTCAGGCGCGGCTGCTGATGCGGATTCTGCGATAATGGCGCTTACCCTGGCGCCACCGATGGCGCCGCCTGCCGAACTCCTGAATGTCGCCCCCCTTATGGACAATACCCTGCTGCTCGTTGACGGTTCCAGTTATCTTTATCGCGCCTACCACGCGCTGCCCGACCTGCGCAGCCCGGACGGCTTCCCGACCGGCGCCATGCACGGCATGGTCAATATGCTGCGCCGCCTGCGCGCCGACTTTCCGGCCGCCTACATCGCCTGCGTCTTCGATGCCAAGGGCAAGACGTTCCGCGACGACCTGTATCCCGAATACAAGGCGACGCGCGCCTCGATGCCGGAAGACCTGGGCAAGCAGATCGAACCGATCCACGAAGTGGTGCGCTACATGGGCTGGCCGATCCTGATGGTGGATGGTGTCGAAGCGGATGACGTGATCGGCACCCTGGCGGTGCAGGCCACCGCGCGCGGCATGAACACCGTGGTCTCGACCGGCGACAAGGACCTGGCCCAGCTGGTCAATGACAAGGTCATGCTGATCAATACCATGACCAACGAGCGCATGGACGAGGCCGGCGTGCTGGCCAAGTTCGGCGTGGCGCCGAACCGCATCATCGACTACCTGACCCTGATCGGCGACACCGTCGACAACGTGCCGGGCGTGGCCAAGTGCGGCCCCAAGACGGCCGTCAAGTGGCTCACCCTGCACGGCTCGCTCGATGGCGTGATCGAGAACGCGGCCAGCATCGGCGGCGCCGTCGGCGCCAACCTGCAGGCGGCCCTGGAGTGGCTGCCGAAGGGGCGCGAACTGATCACCGTCAAGACCGACTGCGACCTGGTCAAGCACGTGATCTCGTTCGAAGAGTCGCTGGTCGGCCGTCCGGAAGACGCCGAGGCGCTGCGCGACTTTTTCCAGCGCTATGGTTTCAAGACCATGCTGCGCGACCTGGGCGGCGCCAAGGCGACCGATGGCAGCGTGCGTCCGGCCGCCGGCAGCGCGCCGGGCGGCGGGCCGCTGAACTCGCCGGAAGGCGCGGCCACCCTGGCCGGCATGCCGGTCATCAAGGGTGAATACGAAACGATTCTCACCGACGAGCAGCTCGACAAATGGCTGGCGCTGGTCGACGCGGCCGAGCTGACCTCGGTCGACACCGAAACCACCTCGCTCGACCCGATGGCGGCCGAGATGGTCGGCATCTCGCTGTCGGTCGAGGTGGGCAAGGGCGCCTACATCCCGGTGGCGCACCGCTATGCCGGCGCGCCGGACCAGCTGTCGCGCGAGCACGTGCTGGAAAAGATGCGCGGCTGGCTCGAGAATCCAGCCAAGCCGAAGGTGGGCCAGAACCTCAAGTACGATATGCACATCTTCGCCAACCATGGCGTGACCTTGAAGGGCATCGTGCACGACACGCTGCTGCAATCGTATGTGTTCGAGTCGCACAAGCCGCACGATATGGACACGATGGCGATGCGCCACCTCGGCTACACCACGATTCCCTACGTGGACGTGTGCGGCAAGGGCGCCAAGCAGATCTGCTTCGACCAGGTCGAGCTGGCGCGCGCCACCGAGTACGCCGGCGAGGATTCGGACATCACCCTGCGCCTGCACCAGAGCATGCTGCCGGAAGTCGAGAAGGACAAGGGCCTCGCCTACATCTACCGCGAGATCGAGATGCCGACCATGGAAGTGCTGCACAAGATCGAGCGCAACGGCGTGCTGATCGACAGCGCGCTGCTCGACGTGCAATCGGGCGAGCTGGGCAAGCGCATGATGGAACTGGAACAGCAGGCCTATGAAGCGGCCGGCGGCCCGTTCAACCTGGGTTCGCCGAAACAGATCGGCGAGATTTTCTTCGGCAAGCTCGGCCTGCCGGTGATCAAGAAGACCGCCACCGGCGCGCCGTCGACCGACGAAGAGGTGCTGCAAAAGCTGGCCGAAGATTATCCGCTGCCGAAGATCCTGCTCGAGCACCGCGGCATGTCGAAGCTGAAGTCGACCTATACCGACAAGCTGCCGAAGATGGTCAACCCGAACACCGGCCGCGTGCACACGAACTATGCGCAGGCGGTGGCGATCACCGGCCGCCTGTCGTCGAACGAGCCGAACCTGCAGAACATCCCGGTGCGTAACGCCGAAGGCCGCCGCATCCGCGAAGCCTTCATTGCCGCCCCCGGCCACGTGATCGTCTCGGCCGACTATTCGCAGATCGAGCTGCGCATCATGGCGCATATCTCGGGCGACGCGGCCATGCTCAAGGCTTTCGCCGACGGCGAGGACATCCACCGCGCCACCGCCGCCGAGATCTTCGGCATCCCGCCGGCCGACGTGCAGAGCGAGCAGCGCCGCTACGCGAAGGTGATCAACTTCGGCCTGATCTATGGCATGAGCGCCTTCGGCCTGGCCCAGAACCTGGGCATCGAGCGTTCGGCCGCCTCGAGCTACATCGACCGCTATTTCGCGCGCTTCTCGGGCGTGAAGCAGTACATGGACAACACGCGCCTGGAAGCGAAGGCGCGCGGCTACGTCGAGACCGTGTTCGGCCGCCGCCTGTGGCTGCCCGAGATCAATTCGCCGAACGGCCCGCGCCGCGCCGGCGCCGAACGCGCGGCGATCAATGCGCCGATGCAGGGCACGGCGGCCGACCTGATCAAGCTGGCGATGATCGCGGTGCAGGGCTGGATCGAGAACGAGAAGCTGGGCACGCGCATGATCATGCAGGTGCACGACGAACTGGTGCTCGAGGTGCCGGAAGCCGAGCTGGAACTGGTGCGGGTCAAGCTGCCGGAGCTGATGGCGGGTGTGGCCAAGCTCGACGTGCCGCTGCTGGCCGAGACCGGTGTCGGCAAGAACTGGGAAGAGGCGCACTGATAGCGTACTGATGTAGGGACGCGGCCAGGCGCCTGCACATCGTCCATGGAGGACTCTTGAAACTCTATATAGACGAGCATTGCCCTTTCTGCAGCCGCGCGCGGCTGGCCCTGGGCCTGAAGAATCTGCCCTTCGAGATCATCGTCGTCATGGAAGACGATGCCGAGACGCCCACGCGCCTGGTCGGCAAGAAGGCCGTGCCGATCATCGGCGACGCCAAGCTGTGGCCGATTCTGCGTTCGCTGAGCATCGTCGACGGGCTACAGTTCCCGCCGGCGGTGCGCAGCGATATGGAACGGCTCGCAGTCGACGGCGAGATGCCGCTGCTGTTCGACCAGGCCAGGTAGGCGCCGTTCCGATCATTGTTGATCAAGGGCGGCAGCCACGATCTTTTCCATATCGGATTGCGCCGCCTCGCAGTTCGCCAGCTGGATGACCGACATGCGGTGGGCCGGTATCCTGAGGATCAGCGTGTCGAATCCCCACAGGCCGCCGCTGTGGAATACGACGTCATGGCCTGCGCGCTGGATCACCTCCAGCCCGAAGCGGTAAGCCGGCACCGAACCGTCCAGCAAGGGCGAAGCCTGCAGCATCGCGCGCAACAGACTCGCTGGATCGGCCCATTGGCGATGCCATTCTTTTTCCCAGCGCAGCAGTTCATTGACGCTCGCGTAGACGCCGCCATCTCCAACCGTGTTGGCATTGCCCAGGTGCTGCTTGTAGCCGAAGGGACGCGCGCGATCGGCTTCATAGCTGAAGACCCGGTGTTCGATGATACTGAAGCGGTCCTCGTCGAACACGATGCGCCGCATTCCCAGCGGATCGAACAGCTTTTCTCGCGCATAGCGGCCGAGCGACCTGCCGCTCAGGCGCTCCACCAGGGTGGCAAGCAGGATGTAGTTGCTATTGCTGTAGCGGTATCCGGTCGACGTGGGGAAGGTGACGGTGTCGAGACGAGCGATCACCTGCAGGATCATCCGGTTGTCGAAATAGTCGGCCTCGTGGCGCGACAACTGGGATTCGATGAACTGGAAATAGTCCGGGATGCCGCTGCTGTGATTGAGCAGGCTGCGCAGCGGGAAGGGTTGTTCGAACTTCGCCAGTTCCGGCAGGTGGATGCAAACGTCGTCATCGAGCCCGATGGCGCCCGCGCGCACCAGCGACAGCACGCAGGCGGCGGTGAACTGCTTGGATTCGGAGGCGAGGTAATACGCCGAGTCGGAGCCCAAGGGCACCTTCAGTTCGAGCGAGGCCATGCCGTGGTGAAGCTCGAATACGGCCTTGCCGTCGCACAGGACGGCGGCGCTGAAGCCCGGGCCGTCCGGCGGTAAGGTCGATTGCAGTTGCGTGAAATGGTCTTCCAGCCGGTGCACGAAAATCCCTGTCTTGTCCACTATGAGCCGACAAGTATAAGCTCAGCCGCCTGACGCTCGTCCGTGCCGCGCGTGCAGTCGCCGCAAGCGATGCTAAACTGGCAAGCCTGTCCAACTCTGACCAGAAAGGGGATGTCCATGAAAGATCTCGTCAACGATGCCCACAGCCTGCTGGGCGCCAGCGCCTACGACGACGGCGTGAAGCGGCGCGACTTCCTGAAGGCGGCGGTCGGCACCGGTTTCGCCGCGGCCGCGCTGCCGGTGGTCGCGCAGACCCGGATCCAGACCGATGCCGAGGGCCTCGACGCCGCTGACAGCATCCTGGTCATCGAAGGCCAGGACGTGCCCGTCTACCGCGCCCAGCCGCGCGGCAAGACCAACGTCCCGGTCATCCTGGTGGTGTCCGAGATCTTCGGCGTGCATGAGCACATCAAGGACGTGGCGCGCCGCTTCGCCAAGCAGGGCTATATGGCGATCGCGCCCGACCTGTTCGTGCGCCAGGGCGACGCGACCAAGGTCGAGGCCATTCCGGACCTGATCAAGAACATCGTCTCCAAAACGCCGGACGCGCAAGTCATGTCCGACCTCGACACCGTCGTGGCCTGGGCCAAGCAGCGTGGCGGCGACACCACCAAACTGGGGATCACCGGTTTCTGCTGGGGCGGACGCATCACCTGGCTGTACGCCGCGCACAACCTGGACGTCAAGGCCGGCGTGGCCTGGTACGGCCGCCTGGTGGGCGAGGCGACCCCGAACACGCCGAAGCACCCGATCGACGTGGCCCAGAACCTCAAGGTGCCGGTGCTGGGCCTGTACGGCGGCAAGGACGACGGCATCCCGCTGGACACGGTCAAGCGCATGCAGGCCGCCCTGGACAAGGGCAACAGCCGCTCGACGATCCACGTGTATCCGGACGCCGACCACGCTTTCCACGCCGACTACCGCCCGACCTACAACGAGGCCGACGCCAAGGACGGCTGGAACCGCGCGCTGGCCTGGTTCCGCAAGCACGGCGTCGCCTGACGGGCGACGGCCTGCGAGCCTGCCGCTTTGGGCAGGCTCTTGGACGAGCGCGGGCCGGGAGCGGTACAATGCCCGGTTTGCGGATCGTCGCAAGAACAGAACAAGAGGCTTTCAAATCGACCCGCTTATCGACCCGACCCTGAGTTCCATCCTGCTGGCGACCGTGATCGCCGGCGTCGTCAGCATTTCCGGGGCTGCGCTTTTCTCGTTCGCCCTGCTGTCGAAAGTGGTCGAAAAGATGGTCAGCCTGTCGGTCGGCATCATGCTGGCGACGTCGCTGCTGCACGCGCTGCCGGAAGCGTTCGAATCGGGCGCCGACATCAAGAGCCTGTTCGCCACCCTGCTGGCGGGCCTGCTGGCCTTCTTTTTATTGGAAAAAGTGGCGCTGCTGCGCCATTCGCACCACCACGAGGGCGACGGACACCACCACGCCCACGGCCATGACGCGCGCGAGGCCGGCAAGTCGGGCTGGATGATCCTGCTTGGCGACGGCATGCACAACTTCACCGACGGCATCCTGATCGCGGCGGCCTTCCTGGCCGACCCGGAGGTGGGCATCGTGACCGCGCTGGCCATCGTCGCCCACGAAATCCCGCAAGAGATCGGCGACTTCATCGTGCTGCTCAACGCCGGCTTCTCGCGCCTGCGCGCCTATGTGTTCAACCTGCTGTGCAGCCTGCTGGCGGTGGCGGGCGGCCTGCTGGGCTACTTCACGCTGGACCAGGCCAGCGGCCTGATTCCCTATGTGCTGGTGTTCGCCTCGTCGGGCTTCATCTATATCGCGGTGAGCGACCTGATGCCGCAGATGCAGCGCCGCGCGACCCTGAAGGAGTCGGTGCCGCAGGTGTTCCTGATCGCCCTCGGGGTGGCGATCGTGGTGGCGCTGCACGCCTTCTAAAGAAAAAGGGCTTCGCGAAGAAGCCCTTTGTCGTTCAATCCGCGCCTTTCGCGACCGGCCGCGAGGCGTCGCCCACCCACTCGCTCCACGATCCCGGATACAGGCTGGCGCCCGGCAGGCCCGCCACTTCCAGCGCCAGCAGGTTGTGGCAGGCGGTCACGCCCGATCCGCACTGCATGATGGCGCGCTGCGGATCGTCGACCAGGGCGCCGAACTCCGCGCGCAGGTCTTCCGGGGCCTTGAAGCGGCCGTCCGCCTGCAGGTTGTCCTTGAAGAAGCGGTTCTTCGCGCCCGGGATGTGGCCGCCCACCGGGTCGATCGTTTCGTTCTCGCCGCGGAAGCGGTCGGCCGCGCGGGCGTCGATCACGATGCGCTGGCCGCTTTCCAGGTTGTCCATCACTTCGCGCACCGTCACGGTCGGCACGAAGGGCGCACGCACGCTCAAGCTGCCGCGCGGCCTGGCGGGCGTCTCGGTCGACAAGGGCTGGCCCAGCGCCTGCCAGGCCGCCATGCCGCCGTCGAGCACCGCCACCGCCTCGTGGCCCAGCCAGCGCAGCAGCCACCACAGGCGCGCCGCGAACATGCCGCCGTGGGCGTCGTAGGCGACCACTTGCGTGTCGTCATCAATGCCGAAAGCCTGCAGGGCCTGCGCCAGCGCTTCCTTCTCGGGCAGCGGATGGCGGCCGAGGAACACGCCGTCAGGCCCGCGCTTGGCGCCCGACAGCACGGTCTCGATGTCGGCGAACACCGCGTTCGGCAGGTGGCCGGCGGCATAGCCGTCACGGCCGGCGGCGAGGTTCACCAGGTCGTGGCGGCAGTCCACCACCACCCATTTCGGGTCGTCGATATGGGCGGCCAGCTGGCTGGCCGAAATCAGGGTCTTGAACATGGCGTTAAGTCTCCTTCTACGATTCGCTGACCACGGGGTCCTGGTCCTTGACGACGGCGCCGCGCGCCGTCTTGCGGGTATTGTAGAACGTCGCGGCCAGTCCCGAGAGCAGGATCACGCCGATGCCCAGCCACACGTGCCAGTCGAAGGCGTCGCCCCACAGGATCAGGCCCCACAGGGTGGAAAACACGATGCCGGTGTACTGCAGGTTGGCCACCACCAGCACCTTGCCCACGCGGTAGGCGCGGGTCATGCACATCTGGGCGATCAGGGCGGCGCCGCCGATTCCCAGCAGCAGCAGGAAGCCGTAGGCCGTGTGCCCATGGAACAGGGCGCCTTGCGGGCCGTCGCCGGCCAGTGTGGCGGCGAGGCCGACCAGGGTCGTGGTCAGCGAGAAGTAGAACACCACGCGGTATTCGGGTTCGCCCAGTTGGCCGAGCTTGCGCACCTGCATATAGGCCATGGCCGAGATCATCGACGAGCACACGCCGGCCAGGCCGCCCAGCCACTGGTTGCTCTCGACCGCCGGCTGCAGCACCATGGTCACGCCGAAGAAGCTGGAGGCGATCGCCACCACCAGCGGCCACTCGGCATGCTTGGTCTTGGTCCACCAGCCCATGACGAACATCCCGGCCGCGATCCAGATCGGCGCCATGTAGTTGAGCGTCATCGCCGTGGCCAGCGGCAGGCGGCCGATCGCGAAGAACCACAGCCACAGCGAGGTCACGCCGACCAGGCTGCGCCACAGGTGGGCCTTGCCGAAATCCGTCTTGAAGGTGCCGCCCTGGCGGCGCACCATGAACAGCAGGATGAGGGTGCCGATCAGGCCCCGGTACATCAGGAGTTCGGAGGTGGAATAGAACTCGGAAGCCAGCTTCACGCCCGCGCCCATGGCGGCGAACGCGAAGCTGGCGTACAACATCCAGAGGGAAGCCATCGGATTTCCAGTGAAGGACCATGCGGCATCGCCGCCGCGCGGTCCGGGCGCCGGGGTGCGGCGCCGGTTTTACGACTTGAAGGTTACAACGCGATCCTGCTGCGATACCACTCATGGAAGTGCTGCATGCCGTCTTCCATGGGCGACTGGTACGGACCGACCTCGTTGACGCCGCGCGCCAGCAGGATCTTGCGGCCGGCGTCCATGCGCAGGCCGATCTCGTCGTCCTCGACCGCCGTTTCCATATAGGCGGCGCGCTCGGCCTCGACGAATTCGCGCTCGAACAGCACGATCTCTTCGGGGTAGTAGAACTCGACCACGTTGCGGGTCTTCTGCGGGCCGTCCGGCCACAGGGTCGACACCACCAGCACGTTCGGATACCACTCGACCATGATGTTCGGGTACAGCGTCAGCCAGATCGCGCCGTACTTCGGTGGCTGGCCGTTGTTGAACTTCAGGACCTGCTCCTGCCAGCGTTTATAGGCCGGCGAGCCGGCCTTCTGCAGCGCGCGGTTCACGCCCACGGTCTGCACGCTGTAGTCGCTGCCGAATTCCCATTTCAGGTCGTCGCACGAGACGAAGTTGCCCAGGCCCGGGTGGAACGGCTCGACGTGGTAATCCTCCAGGTAGACCTCGATGAAGGTCTTCCAGTTGTAGTCGCACTCGTGGATCTCGACGTGGTCGAACATATAGCCCGAGAAGTCGAGGTCTTTCGTCACCGACAGCTTGCCGAGCTTTTCCATCACGTTGTAGCCGTTCTGTTCGAACAGCAGGCCGTTCCAGTTCTGCAGCGGGGTTTTCGACAGGTTCAGGCACGGCGTGTCCGCGAAATGCGGTGCGCCGATCAATTCGCCTTTCAGGTCATAGGTCCAGCGGTGCAGCGGGCACACGATGTTCTTCGCGTTGCCGCGGCCATTGAACATCAGCGCCTGGCGGTGGCGGCAGACGTTGGAAAGCACTTCGATGCCGCCCGCGTTACGCACCAGCATGCGGCCTTCGTGTTCGGAGGCGAGCGTCGCGAAGTCTCCGGTTTCCGGCACCATCAATTCATGGCCGATGTAGCGCGGGCCATTGTGGAACAGTTGCTGCATCTCGCGCTTGAGGAGCGCGTCGTCAAAATAAACATTTACCGGAAGCTGTGCGTTCGAGCGCGCCAGCTTGGCGTGGGTAGCCAGATCGGACATCCCAACCCCCCTTTAAGGTAGCTTCCAAAGAAGAGAAAGAATCCAAAGACCAGTATTTAAGTAGAGGAATACGGTATTTCGGACAGAACCGGAGATTATACTGCGTAACAGGCTCTACCGTCTTGGGCCGGCGCGAGATTGTGGTGCGCGGCGCTTGATGTGTTGCCGATGAGGCATGGTTTTCATATTGGAACAGGGGCAGGGAGGGGACAAATAAAGGGCGTCGGCCGGATTCCTGACGCACCTGCCAGTTGTGAATGCTGCAATGTGCGCCCCCCGTGGGGTGGGATTGATCTAAAATACGCGATTGGACTGACCCACGGCGCACAACTGGGCGCCTTCACGAAACCGACTTATGGCAAAGAATATGACAGCGGACAGCGCGCCGGCAGCAGCCGCGGCGCCTCCGCAATCCTTCGAGCAGGCGATGGCCGAACTGGCCCAGCTCGTGACACAGATGGAATCCGGCGCCTTGCCGCTGGAAGCCTCGGTCGCGGCCTATGCGCGCGGCTCCGAACTGGTCAAGTATTGCGCCGCCCAGCTCGAAAAAGTCGAGTCCCAGGTCAAGGTGCTCGAGGGCGACATGCTCAAGCCATTCAGCGACGACGAGGTCACGCAATGACGGTGCAGGATTTCAGCGCCTGGACCCGCGACGTCCAGGCCAGGGTCGAGGAAGCGCTTGACGCCTTCCTGCCGCCCGCCGACCGGGTGCCGCACAAGCTGCACGAGGCGATGCGCTACACCACGCTCGGCGGCGGCAAGCGCGTGCGCCCGCTGCTGGCGTATGCCGCCGGCGCGCTGTTTGACGCCGACCCCGCGGCGCTGGCCCGGGTCGCGAGCGCGGTCGAGATGATCCACGTGTATTCGCTGGTGCACGACGACATGCCGTGCATGGACGACGACGCCCTGCGCCGCGGCAAGCCGACGGTGCACGTGGCCTATGACGAAGCGACCGCGCTGCTGGTCGGCGACACCCTGCAGGCGCAAGCCTTCGAGGTGGTGGCCAGCCTTGATGCCGCGGCGGTGCCGCCGGCGCGCCAGTTGACGATGGTGCGCCTGCTGGCGCAGGCCGCCGGCTCGAACGGGATGTGCGGCGGCCAGGCGATCGACCTCGATAGCGTCGGCCTGTCGCTCACCCGCGAACAGCTCGAGCTCATGCACCAATTGAAGACCGGCGCCATGCTGCGCGTGTCGGTGCTGCTCGGCGCGCTCGCCGGGCGCGACCTGGCAACGCACGAACTCGAAGCGCTGGACGCGTATTCCGCCGCTGTAGGCCTGGCGTTCCAGGTGGTCGACGATGTGCTCGACGCCACCGCCGATTCGGCCACGCTGGGCAAGACCGCCGGCAAGGACGCGGCCGACAACAAACCGACCTATGTGTCGATCCTCGGCCTGGAGCCATCGCGCGCGCTGGCCGAACAACTGCGGCGTGACGCGCACGAAGCGCTGGCGCCATTTGGAGACAAAGCACAGCGTCTGCGCGAACTGGCAGACCTGATCGTGCAGCGGAAGGCCTAAATGAACCTGCTAGAAAAAATCAACGACCCATCCGACCTGCGCAAGCTGCCGCGCACCCAGCTCACCCCGCTGGCGCACGAGCTGCGCCAGTTCCTGCTCGAGTCGGTGTCCAAGACCGGCGGCCACCTGTCGTCCAACCTTGGCACGGTGGAGCTGACGATCGCGCTGCACTATGTGTACGACACGCCGCGCGACCGCATCGTGTGGGACGTCGGCCACCAGACCTATTCGCACAAGATCCTCACCGGCCGGCGCGGCCGCATGCCCACCTTGCGCCAGCTGAACGGCCTGTCGGGCTTCCCGAAGCGCGACGAGAGCGAGTACGACACCTTCGGCACCGCCCACTCGTCGACCTCGATCTCGGCGGCGCTGGGCATGGCCACCGCGGCCAGGATCAAGGGCGAGGACCGCCATGCGATCGCCGTCATCGGCGACGGCTCCATGACCGCCGGCATGGCGTTCGAGGCGCTGAACAACGCGGGCGTCGAGGACGACGTCAACCTGCTGGTCATCCTGAACGACAACGACATGTCGATCTCGCCGCCGGTGGGCGCCCTGAACCGCTACCTGGCGCGCCTGCTGTCGGGCCAGTTCTACGCCGCCGCCAAGAACGTGGGCAAGAGCGTGCTGCCGGCGCCGGTGCTGGATCTCGCGCGCAAGCTCGAAGAACACGCCAAGGGCATGGTGGTCCCGGCCACGATGTTCGAGGAGTTCGGCTTCAATTACATCGGCCCGATCGACGGCCACGACCTCGATTCGCTGATCCCGACGCTGGAAAACATCAAGAAGCTCAAGGGCCCGCAATTCCTGCACGTGGTGACCAAGAAGGGCCAGGGCTACAAGCTGGCCGAGGCCGAGCCGATCCTGTACCACGGGACCGGCAAGTTCAACCACCTCGAGGGCATCAAGCCGTCCACCGCGCCGAGCAAGATCACGTATACCGAGGTATTCGGCAACTGGTTGTGCGACATGGCCGCCGCCGATAAGCGCCTGGTCGGCATCACGCCGGCCATGCGCGAAGGCTCGGGCATGGTGCGCTTCCACCAGGAATACCCGCAGCGCTACTTCGACGTCGGCATCGCCGAGCAGCACTCGGTGACCTTCGGCGCCGGCATCGCCACCGAGGGCCTCAAGCCCGTGGTCGCGATCTATTCGACCTTCCTGCAACGCGCCTACGACCAGCTGATCCACGACGTGGCGCTGCAGAACCTGGACGTGACCTTCGCGCTCGACCGCGCGGGCCTGGTGGGCGCCGACGGCGCGACCCACGCCGGCAACTACGACCTGGCCTACCTGCGCTGCATCCCGAACATGGTCGTGATGGCCGCGTCGGACGAGAACGAGTGCCGCCAGATGCTGACCACCGCCTACCACTATCCCGGCCCGGCCGCGGTGCGCTATCCGCGCGGCGCCGGCGTCGGCGCTCCGATCGTCGAGGCCTTGAGCTCGATCGAGATCGGCAAGGGCGAGGTGCGCCGCACCGGCAAGGGCGTCGCGATCCTGGCCTTCGGCTCGATGGTGGCGCCGAGCCTGAAGGCGGGCGACGAACTCGATGCGACGGTGGCCAATATGCGCTTCGTGAAGCCGCTCGACGTCGAACTGGTCAAGCGCCTGGCGCAAGAGCACGAGTTCCTGGTGACCGTGGAAGAGGGCTGCATCATGGGTGGCGCCGGCGCCGCCGTGATGGAAGCGCTGGCCGCCGCCGGCATCGCCAAGCCGGTGCTGAACCTGGGCCTGCCCGACAACTTCATCGACCAGGGCGATCCGCAAGCGCTGCTGGCGTCGGTGGGCCTGGATGCCAAGGGCATCGCAGCATCGATCCGCGCGCGTCTGGTGGCGCAGGGCGAGCCGCGGCTGGTGGTGAATAACGGCTGATTGCGCGATACGCGCAGGCACGAAAGAAAAACCGCTTTCCGTAGAAAGCGGTTTTTTTATCCCGGCTGCCCGAACAAGGCCTCGGCGCGCTGGTACAGGATCCAGGAAGTAGCGATGTACTTGTCGCCGCTCCTGGCCACATTGCCGCGGTGGGTATGGGTAAAGCCCGCCGGCGCGATCACCAGCCGCCCCTTTTTTGGCGCGATCTTGCGGCCCTGGTACAGGAACTCGGTCTCGCCGCCATCGTCCACGTCGTTGAGATAGAACATCCACAACAGCACGCGGTGCAGCGAATCGCAGCTGGCGTTCTGCGGATAGATCTCGGAGTGCCAGTGGTGGTAGCCGCCGCTATTCTGCCGGTACTTCTGCAGGTTGATGGTGCCGGGGCGGTACAGCACGCGCACCAGGTCTTCGATATATGGGCGGCCCACTTCCTCGAAGTTGTCCATCGATAGCACCGTCGGCGTGCCGGTCTGCGGATGCTCCAGGGTCGGCGACAGGGACCCCATCAGCAGCATGCGGTAGCGGTCGACGTACTGCACCAGGTGGCGCGTCATCGTCTCGAGCAGCAACTGGGTGACGTCGTCCCACTCGCGGTGCAGGTTGATGGTGATGTCGTAGCTGTCCTTCTTGTCGACGTCGACGCCGTTGCCGGTGCGCCCGCGCACGACCTTGTCGCTGGCCTCGAAGCGCGCCAGCAGGGCGTCGCACTGCTGCGCGCTGAGCGCGTCGTCATAGACGCCGATGAAGTCATCCATCACCTTGTCGTCCATGGATCAGCCCCGCTTGCGTTCGTGCTGCCACAGCACGTCGCTGCCGCCGGCATGGCGGTTCAGCACGCGCGCCAGCACGAACATCAGGTCGGACAGGCGGTTGACGTACTGGCGCGGGTGGGCGTGGATCTGCTCCGCCTTCGACAGGGCCACGATGGCGCGCTCGGCGCGCCGGCACACGGTGCGGCAGACATGGGCGGTGGAGGCCGCGCGCGAGCCGGCCGGGAGGATGAATTCCTTCAGGACCGGCAGGTCGGCGTTGTATTTCTCGAGCAGGCCGTCCAGGCGCGCCACGTGTTCTTCCTTGATCATCTGGTAGCCGGGGATGCACAGCTCGCCGCCCAGGTCGAACAGGTCGTGCTGGATCGAGACCAGCTCTTCGCGCAATGCAGCCGGCATGTCTTCGCACAGCAGCAGGCCAACGAAGGAGTTGAGCTCGTCGACTTCGCCCAGCGCGTGGATGCGCGCGCTGTCCTTGCCGGTGCGGCTGCCGTCGCCCAGGCCGGTGCTGCCATCGTCGCCGGTGCGGGTCGCGATTTTCGAGAGGCGGTTGCCCATGATGTTGCCTTATGCGTTGGTGAGAAAAAACGATGGGACGAGCATACGACAAAACGTGGTAATTGTGCTTACAATCGAAGCATGCACGACCTCGTCTCCCATCCAGGCCCAGTCGCCACGCATGACCCCACCGAGCGGCGCAATCAGGTGGCGGCGGCCCTGCGCGCGCGCCTGCCGGCGGGCGCTGTCCTGTCCGACCCCGAAGACACCCGGCCCTATGAATGCGACGGCCTGGCCGCCTACCGCCAGCTGCCGCTGGTCGTGACCCTGCCGACCGACGAGGCGCAGGTGCTGGCCATCCTCGACGTCTGCCGCGAATTGCAGGCGCCGATCGTGCCGCGCGGCGCCGGCACCGGGCTGTCGGGCGGCGCGCTGCCGATCCGCGACGGCGTCGTGCTGTCCACTGCGCGCATGAGCCAGATCAAGCGCGTCGACCCGCTGGCGCGCACCGCCGTCGTCCAGCCTGGTGTGCGCAACCTGGCGATCTCCGAAGCCGCCGCCCAGTTCGGCCTGTACTACGCGCCCGACCCGTCGTCGCAGATCGCCTGCACCATCGGCGGCAACGTGGCCGAGAACTCGGGCGGCGTGCACTGCCTCAAATATGGCCTGACGGTGCACAATGTGCTGCGGGTGCGGGTCGCCACCATCGAGGGCGATATCATCGAACTGGGCGGCGCAGCGCTCGATGCGCCAGGCCTGGATTTGCTGGCGGTGTTCATCGGTTCCGAAGGCATGCTGGGCATCGTCACCGAGGTGACCGTGAAGCTGGTGCCGAAGCCGGCGCTGGCCCAGGTCATCATGGCGTCGTTCAGCGATGTGGTCACGGCCGGCAATGCGGTGGCCGACGTGATCGCGGCCGGCATCATCCCGGCCGGCCTCGAGATGATGGACCGCACCTCGGTGCGCATGGTCGAGCCCTTCGTGCAGGCCGGCTACGACCTCGACGCCGCCGCCATCCTGCTGTGCGAGGCCGACGGCACGGCGCTCGAGGTGGCCGAAGAAATCGCGCGCATGAGCGCGGTGCTCGCGCGCGCCGGCGCGACCGCGATCGCGGTGTCGCAGAGCGAAGCGGAGCGGGTGCGCTTCTGGTCCGGCCGCAAGAACGCCTTCCCGGCGGCGGGCCGCATCTCGCCAGATTACTACTGCATGGACGGCACCATCCCGCGCAAGCAGCTGGCGCGGGTGCTGGCCGGCATCGCGGCGATGGAGCAAACCTACGGCCTGCGCTGCTCGAACGTGTTCCACGCCGGCGACGGCAATATGCATCCGCTGATCCTGTTCGACGCCAGCGCGCCCGGCGAATTCGAGCGCGCCGAAGCCTTCGGGGCGGCGATCCTGGCGCTGTGCGTCGAAGTGGGCGGCACCATCACCGGCGAGCATGGCGTGGGCATGGAAAAGATCGACTCCATGTGCGTGCAATTCGGCCGCAAGGAACTCGACGCCTTCTTCGCGGTCAAGCACGCCTTCGACCCGGTCGCGCTGCTCAATCCGGACAAGGCGATCCCGACCCCGCACCGCTGCGCCGAATTCGGCAAGCTGCACGTGCACCACGGCGAGGTTCCGTTCCCGGACCTGCCGCGTTTTTGAACGAGAACCGATATGGGAACGATCGAACGATTCCAGGAACGGGTGCGCGCCGCGGCGAGTGATCGCCAGCCGCTGTGCATCCGCGGCGGCGGCAGCAAGGACTGGTATGGCGGCGCGCCACAGGGCGCGGGTCTCGACACCCGCGACCACGCCGGCATCGTCGACTACGAGCCGACCGAACTCGTGATCACGGCGCGCTGCGGCACGCCGCTGGCCGAGATCGAGGCGCTGCTCGCCCGGCACAATCAGATGCTGGCCTTCGAGCCGCCGCATTTTGGCGCCAATGCCACCGTGGGCGGCACGGTTGCGGCGGGCTTGTCCGGTCCGCGGCGCGCCAGCAGCGGCGCCACGCGCGACTTCGTGCTGGGCGTCAGGCTGCTGGACGGGAAGGGCGACGTGCTGGCGTTCGGCGGCAAGGTGATGAAGAACGTGGCCGGCTACGACGTCTCGCGCATGCTGGCCGGTTCGATGGGAACGCTCGGCCTGCTGCTGGAAGTGTCCTTGAAGGTGCTGCCGCGGCCCTTTTCCGAGGCCACGCTGCGCTTCGAGATGAGCGAGATCGACGCCATCCGCCGCCTGAACGAATGGGGCGGCCAGCCCTTGCCGCTGTCGGGCAGCGCCTGGTGCGGCGGCCAGCTGGCGCTGCGCCTGTCCGGCGCCGAGGCGGCGGTCGACGCCGCGATGCGGCTGCTGGGCGGCGAAGCGGTGCCGCATCCGGATGCGGCGGCGTTCTGGACCGACCTGCGCGAACAGCGTCATGCCTTCTTCACAGGGAGCGAACCCCTGTGGCGCCTGTCGGTGCCGTCGACCACCGGCGCGCTGGTGCTCGGCGGCGACCAGCTGATCGAGTGGGGCGGCGCCCAGCGCTGGCTGCGCACCGGTGGCGATGCCGCCACGGCCGACACGGTCCGGCGCACGGCGCAAGCCTGCGGCGGCCATGCGGCCCTGTTCCGTGGCGGCGACAAGGAGATCGGCGTGTTCCAGCCGCTGGCGCCGGCGCTGGCGCGCATCCATGCGCGCATGAAGGATGCCTTCGATCCCGCCCACATCTTCAACCCGGGCCGCCTGTATCCCGAAAGCGCCTGACCCATGCAAACCCTACTGGCCGACTTCATCAAGGGCACGCGCGAAGGCGCGGAAGCCGAGGCGATCCTGCGCGCCTGCGTGCACTGCGGCTTCTGCACCGCCACCTGTCCGACCTATCAACTGCTGGGCGACGAGCTCGATGGCCCGCGCGGACGCATCTACCTGATCAAGCAGGTGCTTGAAGGCGCGCAGCCGACCCGCAAGACCCAGCTCCACCTGGACCGCTGTCTCACCTGCCGCAACTGCGAGACCACCTGTCCGTCCGGCGTCAAGTATGGCCGCCTGGTCGACATCGGCCGCAAGCTGGTCGACGAGCGCGTGCCGCGTCCCTTGAATGAAAGGATCAAGCGCACCACGCTCAAGGAATGCCTGCCGCGCGCCGGCGTGTTCAGGCCGGCCTTCAGGGCGGGGCAGGCGCTGCGGCCGCTGTTGCCGGCCGCTCTGCAGGACAAGCTGCGGCCGGCGCGCGCCGCCGGCCGCTGGCCGACCCGGGTTCACGCGCGCAAGATGCTGCTGCTGGACGGCTGCGTGCAGCCGGCGATGGCGCCGAACATCAACGCTGCCACCGCGCGCGTGCTCGATTCTCTCGGCGTGCAGCTGCTCGTGGCGCCCAAGGCCGGCTGTTGCGGCGCGCTGCGCTACCACATGAACGACCAGGACGGCGGCCTGGACGACATGCGGCGCAACGTCGACGCCTGGTGGCCGTACGTGGAACAGGGCGCGGTCGAGGCGATCGTGATGACCGCCTCCGGCTGCGGCGTCACGGTCAAGGAATACGGCCACCTGCTGGCGCACGATCCGGATTACGCCGACAAGGCGCGCCGCATCAGCGAGCTGACGCGCGACCTGTCCGAGATCCTGCCGCAATTCGAGGAGCAGATCAGGACGCGGGCGCAGGGGAAGGGCACGCCACGCGTGGCTTATCACCCGCCGTGCACCCTGCAGCATGGCCAGCAAATCCGCGGCAAGGTGGAAACCGTGCTGCACGCGGCCGGCGTGGACGTGGTGCTGTGCGCCGACAACCACCTGTGCTGCGGCTCGGCCGGCGCCTATTCGGTGCTGCAGCCGGAGATCGCGCACGCGCTGCGCGACCGCAAGCTGGCCAGCCTGGATGCGACCGGCGCGGAGGAGATCGTGTCGGCGAACATTGGTTGCCTGACGCACCTGCAGTCGGGCACGGACAAGCCGGTGACGCACTGGGTCGAGCTGCTCGAGCGGGCGTTGCGCTGATTGCGCGCGCGGGCGCAACGCCGATTTCCTGGCCGTGTTAGGATCGCGCCGAACCCGTCAATCGGCGGGAACCAGTGGCAATTTACAGGAACGATCTTGAGCTTCACCTTCCAACTCGTGCGCGACGACGAGGGCGGCCCGGCCGCCGTGGTCTTCGAAGACAGCAGCAGCCCCGGCCTGGTCCCGGTCTGGGAAGCCGCCGGCGTCTACGACGCGCTGTACAACAGCGACGGCCGCATGGCGCGCGACGTCTCGCGCGCCATCGCCTACGGCCTCGACCAATTGAACGAGAACGCCGCGCTGGGCGGCCTGCTGCCGCCGGGCGTCTCGATGACCGAGGCGATCCGCTTCCTCGACAACGTCAGCCGCGGCTGCACCATCCACGGCGTGGCGCGCATCCAGACGCGCTGACGACGAATCCGTGCGCTTGTCACAAGAGGTTACGACGGCGCTATGGTGTTCAAGTGCAAGGGCTTGTACCATGTGAGCGTTTTGCTCGACAACGAAAGCCTCTTATGACCTTGCCAATCTTTTCACGTTCCATGTGCCTGGGCCTGTTCGCGATCGCCTGCGCCATCCCGGTCCAGGCCGAAAGTTTCGCCTCGTCGGCCTCCAGCGCCGGCTCGGCGTCGTCGGCCAGCATTTCGGATTCGATCAGCGATTCGAGCACCAGCTCGAGCGGCGACAACAAGGTGGCGGCCGGCGACTACCGCGTGATCGACATCGCGCAGGCCCCGAACAAGCCCGACACCACCCGCCTGACCCTGCGCGCCGAAGCCGGCCAGGCCCGCACCTTCTTCCTCGACGTGCCGAACCGCGCCATGGTCCAGCGCCAGGTCAATGCCGGCGACGTGGTGCGCGTGAACGAGCGCGTCTATGGCTACGAATTCGCCCACGCCGACACCCAGCGTCCGTTCTTCCTGGCGCTGCAGGACGACTGGCAGCGCGACCTGGCGTCGCGCAAAGTCGTCATCTGATGCGGCTGCGCAGGGCGACCGCCGCGCTGGCGCTCGGCCTCTGCGCCACCTTCAGCGGCGCGGCCTGGGCCGGCCTGCCGACCTTCTGCGAGCGCGAGAGCGACATCACCGCGCTCGAACAGGACCGCGTGCTGCGCTTTGCCGGCGTGGTCCGGCAAGAGCTCGAACGCTCGGGCGGCAAGGTCGCCCTGATTTCCCGCGCCGGCGTGGACCTGAGCCGCTTCGGCCTGCTGTATTCGCATGCCGGCGTCGCCCTGAGGGACGATGCCGACGGCGCCTGGGCCGTGCGCCAGCTGTACTATGCCTGCGACGACGCCCGTCCGCACCTGTTCGACCAGGGCATCTCGGGCTTCGCGCTTGGCGCCGATGCGCCATCCAGCGGCCATGTGTCGCTGCTGTTCCTGCCCGAGCAGGACAGCGCGCAGCTCGAACGCGCCGCGCGCGACAAGCGGCTGGCGCTGGCGCTGCTGGCGGGGAAGTACAGCGCCAACGCCTATGCTTTCGGCACCGATTACCAGAACTGCAACCAGTGGGTGGCCGAGCTGCTGGCGGGCGCCTGGGGCGGCGTATCGGGACACGGCGCCGGGCAGGCAGGACAGGTGCGCGAGCGGGCGCAGGACTGGCTGCGCGCGCAGGGCTATGTCGCCGGGCCGGTCAGGGTGCCGGGACACTTGCTGATGTTCGCCGGGCAGTTCGTGCCGCTGGTGCATGTGGACGACCATCCGGTGGACGACCTGCACGCCCTCGCGCTGCAGGTGAGCGTGCCGGCCTCGATCGAAGCCTTCGTGCGCCAGCGCGCGCCGCAGACGCAACGCGTGGAGATCTGCCACGACGAGGGCCGCATCGTCGTGCGGCGCGGCTGGGAGCCGCTTGGCGCGGCGTGCGAGCCGGGGCCGGACGATGAGGTGATGGTGCTGGCGCCTTGAGCGCTGAAATAGAAAAAGGGGGCGAATGGAACGTCATTCATTGCGCTCGCCTACGCCGGGCACGCGGACGGCGCTGCTGGCATGCATGTTCTTCTCGCCGTTGCGGCCTCTGCGACCGACTTCCTCCCGTCGTGCCTGACGGGCACCTGGGATACGGCCGAGACGCTGTTTGCCGGCGAAACTGGGCAGGTGGAAATTAATCTGCAGCCGGATGGCTTGGGCATTATGGTTGGCTCGGCGCCGCCTGCCAGACGCATTGACGGCAAGGACGACGGAAAGCCTGGATTGCGGGCAATCGCCGGGTTTCCGCTGCGTGCGATAGTCGAGGGCGATACGCTGACGGCCCGTCCAATTGCGCTTGATCCGCGGGAAGAAGAAAAGGCCAGGCGCATGGTCATCACCTGTTCATTCGAAGCGGCTGGCCCGACATTGACTTGCGCGGCGCCGGGCCACCCACGCCTGGTCATGAAGCGGCGCAGCGACACGAATCCGGTGGAGTCCGTACGCATGCTCGAGGCGGTGCGGTCGCGGCTCCGATAAACAACTGCGGCAGCAGTTTCTCGATATCCGCCCCTGCGACGACACGCTATTGAGACAGTGATTAAATTGCAACAAGATAATAATATGGCTCGACCGTAAATATCTCAGCGATTAACATTCGGGAAACTCGAGTGCCGAGTAGTTTGTATGCACAGAGGTACCATCGCCCTTGAGCATCGCGACCGCGATTCCGGGGTGCGGCCTGTCCAATCCTGAAAAATAGTCGCTTATCATGCATTATCGTGCCGAGATCGATGGCTTGCGAGCCATCGCCGTGCTTCCTGTCATCCTGTTCCATGCCGGCTACTCGGCGTTCAGCGGCGGCTTCGTCGGTGTCGACATCTTCTTTGTCATCAGCGGTTACCTGATCACCTCCATCATTCTGTCCGAGATGGAGCAGGGCAGGTTCAGCATCGTCAATTTCTACGAGCGGCGCGCCAGACGTATCCTTCCCGCACTGTTCTTCGTGATGGCGGCAACGCTCCCGTTCGCCTGGATGTGGTTGATTCCATCCGAGTTCAAGGATTTTTCGAAAAGTATTGTCGCCGTGATGGTGTTCGCATCGAACATCTTGTTCTGGCAAACCAGTGGCTATTTCGATACCGCCGTCGAGAGCAAACCGCTGCTCCATACATGGAGCCTCGCCGTCGAAGAGCAGTATTACGTCCTGTTTCCGATCTTCCTTTTCTTCGCGTGGCGCCTGGGCAGGCGTAACGTGTCGGCATTGGTGCTCCTGCTGGTTATCGCAAGCCTGATGCTGGCGCAGTTCGTCACGCCGGCCGCGCCGGACGCATCGTTCTATCTGCTGCCGACACGGGGATGGGAACTGGGTATCGGCGCACTTGCCGCAATCTATATGGGAAAGAACGATCGGAGGAACGTGTCGAAGGCGTGGTCTGAATGCCTTGGACTGGCGGGCCTGCTGCTGATCGGCGCCAGTATCTTCATCTACGATGCCCAGACGCCTTTTCCGAGCGTGTACACGCTTGCGCCAACGATGGGGACGGCGCTGATCATCTTGTTCTGCCGGCCAGCCACCCTGGTCGGATGGCTCCTGACACGCAAGGCCATGGTAGGTATCGGCTTGGTGAGCTACAGCACCTATCTCTGGCACCAGCCCCTGTTTGCGCTGGCGCGACAACGTAGTGCGAACGATCCCGGATTGCTGACGTTTACGGCACTTTCCCTTGCCTCGATCGTTCTGGGATATTTGAGCTGGCGCTTCGTCGAAACGCCATTCAGGGACCGAAAGCGTATCGGAAGGCAGCATGTCTTCGCGTTTTCGGCGGTCGGCATGACCATTTTCCTGTGCATCGGACTCGCCGGTTACCAGTCCAACGGATTTCGCGAGCGAGAAAAATGGGACGGGATCGAACACGCTTTTGCCACCCAGGAGGAACTGGGAAGCGGGAACCGCCTATGCGAGAAGAACAGGATCGATTCTCCACTTGGCCCTCAGGTATGCATTATCGGCCACCCCTCGAGCCAACCCGACGGTGTGCTGTGGGGTGACTCGTATGCAGGCGCCCTGATGCACGGCCTGGACCGGGAGTTGCGTCAGTCGGGCCAGTCCTTCTATGTCGTGCTCAGCGACGGGTGCATCCCTGTCGAAGGTGCATGGCGCACGCGCAAGGGTGTGGAATTCAATTGTGTCGAATCGCGTCATCGACAATTCGTCGATCAGCTGCTGCGTCAGGATGCCATCCAGACCGTAGTCTGGATCGGCGCCTTTTCCGCACTGCTCGGCAGCAAACCACACGACGAGTATGTGATCGATGGCGTGCCTGCCGAGCACACGCGCACGAAGCGCCGCATTGTCGATACGCTGGAAAAATTCGAGGAGGCGGGGAAGAAGGTCGTGTTCATTGGCGATACGCCGAAATTTCCCGAGTTCGTGGCCGACTATGCTATTCGCCGCTTCGCCGCAACCGGCGGCGACACCAGTGCGACGGTCCAAAAAGTGAGCAGGAAACATGCTGCTCTGCGAATCAACCAGACTGACCTGCTGGCCGAGGCGCATGCGTACGCAAAGGTCATCGATGGATTGCAGCTGTTCTGCGACAGCAACAGTTGCTCATCGCACGATGCAAACGGCAGGCTGCTGTTCATCGATAACAACCACGTCTCGCATGTCGGCTCCGAGCGCTTGGCCAGAGAGGTCATCCGGCAGCTGAACCTGCCGTGGGAACGCGACGCGCGCGCGTTGACGCCGCGGCGACAACGACAAGGATGACAGCCCATTCGGGCCGCACCTGGTCGGCTACGCCAGCAGCTTCTCGATATCGCCCTTCAGTTCTTCCGGCTTGGTGGCCGGCGCGTAGCGCTTGACCACCGCTCCTTCCTTGTTCACCAGGAACTTGGTGAAGTTCCACTTGATCCCCTCGGTGCCGAGCACGCCCGGCGCCTCGCCCTTCAGGAAACGGAACAGCGGGTGGGCGTCGTCGCCGTTGACATCGATCTTGGCGAACATCGGGAAGGTGACGCCGTAGTTCTTTTCGCAGAAGGCGCCGATCTCGGCCTCGCTGCCCGGCTCCTGGCGGCCGAACTGGTTGCACGGGAAGCCGAGCACCACCAGGCCCTGGTCCGCATAGCGTTGCTGCAGTTCCTCCAGGCCCTGGTATTGCGGGGTGAAGCCGCAGGCGCTGGCGGTATTGACGATCAGGAGCGCCTTGCCGCGATAGCGTGCCAGGTCGACCGGCTGGCCGTCGAGAGCGGTGGCATTGAAATCGTAGGCGGTCATGGCGTTCTCCTTGTGGTTGAATCGCCAAGTTTACGCGAAGGCGGCGCGACGTGCACGGCATCCCGACGCGACCTTCCGGCACGAATCATGGCGGTGACTTTTATTGCGTCTTAGCATTTCTTAACGTATTTTGGGCACAGCGCGTGCGACAATTACGCTCGTCCAATTGTCCAGCATCCCGGGTTGTCATGCCACGTCACCGTTCTTCCGTCTTGCTGCTCGCGCCGATCGTGGCGGGCACGCTGCTCGCCCCTGCCAGCGCCAGCGTCCAGCAGCCTCCCGCGGTCCCCGCACCTGCCGCGCCTGCGCCAGCTACCCCCGTACCGGAAGCCGAGGTTCCGGTCCAGTCGACGGTCTCGGTCAGCGCGGTACGCTCGTCGAACCGCATCGACCGCCAGGCCTATGACGTCAAGAGCGATTCTGCCGCCACCAACGACACCATCGCCGATACCCTGAACAAGGTGCCGTCGGTCGCGGTCGACCCGGACGGCAACGTGACCCTGCGTGGCCGCAGCAATGTGCAGATCCTCATCGACGGCAAGCCGTCCGCCATGATGCAGGGTGAGAACCGCGCCGCCGCCCTGGGCGCGTTGCCGGCCGCCGACCTCGAGTCGGTGGAGGTGATCAACAATCCCGGCGCGCAGTTCGGCAACGAAGGCGGCGGCGGGCCGATCATCAACCTCGTGATGCGGCGCGAGCGCACGCCGGGCAGCTTCGGCGTGGTCAACGCCAACGCCGGCGCCGAGGGCCGCTTCAATGCCTCGACCTTCGGCAGCTACACGGGCGGACGCCTGAGCGTGCAGGGCGCGCTGTTCGGCCGCCGCGACAGCCGCGGTTCGACCGGCGAGACGACGCGCGACCGCATCGATCCGGCCACCGGCGCCGTGGCCAGCAGCGTGCAGAGCTCATACAGCGAGAACGACACCGAGTCGGCCGGCTTCAACGGCTCGCTCAACTACAACCTGGGTGAAAAGGACGTGGTGTCGCTCAAGGCCAGCTTCAACGCCAACCGCCAGGATGGCCTGTCGTCCGAGCGCTACCGCGGCACCGACGCATCCGGGGCGGTCGAGAGCGACTACCTGCGATCCACGGTGCGCGACACCGACAACCGTAGCTACAGCCTGGGCGCGAGCCTCGACCACAAGGGCGAGCTGCCGGGCGAGATCTTCAAGACCGACCTGCGCCTGTCCGGCACCCGGGGCGAGGGCGACACCCGCTACGCCAGCGACTACACGGTGCGTCCGATCAATTCGTCCGATCCGCTGACCCGCCAGGACAACCTGAACGAGACCCGCATCATCGACCTCACCGGCGATTACGAGCGCCCGGGCGAGGCCGGCGTGCTCAAGCTGGGCTACAAGGTCATCCGCAACAGCAGCGTGATCGACACCCGCTTCCTCGACGTCGATCCGGGCACACTGTTCGAAACCGTGAACCCGGCGCGCACCAACCGCTTCGAGCTGGTCGACACCACGCTGGCGCTGTACGGCACCTACCAGATGCGCCTGGGCGAGAAGTGGGGCGTGCTGGGCGGCCTGCGCACCGAATACACCGATCTCGACATGGATCAGGTCACGACCGGGATCAAGGCCGGCAACCACTATCTGGAAGCGATCCCCAGCGCCTTCCTCACCTATGACCTGTCCGATAGCACGGCGCTGCGCCTGAGCTATGCGCACCGCATCCGCCGTCCCGGCGCCTCGGACCTGAATCCCTTCGTGATCTACCGCGACGAAACGAACGTCTCGTCGGGCAATCCCGACCTGATGCCGACCGAGTCCGACTCGCTCGAGCTGGGCGTCGAGACCAAGCTTGGCAACGTCGAGACCAATGTGCGCCTGTATGCGCGCCGCGACACCGACCTGATCTCGGAGCGCCGCTACTTCATTTCGGACACCGTGCTGCTGACCACGCGCGAGAACGCGGGCACCAGCCGCTCGGGCGGACTGGAATTCACCTTCAGCGGTCGCGCCACGTCCAAGCTGACGATCAATGCCAGCGGCAATATCGGCTATTCGGAGCAATCGGTGCTGGGCAGCGTGAACGACGACAAGCGCAGCGCAACCTCGATCGCCGGCCGCGCGCGCTTCAATTACCAGTTCAACCCGGCCAACAGCCTGCAGCTGGTGCTCAATGCCCAGGGCAAGACGCTGTTCGGCGAGGGTTATCGCCAGCCGACCCGCACCGCGGACCTGAACTACCGGCACAACCTGAGCCAGGCCCTGAGCCTGGTCGTCAACGTCAACGACGTCTTCGATTCGCAGAAGTCGGAGTCGATCACCGAAACCGACACCCTGCGCGAATACAGCCTGCGCCGCCAGGACGGGCGCCTGGTCTACGTCGGCCTGTCGTACCGCTTCGGCACCTTCGTCGGCGGACGCGGGCCGCGTGGCCCGGGCGGGCCGGGCTTCGGTCCACCGGGCGGCGGCATGGGGCCGCGGTAAATACAGTCTGTCAGTACAGGCGATATGCCGGATGAATAATTCTGGCAAAGCGGCTTTCGGTGGAACAAGCTGTGACAGAATACGGGGACTTTTGTCCACTGCGTTCCCGATCCCATGCTCCGACCAACGCTCATCGCGCTGACCCTCGCTGCGCTGCCGGCCGCCGCCCAGGTCAGCCCGCCATCCGACCCGCCGCCGGTCAGCCCGGATGCCATGCAGAAGGTCGAGGTCAAGGCCGACGCCAACAGCTACGACCCGCGGCGCGACGACACCGCCAGCCGCATCGTGGTCTCGAACGAAGAGATCAAGCGCTACGGCGACACCTCCGTGCTCGACGTCTTCAAGCGCCTGCCCGGCATCACCGTCGGCGGTGGCGGCGGCCGCGGGGCGGGCGAAATCCGCATGCGCGGCCTGGGCAGCGGCTATACGCAAATCCTGATCAATGGCGAGCGGGCCCCGGCCGGCTTCGACATCGACCAGCTGTCGCCCGACGTCATCGAACGGATCGAGATCCTGCGCGCGGCCAGCGCCGAGTTTTCGACCCAGTCGATCGCCGGCACCATCAACATCGTGCTCAAGCGGGTGGTGAGAAAGGCGCAGCGCGAACTGCGGGTCGGCTACGGCAAGAGCGAGGACGCCAGCAACCCGAGCGCGAGCCTGAACATGTCGGACCGTCTCGACGCGCTGTCGTACTCGCTCGGCGCCAGCGTCTGGCGCTTCAACTTCGACCGTCCGCAACCGTACGAGGAAACGCAGATCGATCCGCAAGGCCGCCTGACGCAGCTGCGCCGCACCGAGCAGAACGACAGCGGCAGCCCGAAAGGCTTCAACCTCACGCCACGCCTGAACTGGACGCTCGAGAACGGCGACACGGTCAGCTGGCAGACGATGGTCTCGTACAATCGCAACGACTACCAGGGCGATGCGGTGACCACGACCGAGCTTGGCGCGCCGCCGCCGTACGACGTGCGCGACATGCACAACGAGGGCAACCACACGATGCTGCGCACGGACGTGAACTGGGTGCACAACCTGGAAGAGGGGGCGAAGCTCGACCTCAAGCTCGGCGCCAACGGCACGCGCAACCGCGGCGACTGGCGCGAGTTCGACTACAACCTGGATCGGCTGGCGCGCGACTCCACCGTCCTGAGCGCGACCGACGAACGCGGGCTGACGATGGTCGGCAAGTACACGACCCCGTGGAAGAAAGACCATTCCTTGTCGATGGGCTGGGATGCCGGCTACACGCAGCGCGAGGACGAGCGCGGCGAAGTCGAGGTGTTGCCGCTGGCGGGGCGCGAGCTGATATCGAACGAGGAGTATGACGCCACCATCAAGCGCCTGGCGCTGTACATCCAGGACGAGTGGAACGTGAGCAAGCAGTGGTCGATGTATGCCGGCCTGCGTTGGGAAGGACTGGAGACGACCAGCGAGGGCAATACGTTCGAAACCAGCACCAACCGCGCCAGCGTGTTCTCGCCGCTGGCCCAGACCCTGTACAAGATCCCGGACAGCCGTGACCAGGTGCGCCTGGCGCTGACCCGCACCTTCAAGGCGCCGTCCGCGAGCAACCTGATCCCGCGCCGCTTTACGACGCCGAACAACAGCCAGACCGATCCCGACTACCGCGGCAATCCGGATCTGCAGCCGGAACTGGCGACCGGCATCGACGCCGCCTACGAGCACTGGTGGGCCGAGAAGGCGCTGCTGAGCGCCAGCGTGTCGGTGCGCCGCATCGAGGACTACACGCGCCAGGGCCTGATCCTGGAAGACGGCCGCTGGATCCAGACCCCGGTCAACGACGGCGACGCGCTCACGCGCAGCCTGGAGCTGGAAGCGAAGTTCCCGCTGTCGGCAGTCATGGAAGACGTGCCGGAGATCGACCTGCGCGCGAGCGTGTCGCGCAACTGGTCCGAGGTGGACGCGGTGCCGGGGCCGGACAACCGCCTGGACCAGCAGGTGCCGCTGTCGGCGACGCTCGGGATCGACTACAAGACCCGCGACGGCAAGCTCAGTACCGGCGCCAGCTTCGCGTTCAAGGACGGCGGCCCGGTGCGGGTCAATGTGGAGCAGTCGCGCTACCAGAGCGTGCGGCGCGATCTGGATGTGTATGCGCTGTGGAAGTTCAATCCGAAGTACCAGCTGCGGCTGGCGGCGTCGAACCTGCTGCGTCAGGATGGGGTATCGGATTCGCGCTATACCGATGAATTCGGGACGCTGCGCAGGACCAGTTTCAGTGAAGGGCACACGATGGCGCGGGTGACGCTGGAGTCGCGGTTCTAGATCGATTCCCGGCGGCGACAGTCGATCGGTAGGGTTGGCGGCTTGCCGCCAACCCACCGTGGGTTACCGTTAGATCAATCCAAGCTTCTCGGTCCCACTCGAAAAGTCCCGGTTCTTCGCGTGCTTGCTATTGAGCTTGATGTTCAGCCGCAGGTCGTTGACGGAGTCCGCATTGCGCAGCGCATCCTCATAAGTGATCTTGTCCGCCTCGTACAGGTCGAACAAGGCCTGATCGAAAGTCTGCATCCCCAGCTCGCGCGACTTCTTCATGATCTCCTTGATCTCGTGGACCTCGCCCTTGAAGATCAGGTCCGAGATCAAGGGAGAATTCAGCAGGATCTCGATCGCCACCACGCGCCCCTTGGCTTCTTTCTTAGGAATCAGCCGCTGCGAGATCAGTCCCTTGAGGTTCAGCGACAGGTCCATCAGCAGCTGCTGCCTGCGCTCTTCGGGGAAGAAGTTGATGATACGGTCCAGCGCCTGGTTGGCGCTGTTGGCGTGCAGCGTGGCCAGGCACAGGTGGCCGGTCTCGGCGAAGGCGATCGCGTGTTCCATCGTCTCGCGGTCGCGGATCTCGCCGATCTGGATCACGTCCGGCGCCTGGCGCAGCGAATTCTTCAGCGCCGCCTCGAAGCTGTCGGTGTCCACGCCCACTTCGCGCTGCGTGATCACGCAGTTGCGGTGCGGGTGGACGAATTCCACCGGGTCCTCGACCGTGATGATGTGGCCGTAGCTGTTCTCGTTGCGGTAGCCGACCATCGCCGCCAGCGTGGTCGATTTGCCCGAGCCCGTGGCGCCGACCATGATCACCAGGCCGCGCTTGGTCATCACGACGTCCTTGAGCGTGTCGGGCAGGGCGAGGTCTTCGAACTTCGGGATCGCGGTGGTGATCACGCGCAGTACCATGCCCACGCAACCCATCTGCATGAAGCTTGATACGCGGAAGCGTCCCAGGTCGCCCGGCGTGATCGCGAAGTTCGCCTCGCGCGTGAGCTCGAAGCCGGCCGCCTGCTTGTCGTTCATGATCGCGCGCGCCAGGTCGGCCGTGTGGCCGGCGGTGAGCGCCTGGCTCGACACCGGCGTCATGCGGCCGTCGATCTTGATCGCCGGCGGGAAGCCCGCCGTGATGAACAGGTCCGAACCGCCCTTGCTGACCATCAGGCGCAGCAGGTCGAACATGAACTTGGATGCCTGGTCGCGTTCCATCTGGGTGATCCTTAGCCGAGGAAGTTTTCCGGGATCTTGGCCGCGGCGCGCGCGGCGCCGGTCGAGATCACGTTGCGGCGCACCAGCTCCGTCAGGTTCTGGTCCAGCGTCTGCATGCCGGCATTGCTGCCGGTCTGGATGGCAGAGTACATCTGGGCGATCTTGGCTTCGCGGATCAGGTTTCGGATCGCCGGGGTGCCGATCATGATCTCGTGCGCCGCCACGCGGCCCGAGCCGTCCTTGGTCTTGAGCAGCGTCTGCGAGATCACGGCCTGCAGCGATTCGGACAGCATCGCGCGCACCATCTCCTTCTCTTCGGCCGGGAACACGTCGACGATACGGTCGATGGTCTTGGCGGCCGACGAAGTGTGCAGGGTGCCGAACACCAGGTGGCCGGTCTCGGCGGCCGACAGCGCCAGGCGGATGGTTTCCAGGTCGCGCAATTCGCCGACCAGGATCGCGTCCGGGTCTTCGCGCAGCGCCGAACGCAGCGCGTTGTTGAACGACAGCGTATGCGGACCGACTTCGCGCTGGTTGATCAGGCACTTCTTGGACTCGTGCACGAATTCGATCGGGTCTTCGATGGTGAGGATGTGGCCGTACTCGTTCTCGTTCAGGTGGTTCACCATCGCCGCCAGCGTGGTCGATTTACCAGAGCCAGTCGGGCCGGTCACCAGCACCAGACCACGCGGCTTCATGGCCAGGTCGGCGAAGATCTTCGGGGCGTTCAGCTCTTCGAGGGTCAGGATCTTGGACGGAATCGTGCGCAGCACGGCCGACGCGCCGCGTTCCTGGTTGAAGGCGTTGACGCGGAAGCGCGCGAGGCCGGGGATCGCGAACGAGAAGTCGCACTCGAGCACTTCTTCGTACTGCTTGCGCTGGCCGTCGTTCATGATGTCATAGATCATGCCGTGCACGTCCTTGTGCTCGAGCGGCGGCAGGTTAATGCGGCGCACGTCGCCATGCACGCGGATCATCGGCGGCAGGCCGGCCGACAGGTGCAAGTCCGAAGCCTTGTTCTTGACCGAGAAGGCGAGTAATTCCGAAATGTCCATTTATAATCCCTGTGGCTCGAGGTGCGTATTTGTCATCGTCGCCGCTCGAAAAATATTTCCTATAGAAAATCATTATGTCCACAATCGCCGCCAACTTGCAAGCTGTCGAAGCGACAATCGGGGAGGCTGTGCAGGCCGCCGGACGCGTCCGCGACGAGGTGCAATTGCTCGCTGTTTCCAAGACGTTTCCTGCGCAAGCCGTGCTGGATGCGATGGCGTCCGGACAACGTGCGTTCGGCGAAAATTATCTGCAAGAAGCGCTCGACAAGATCGCGAACGTCGCGCAGGCGCAACCCGACGCGCCGGTTGAATGGCATTTTATCGGCCCCATCCAGAGCAACAAGACACGCCCGATCGCGGCCAGCTTCCACTGGGTACACACGGTCGAGCGCCTCAAGATCGCCCAGCGCCTGTCCGAGCAGCGCCCGCCCGAACTCGGCCCCTTGAATATCTGCCTGCAGGTGAACATCAGCGGCGAGGCCAGCAAGAGCGGCGCGTCGGAGGCTGAATTGCCCGAACTGGCGCGCGCCGTGGCGCAATTGCCGAACCTGCGCCTGCGCGGCTTGATGGCGATCCCCGAACGCGCCACGGAACCGGAGCAGCAGCGCGCTGCCTTTGCCCGCCTGCGCAAGCTGCACGACGCCCTGCGCGCCGACGGTCTGGCGCTCGATACGTTGTCGATGGGCATGTCGGGCGATATGGCCGCGGCGATCGCGGAAGGCGCGACCATTGTGCGCATCGGCAGCGCCATCTTTGGCGCACGCAATTACGATTAACAGGAAAAATACATGAAGATCACGTTCATCGGTGGCGGCAATATGGCAGCCGCACTCATCTCGGGCATCGTCCGCCAGGCGGGTTCGGGCGCGAACATCCACGTCGTCGACCGCAACCCGGAAGCGCTGGAGCGCTTGTCGCAACAGTACGGCGTGCGCACCGCGACGGCGATCGACGAACAGGTCGGGGAGAGCGAAGTCGTGGTGCTGGCGATCAAGCCGCAGCAGATGCGCGAAGTCGCGGCCGAGCTGGCGCCGCTGTTGAACCGGCAGCTGGTGCTGTCGATCGCCGCCGGCATCCGCAGTAGCGACCTGTCGCGCTGGCTGAACGGCTACGACGCGGTCGTGCGCACGATGCCGAACACGCCGGCGCTGATCGGTATGGGCGTGACCGGCCTGGCGGCGCAGCCGGGCGTGAGCGAAGCCCAGCGCGCGCAGGCCGACATGGTGATGCGCGCGGTCGGCAAGACCGTGTGGCTGGATGACGAGGCGCAGATCGATTCGGTGACGGCGGTGTCGGGGAGCGGTCCGGCGTATGTGTTCTTCTTCCTGGAAGCCATGCAAGAGGCGGCCCTGCAAATGGGCTTGAACGCGGAGCAGGGCAGGGAGCTGGCGCTGGCCACTTTCACCGGCGCGGCGCAGCTGGCGGCGCAGTCGGATGAGCCGGTCGAGGTGCTGCGGCAGCGGGTGACCTCGAAGGGCGGCACCACGCATGCGGCGATCACCAGCATGGAAGCGGCTGGTGTCAAGGAGGCCATTGTCGCGGCGATGAAGGCGGCTGCGGCGCGTGGGCGCGAGCTGGGTGAGGAGTTGGGCAGCAGCTAAGCGTGCCTGACAAAACCGTTCAGCATTTCGCCAACGGATGAGCGAGCACCACATGATCTGTTGGTGCTCGCGGAGCAGTTGCAAGAGCGCCTCCCCGCAGCCGAGTTCGCGCGGTAGGGTGCCGCCGGAGCTCCAGTCGTGAGACAAGCAGGATTACGGTCACGTTGCGCGAACATTGATACATGGCGCCTGCCTTTGGACGATCGGCTATGGGCAAGGAGAGGATCCACTATAAGCGACCAAAGGTCTTTGGGAAGAAGGACTTATGCCGCGGCATCAGTCCTTCTGCAAAAACGCCGCCATTTTAATGCTCTGACTGAGCATGGGTACGTCTGTTATCGACCGACTGTGTTGAAAAAACCAGATGGCAACGATCCCGCAAGGTGAGCCTGTCAGAATTTCTGTGTGGAACGGGGTCATGAAATAATCCCGAAAGGACTGTTCCATGACCGAAGTGATGACCACCAAGAAGCCCAAAAA
>NZ_JBNDIK010000008.1:0-187072 GCF_050434365.1 Massilia sp. UYP32
GATCGTCGCCTTGGTGAGCCTTTACCTCACCAACTAGCTAATCAGATATCGGCCGCTCCAGGAGCACAAGGCCCGAAGGTCCCCTGCTTTCATCCTTGGATCGTATGCGGTATTAGCGTAACTTTCGCTACGTTATCCCCCACTCTTGGGTACGTTCCGATATATTACTCACCCGTTCGCCACTCGTCAGCGGAGCAAGCTCCCTGTTACCGTTCGACTTGCATGTGTAAAGCATGCCGCCAGCGTTCAATCTGAGCCAGGATCAAACTCTTCAGTTCAATCTCTGTTTGTTGACTCTTTCGAGTCACTCGCTATTGCTAGCGAGGTCGCTCACTCAAAATACTGACCGTCATCTCATTGCTGAGACAACGCTTAATACTTTGTGCGAACATTTGATATTTTAAGTATGCAGCTGAACAAGTCAGCTGGCACCTTCATCAAACGCCCACACTTATCGACTGTTAATTTTTAAAGAACTTTATTCGGTACTGCATCATCTGCTGTTTGCTTCGAATCGTTTTGTTCGTCAGCAGCAGAGGAATGAGATTATGCTCGTCCTGCTGAGCTTCGTCAACACCTAATTTTTCAGTTTTGTGACGAAACCGCTTCGTTGCGGATGAAGTCGACGAAGGCCCGCAGCGGCGCTGGCACCAGCCGGCGGCCCGAGTAGTACAGATAGGGACCGGAAAACTGCGGCCACCACGGCTCCAGCACAGGTTGCAGCTCCCCACGCTCGACATACGGCTTCAGCCAATCCTCGAACAGGTAGATCACACCCAGGCCCTGCACCGCCGAATCGATCGCCAGGTCCAGCGCCCCGCCCACCTGCACCAGCAACTGCCCGTTCGGCTCGAGGGTCACCGCCTCCCCGCCCCGCTCGAACGTCCAGTGGATCATCGCACCGCTGGCGAAGCGCGCCCTGATGCATGCGCCCGGCGGGAGTTCGCGCGGATGCCCGGGCATCCCATGCCGGGCTAGCCAGGCGGGAGAGGCCGCCGCCGCCATGCGCTGCGTGCGCGGGCCGATCGGCACGGCGATCATGTCCTGTTCCAGCCGTTCCTCATAGCGAATGCCGGCGTCGCAGCCAGCCGCGAGCACGTCGACGAAGCTCTCCTCGGCCACCACCTCCAGGCGGATCTCCGGATATCTGGCGAGAAACGCCGGCACGATAGACGGTAGCACCAGGCGCGCCGCACTCATCGAGACATTCAGGCGCAAGGTGCCGGTCGGCGTGTCGCGAAAGCCATTGACCACGTCCAGGGCGCTGTCGATCTCGCTCCATACCGGATCCAGGCGCGCCAGCAGGCTGCTGCCGGCCTCGGTGGGCACCACGCTGCGCGTCGTCCGGTTCAGCAGGCGTACGCCCAGGCGCGCTTCGAGGCGCCGGACCGCCTCGCTCAAGCCGGACGCGCTGCCATCGGTCGCGCGTGCCGCCTCCCGAAAGCCGCCGGCGCGTGCGACGGCGACGAAAGCCGACAAATCTCCCAGTTCAATCTTCATTGTTCGTTTTTTCGCACAGCTTGTGTGAATTTAAGCGGATTGTCACACAGATCGGCGCGACTTATCTTGATCGCACCAACTCACTAAGGAGCGACACCATGTCCACCACGATCGATCAAGCCGGCGCCTACACACTCGGCAACCGCACGGTACGGCGCCTCGGCTATGGCGCCATGCAACTGGCCGGCCCGAACGCCTTCGGCCCGCCCAAGGATGCGGTCGTCGCGCGTGCGGTGCTGCGTGAAGCGCTGGAACTCGGCGTCAATCACATCGACACCTCGGATTTCTACGGCCCCCACGACACTAACCAGTTGATTCGTGAAGCGCTTCACCCTTACCGCGACGAGCTGGTCATCGTTACCAAGGTCAGCGCGCGGCGCGGCGCGGATGGCAGCTGGCTGCCCGCCTTCTCGGCGCCCGAACTGGAGCAGGCCGTGCACGACAATCTACGCAACCTGGGGCTGGATACCCTGGAGGTCGTCAATCTGCGCGCCATGTTCGACCCCTACAAACCGGCCGAGGGCTCGCTCGAACCTCAACTCGCCACCCTCGCCGAGCTGCGCCAGCGCGGCCTGATCCGGCACATCGGCCTGAGCAATGTGACGCCGCGCCAGCTCGAGGAGGCGCAGCGCATCATGCCGATCGCGTGCGTCCAGAATATGTATAACCTGGTCCACCGCAATGACGACGCCATGATCGATGCGTTGGCGCGCCGGGGGATTCCGTATGTGCCGTTTTTCCCGCTCGGCGGCTTCTCGCCCTTGCAGTCGGACGCCCTGTCCGCCGTTGCCGCGCAACTCGGCGCGACACCCATGCAGGTGGCGATCGCCTGGCTGCTGCAGCGCTCGCCGAATATCCTGCTGATCCCGGGCACCTCGTCGCCCGTCCATTTGCGCGAAAACCTGGCCGCAGCCCAGCTCGTGCTACCGAAAGACGCCCTGGCGCAGCTGGACGCGATCGCTACTCCCGCAGCGTGACCGTCGTGTAATGCGGATCGGCCCGGATCTTCTCTGGCGTAAAGGGAAGGCTGGGCCACTCCTTGCGCGAATACACCATGGTCTGGTCGGCATACCAGGGCGACCTGGGATCGGTCGACTGGCCATAGGTCAGCATGGCCTGGGCCACCGGGCCCTGCTCGTCGAACGTCACGGTCTGGATATAGCTCTGTCCCCAGTGTGCACCGACATAGCCCTGCGCCGTCAATCCGCTGCGCATGGTCAGCGAGCCATAGGTTCCTTCCTGATTGCCGTTGCCGCCATGCAGAGGAATGCGCACGCCGTTACGCGGCTCGACCTGGTAGTCACCCAGCCGGCCATCGAACGGCACGCCGAGCGACTGCAGCTTGTCCGCCGCCCCTTTGAGCGCCGCCAGCATCGCCGGCAACAGTTCCGGCAACACGAGCTCGGCCGCATACACGCGGTTCGAGAACGCCAGCGCCTGCATGTCTCCCAGGCCCAGTTTGCTGCGCTGGGCCAGCACATCCTCGACCTGGCGGAAACCGATCCGCGTGCGCAAGCTCTGCTCGACATTGATCCGCCCATACAACGGCGAATAGCCCAGCGGCGCAGGTCCCGGCAGCAAAGCCTTGGGATTGGCCAGCCAATAACTGTCGTTTGAATTGCCGACATAGTCGGTGCGCATCATCCACGGCGCAGTGGCCGGAGAATAAATGCCGGGCGGCGCACCCGGGTCCTGCCCCCAGCCGCAACTGCTGCGCGACCCGTCGAACAGCAGCGCCGCCTGCAGCAACAGGCAGCCATTGACGAACTTGTCGGCGTTCATGTGCGGCACGACACTGGCGTCCGCGTACAGCGTATTGCCTTCACGGTCGGCCGCAACCGTATTCACCCACGGCAGGCCCACCACCTTGTCCAGCGAATCCTTGAGCGCGCGCACGCCGCCGGCGGTGCCGATGCCGAGCCACTGCTCGAGCAGGCGCGTATTGCTGCGGTTCGGGTCGGCCAGCACATAGGCGGCCTCCGCCGTCCACGTCATGCCCGCCGCCGGCCGGCTGACGACGGCGCCCTGGTGGCTGAAATAAAAGGTCTTGCTGCGCCGGCCAATCAATCCGTCCGGTAGCAGCGCATCGACGTGGACCGTCTTCGACGTCATCCTGCGCCGCTCGCCGTCATATAAATACGTGGTGCCGCTGGCGTCGGCGGGGTCCAGCGCCAGCCGGAAGGTGGTGAAGTGATAGGCAAACGTCACCGTGTGGCTCCACGCCACATCGCGATTGAAGCCGATCACGACGGCCGGGATGCCGCCGATGATCACGCCCATCGCGTCATAGCGCCCCGGCACGGTCAGGTGAGCCTGGTAGAAACGGTCGGTCGTGGTCCAGGGATAGTGCGGGTTACCCAGCAACAGCCCGCGCCCATTGGCGGACAAGTCCTTGCCCACCGCCAGCGCGTTGCTCCCGAAACCTTGCTTGTTGAGCTGGTCCAGCTGCGCCACCAGCGACGAAGCGTCGAGCTTGCGCGGCGCCTTCATGGCCAGGCGCACGCTGGCCCCGGGCACCCGCCCGGCCGCGACGAAATCCCTGGCGAAGGCCTGGCCCGAGGCATGCAGGGCCTTCTCCGCCACCACCAGAACCATATCGTCGAGCGTCATCGGCCGCACCCATTTGGCGTCGGCGCAGGCGGCCGGCAGCTTGCCGCCGGCATCCTTCAGGTAGCGGTTATAGCCCTCGACAAAGCCTTCGAGCAGATCGCGCGGCTCGCGCGGCCCCGCGGCATAGCCCGCGCGTAATTGACCGATATCGAGGTAGCCCTTGAAGAAGAAGTCGCTCTCTTCATTGTTCAAGTCCATGAAACCGCTGCCGCCGCCATACTCGTCGCCCGTGCGCTGGCGCGGACGCGCATCGGCGCCGAAGAACAGCGAGCGCTCGCCACGCACGGTCAGCAGGGAGTCGGCGAACATGCAGACATTGTCCTGGGCATAGGCATACGCCAGCCCATAGCCAAGGCTATGGAAATCATCGGCGCGCACGTGCGGCACGCCATGCGTCGTGCGTGCAAGCTCGACCTGGACGCGGGCGGCGGGTTCGGAAGGCGGCTGCGGTGGTGGTGGCGCGGGATCGTCGTCGCTGCTGCAACCGCCAAGCGCCAGCGCGAGCATCGAGACAAACAGAAACCGGACCGCAGGGACAGGAGGTTTCATCAGGGCGCTTTCCGCGGCGACGGCCGCATATTGGAAGATGGCGGAACGAAGGGCAAAAGGTGCAACAACTTTAGCTCTAAACTAGTGCCCACGCACCATCACTTATGCGCAAATATTCAAAATAAATAAGTTTTATGCAACACCGTCGTTTCAGTACCGCAGAAAGCAAAAAAGCCCACCAGACATCTGGTGGGCTTTCTCTCTATTGAATAGCCTGACGATAAACTACTTTCACACTGGTTGCAGCACTATCATCGTCGCAATGTCGTTTCACGGTCCTGTTCGGGATGGGAAGGGGTGGTACCGACTTGCTATGGTCATCAGGCATAACTTGCTGGAAAACTGTTCCGCTACGGGGCAACAGGCTTCCTGAATTCCGGCGTGCATTCTAACAAGCAATCCTGCCGAGCACCAGCGTTATTACCCACCAAGCCACAAAAACACACCCGAAAGACGCTTCCATATAAAGGCGAGGGCCGGCAATCACAGTAAAATACCGCCTTTCCCGCCGCCGCCCTCCTTTCCCCGCCATGACGATCCTGCTCTCGACCCTCAATGCCCGCTATACGCACGCCTCGCTCGGCCTGCGGTACCTGCTGGCCAATATGGGTCCGCTGCAAGAGCGGACGACGATCCAGGAATTCGTCATCGGCGCCAAGACCACCGACCTGGTCGAGCGCATCCTGGCGCATGGGCCGCGCATCGTCGGCTTCGGCGTCTATATCTGGAACGTGGAAGAGACCACCCGCCTGGTGGCCATGCTCAAGCGCGTGGCGCCGGATGTGACCATCGTGCTGGGCGGCCCGGAAGTCTCGCACGAGACAGGCGAGCAAGAGATCGTCAAACTGGCCGACTACGTCGTCACCGGCTGGGGCGACGTCACCTTCCCCAAGCTGTGCCGCGAGATCCTGGACGGACCGAAGCCGATCATGAAGGTGCATGCGGGCGTGCAGCCGCCGATGGGCGACATCGCCCTGCCCTACTCCTTATATAGTGAGGAGGACATCGCCCACCGCACCCTGTACGTGGAAGCCTCGCGCGGCTGCCCGTTCAAGTGCGAGTTCTGCCTGTCCTCGCTCGACAAGACGGCCTGGCCCTTCCCTCTTGATACCTTCCTGGCCGAGCTGGAGATGTTGTACGCCCGAGGCGCGCGCCTGTTCAAGTTCGTCGACCGCACCTTCAACCTGAACGTCAAGACCAGCCTGCGCATCATGCAGTTCTTCCTCGACAAGATCGAGGCGGCGCCGAACGACCCGGTCTACGCCCACTTCGAACTGGTGCCCGACCACCTGCCCGAGGCGCTGAAGGAGACCATCGCCAAATTCCCGGCCGGCGCGCTGCAGTTCGAGATCGGCATCCAGAGCTTCAACCCCGAGGTGCAATCCCTGGTCAGCCGGCGCCAGAACAATGAAAAAGCGGCCGAGAACATCCGCTGGCTGACCCGGCACTCCACCGCCCACCTGCACGTGGACCTGATCGCCGGCCTGCCGGGCGAAGACGTGGCCAGCTTCGCGCGCGGCTTCGACCACCTGGTGAGCCTGGGCGCCGAAGAGATCCAGTTCGGCATCCTCAAGCGCCTGCGCGGCACACCGATCATCCGCCATACCCAGGATTTCGGCATGGTCTACGATCCCTACCCGCCCTACACCGTGCTGGCGACGAACAGGATCGATTTCGCCACCATGCAGCGCCTGGTGCGCTTCGCCCGCTACTGGGACCTGGTGGCCAACTCGGGCCGCTTCGCCAACACCATTCCGGTGCTGCTGGGCGAGGCGCCGTTCGACAACTTCATGGCGTTCTCTGACTGGATCTATGCGCACACCGACGCCACCCACCGCATCGCGCTGGACCGCCTGGCCAAGCTGGTGGCCCAGTGGCTGCAGGTGCGCGGCATGGATGCCGGCGAGGCGGCGGCGCTGCTGGCCAGCGACTATGCCGGCAAGGTCGATGCCCCGACCCGCCTGGTAAAGCAGGCAGATGCGCCGAAAGCGGTCGCTCCGGCGCGCCAGGTCCGCCATCTGGCTGCCTGACCAGGCAAACACGCAAGAGGATCGTGGCTGGCAACAGTAACGATTCTCTTTTACACTGGCGCAATGCGGATTGAAAATGCGCCAACATTAACCATTCAACAGTCCGGCCAGGGGGCCGGCCAATCCGTCATTGCCGAGGGAGTCTGGCAAGTCCACGGCCTGTCGCAGCGCGGCGTCCTCAAGGGCATCACGCGCCAACTGGCCGGCCTGAAGGACAAGGGGACGTGCGAATGGGACCTGTCGGGCATCGAAAGCCTCGATCACATCGGCGCCCAGATGTTCTGGAATACCTGGAACAAGGAGCGCCCCAAGCGCCTCAAGCTCGACCCGCGCCAGGAAGACCTGTTCCGCCGCATCGAGGAAGCCAGCCACATCAAGCTGCCGCGCCACCGGACCAGCCCCTTCCACTGGGTGATCGTGCTCGGCGCCGGCATCCTGAACTTCTTCGAGCACCTGCGCAGCTTCATCGGCCTGATCGGAATCGTGATCCAGGACCTGGGCCGCTTCCTGCGCCGTCCCCAGACCGGGCCGTGGCGCGAAATCTCGGCCAATATCTATCACTCCGGCTTCCAGGCGCTGGGCATCACGGCCATGGTCGGCTTCCTGATCGGGATCGTGCTCTCTTACCTGTCGTCGCAGCAACTGCGCATGTTCGGGGGCGACGCCTATCTCGTCAACATCCTGGGCATGGCGGTGATCCGCGAACTGGGTCCGCTGCTGGCCGCGATCCTGGTCGCCGGCCGCTCCGGCTCCTCGATCACCGCCCAGCTGGGCGTGATGCGGGTGACCGAAGAACTCGACGCCATGCTGGTGATGGGCATCTCGCATGGCTACCGCCTGATCATGCCCAAGGTGGTCGCCCTGGCGATCTCGATGCCGCTGCTGGTGGTCTGGACCGACGCCATGGCCCTGTTGGGCGGCATGGTCTCGGCCAAGATCGAGATGGGCATGTCGTTCCGCTACTTTTTGCAAAAGCTGCCGGACGCGGTGCCGTTCGTGAACTACACCATTGGCCTCCTCAAAGGGGCGACCTTCGGCGTGCTGATCGCCCTGATCTCGTGCCACTTCGGCCTGCGCATCAAGCCCAACACCGAGAGCCTGGGCCGCGGCACCACCACCTCGGTGGTCACCGCGATCACGGTGGTGATCCTGGCCGACGCGGTGTACGCCATCATCTTCAGCGGGACGGGCTTCTGATGCCAGACACCAAACGACGCCGCCAGGAGCTGAACCTGCGCCCCGACGAGGAAGTCGGCGCGCCGGTGGTCCAGATCCGCAACCTGTGGACCCGTTTTGGACGCACGGTGGTGCACCAGGACCTGAACCTCGAGATCTACGGCGGCGAAATCCTCACCATCGTCGGTGGCTCGGGCACCGGCAAGACCGTGCTGCTGCGCCAGATGCTGGGCCTCGAGCGGCCGTCGCAGGGCAGCGTGCACGTGTTCGGCGAGGACATCAGCGCGGCCTCGCCCGAACAGCTGCAGCGCATGCGCAACCACTGGGGCATGCTGTTCCAGCAGGGCGCGCTGTACTCGGCGCTGAGCGTGTTCGACAACATCGCCCTGCCGATGCGCGAGCTGCGCTCGCTGCCCGAGGACGTGATCCGCGACGCCGTGCTGCTCAAGATGAATATGGTCGGCCTGGGCCCCGAGCACGCCAACAAGATGCCGGCCGACCTGTCGGGCGGGATGGTCAAGCGCGCCGCCCTGGCGCGCGCGCTGGCGCTCGAGCCGCAGCTGCTGTTCCTGGACGAACCGACCGCCGGACTGGATCCCGACCTGTCGGACGCCTTCGTCACCCTGATCCAGACCCTGCACCGCGAACTGAAGCTCACGGTGGTGATGGTCACGCACGACCTGGACACCCTGTTCGCGCTGTCTTCGCGCATCGCGGTGCTGGCCGAGAAGCACGTGCTGGCGGTGGGACCGTCGTGCGACGTGCTGCAGGTCGAGCATCCCTTCATCACACACTTTTTCCTGGGCCCGCGCGGCCAGCGGGCGCTGGAAGTGCTCGACGAGCGCCACGCCCAGCATGAATCGGAGAATCGATAGTTATGGAAAACAGGTCGCATGCCCTGATGACCGGCATCTTCACGATCGCGCTGCTGGTGGCGACCATCCTGGTCGGCCTCTGGTTCAACCGCGACAAGACCGAGCTGGTGCCTTACGAGATCGTCACCACCCAGTCGATTCCCGGCCTCAACCCGCAGGCCACGGTGCGCTACCGCGGCCTGGAGGTCGGCCGCGTCGACGAGATCGTGTTCGACCCGCGCGTCACCGGCCAGATCCTCATCAAGCTGTCGGTGGACGCCGCCTCGCCGATCACCAGCACCACCTACGCCACCCTCGGCTACCAGGGCGTCACCGGCATCGCCTTCATCCAGCTCGACGACGAGCGCACCGGTTCGCCGCGACTGGCGACGAATGGCGAACGCATTGCCCGCATCCCGCTGCGTCCGGGCCTGCTCGACCAGCTCGAAGACCGCGGCCTGGCGATCCTCGAAAAGGCAGAGAAAGTGACCGCCAGCCTCGACGAGCTGCTGAGCGAAGACAACCGCGCCAGGATGGTCGGCGCCTTCGAGAGCGTCGACCGCGCCGCCGACGCCTACGCCGCCATTCCCGAGCGCCTCGATCCGGTGCTCGACCAGTTGCCCGGCCTGGTGAAGAAGGTCGACCGCAGCATGGATTCGATCGACACCCTGGCCACCAGCGCCACTTCGATGACGCGCAACTACGACCAGCTGGCGACCCGCCTGCAGGCGCCGGACGGCCCGATCGAGCGCCTGAACACCACCATCGGCGCGCTCGGCGCCGCCACCAGCGAACTGGAACTGGAAACCCTGCCGCACGTGGTGCGGATGACCGACGAGGCGCGCGCCTCGCTGCGCGCGGTGCGGCGCACCGCCAACTCGTTCTCCGACCGCCCGCAGAGCATCCTGTTCGGCACCCCGGGCGACGCGCCCGGCCCCGGCGAGCCCGGCTTCGTGCCCCCGACCAAATGAGGACCACCGTGAACCGTCAATCCTTCCGCTTTCCCGCCGCCGTCGCCGCCGCCGTCACCTGTGCTCTGCTGCTGGCCGGCTGCGCCAGCCAGGAACGCGCGCAGAACACCGTCTACGACTTCGGCGCGCCGTCGCTGCGGCCGTTCACCCCGGCCACGCCGCCCGCCGCTCCGCTCGCGATCGTGGTGATGGACGTCACCGGCCCCAGTGGCCTCGACACCGAGCGCATGTTCTACCGCCTGAACTACGCCGATGCCCAGCAGGCGCGCACCTACGCCAGCAGCCGCTGGAGCGCCACCCCGGTCGCCCTGGTCACCACCCGCATCAAGACCCGCCTGTCGCAGGCGCACATGAAGGTGCTGTCGGCCACCGACGCCGCCAATGGCGTGCCGATCCTGCGCATCGAGATCGACGACTTCGTGCACGCGTTTTCTAGCGCGGACCGCAGCGAAGGCCGGATCATGCTGCGCGCCTCGGTGTTTACCGAACACCGCCTGATCGACCAGCGCAGCTTCGAACGCAGCACGCCGGCAGCGAGCCAGGATGCGGCCGGCGGCGCGGCGGCGCTGGCGGCCAGCACCGACGGGCTGGCGGACGACATCGGCGCCTGGCTGGCCACCCTGAACCTGCAAGGCAAATGACCGAAGCGGAAGTCCCGGCAGAGGTGGCGGCAGGCCGCTCGCGCGGCTCGCCCATCGTGCGCGCCGCGCTGCTGGCCTACCTGCTCCTGATCGTCTACGCCAGCTGGTTTCCGTTCACCGGCTGGCGCGACAGCGGCATCTCGCCGCTGGCCTTCCTGAACCTGGTCAAGCAGCGCTACTGGACCGGCTTCGACGCCGGCGTCAATATCGTCGGCTACATCCCGTTCGGCATGCTGCTGGTGCTGTCGATGTATCCGCGCGTGCGCGGCGTGTGGGCGGTGCTGCTGGCCACGCTCGCCGGGCTGCTCACCACCGGCACGATGGAGGCGGTGCAGACCTACCTGCCCAGCCGCGTGCCGTCGAACCTCGACTTCGTCACCAATGCCGGCGGCTGCTTCCTGGGCGCCATCCTCGGCGCGCTGTGGGCCCCCGGCCTGCTCGACCGCAGCCGCCTGTTCAAGCTGCGCCAGCGCTGGTTCGCGCCGCACGCCAGCCAGGGCCTGGTGCTGGTGGCCATGTGGCCGCTGGCCCAGATCTACCCGCAGAGCTACCTGTTCGGCCACGGCCAGGTGCTGCCGATCCTGTCCGGCTGGATGTCGTCCTGGCTCGACACCGAGATCGACCTGGTGGCCATGCTGCGCCCGGGCGACGACATCATGAGCGTGGAGCAGTACTGGCTGTCCGAAACCATCATCACCGCCTGCGGCATGACCGGCGCCGCCCTCACCCTGATGTGCCTGGTGCGCCGCGGCGCCCCGCGCTTCTGGCTCATGCTGGCCCTGCTGGCGGGCGCACTCGTGGTGAAGGCTTTCTCCAGCTCGCTGCTGTTCCGGCCCGATAACGCGCTGGTCTGGGTCACGCCGGGCGCCGAAGGCGGCTTTTTGATCGGCCTGATCATGCTGTCCGGCCTGGTGTTCGCGCCGCAGGTGGCGCAGCGCCGGCTGGCGGTAGTGACCCTGATCCTGGCGCTGGTGGTGGTCAATACGATCCCGGTGAACCCGTATTTCTCGTCCACCCTGCAGGGCTGGGTGCAGGGCAAGTTCCTCAACTTTAATGGCGCGGCCCAGTTCCTGTCGCTGGCCTGGCCCTTTGTTGCCTTATGGTTCTTGCTGCTGCCCTCGCATAAACTCAATCGGCAATAAGAGCGCGTATCATGGCGCTTTGGCGCGACGCCATGCCACTCTTTCCAATGAGAACGACATGAACGACCAAGTGAATGACGAGCAGTTTTACAAGCATCATGTATTTTTCTGCATGAACATCCGCGAGGGTAAGGATGCACGCCCGAGCTGCGGCAAGTGCGGCGCCGAGAAGGCGCAGAAGCATGCCAAGAAACGCATCAAGGAACTGGAACTGAGCGGCCAGGGCAAGGTGCGCATCAACCAGGCCGGCTGCCTCGACCGCTGCGAGGAAGGCCCGGTGCTGGTGGTCTATCCGGAAGGCACCTGGTACACCTACGTCGACAACGACGACATCGACGACATCATCGATACCCACCTGGTCGGCGGCAAGGTCGTCGACCGCCTCAAGATCTGATCCGACAAGACGCTTTATGAACATCCATTCGCACAAGTTCCAACTCGACGGCCCCGCCGGCAAGATGCAATGCCTGCTCGACCTGCCGGAAGGCGCGCCGCGCGGCGTCGCCCTGGTGGCGCACCCGCATCCGCTGTATGGCGGCACCATGGAAAACAAGGTGGCCCAGACCCTGGCGCGCACCTTCGTGACGCTCGGCTATGCGGCGGCGCGCTTCAATTTCCGCGGCGTGGGCGAATCCGAAGGCGTGCACGACGAGGGCCGGGGCGAGGTCGACGACATGGCCGTCATGTATGCCCACATGCGCGAACAATATCCGGACCTGCCGATCACGCTGACCGGCTTCTCGTTCGGCACCTTCGTCCAGGCGCAATTCGCGCTGCGCCTGGCGGCCGAAGGCCGGCCGGCCGAGCGCCTGGTGCTGGTGGGCACGGCGGCCGGCAAGTGGCCGATGCCGGAAGTGCCGCAAGACACGATCCTGATCCACGGCGAACTGGACGATACTATTACCCTGAAGGAAGTTTTCGACTGGGCGCGACCGCTCGACCTGCCTGTCACCGTCATTACAGGCGCCGACCACTTCTTCCATCGCAAGCTCGGCCACATTAAAAATCTCGTGATTCAACTGTGGCGACGTGACATTTAGTCGCAACAACCCCCTATAATAATTCCCTTCTCTTGAGGCAATGCTTCCTTCGGGGCATTGCCTTGCGCTCCACCACCGCTCTACTTTTAATGACGAAATACTCCCCATGAAAAAACTGTTAGCGGCCTTCGCCGCCAGCCTGGTGATGGTCTCGGCCAGTGCGCAAACCGTGCCCGCGCCCGCCATCGCCGCCAAATCGTGGTTGCTGCTCGACGCGACGAGCGGCCAGGTCATCGCCTCGCAAGAACAGAATATGCGCATCGAACCGGCATCGCTGACGAAGGTCATGACGGCCTACGTCGCCTTTGCCGCGATCCGCGACAAACGCATTTCCCTGGACCAGATGGTGAACGTGTCCGAGCGCGCCTGGAAAGTCGACGCCAGCAGCTCGAAGATGTTCATCGATCCACGCGTGCCGGTGTCGATCAACGACCTGCTGCATGGCCTGATGATCCAGTCCGGCAATGACGCCGCGGTCGCCATCGCCGAAGCGGTGGCGGGCGACGAAGCCACCTTCGTCACCCTGATGAACCGCGAAGCGCAGCGCATGGGCCTGAAGAGCACCCGCTTCGCCAACCCGCACGGCCTGCCGGACGCGAACAACTACTCGACCGCGGCCGACCTGGCGCAGCTGGCCGCCCACGTGATCCGCGATTTCCCCGACCTGTACAAGATCGACTCGATCAAGCAGTTCACCTATAACAAGATCACCCAGCAGAACCGCAACCGCCTGCTGTGGCTGGACCCGACCGTGGACGGCATGAAGACCGGCCACACCACCTCCTCGGGCTACAGCATGATCACCTCGGCGCGCCGTCCGAACGGCAGCACCGGCGAACGCCGCCTGATCTCGGTGGTGCTGGGCACCAGCTCGACCGACGTGCGCACGCAGGAAAGCCAGAAGCTCCTGAACTGGGGCTTCCAGAACTTCGACACCGTCAAGCTGTACTCGAAAGGCCAGGCAATCCAGACCCCGTCCATCTGGAAGGGCGCGCAATCGACCGTCAAGATCGGCTTCACGCGCGACATCCTGGTCACCGTGCCGAAGGGCGTGGCGGGCAAGCTCAAGCCGGTGCTGGAACGCCGCGACCCGCTGGTCGCGCCGCTGGCGCTGGGCGGCCAGGTCGGCACGCTCAAGATGACGGTCGACGGCAAGCCGTTGCTGGTGCTGCCGGTGGTGGCGCTGGAAGAAGTGCAGGAAGCGAGCATTTTTGGACGCGCCTGGGATTCGATGCGCCTCTGGATGCAATAAGCCGGATGCGGTAAGCATCCGCCTTCGATCGTCGAAAGCCCGTCCGCGCCTTATGCCGGACGGGCTTTTTTCATGCGCGGCGGCTGACGCGGCGCAGGCTTCCGGCCGCTATAATCATGCCATCCAGTCATCACGAAAGAACCCGATGCCGCAAGCGCCCGCCGAACTTCTCTCCCCCCGCATTCCGACGCGCGAAGGCGGTCTCGAACTGTCGCGCATCGTGGCCGGCATGTGGCGCATGGTCGAATGGGACATGCCGGTGGCGGCGCGCGTCGACTTCATCGAACAGTGCCTGGCGCTGGGCGTGACGTCCTTCGACCACGCCGACATCTACGGCAACTACGGCGTCGAGGAGCTGTTCGGCGAAGCCCTGCGCGCGCAACCGTCGCTGCGCGAGCGCATGGAGCTGGTCAGCAAGTGCGGCATCAAGCTGTTGTCGAACAAGCACCCGGGCCACACCATCCAGCACTACGACACCAGCGCCAGCCACATCATGCGCTCGGCCGAGGAATCGCTGCGCAAGCTGGGCACCGACCGCCTCGACCTGCTGTTGATCCACCGTCCCGATCCGCTGATGGAATTCGACGAGATCGCCGCGGCCTTCGCGCGCCTGAAGCAGGACGGCAAGGTGTTGCACTTCGGCGTGTCGAACTTCACGCGCCACCAGTTCGAGTCGCTCAACCGCCGCATACCGCTGGCCACCAACCAGGTCGAGTTCTCTCCCCTGCACACCGCGCCGATGTTCGACGCGACCTTCGACGGCCTGCAAGACCTGGGCATCGCGCCGATGATCTGGTCGCCGCTGGGCGGCGGGCGCCTGTTCGACACGAACGACGCGCGCGGCGCCGCGCTGCGCCAGGTCATCCAGGAGGTGGCCGAGCGCATCGGCAAGCCGTTCTGCAGCGTGGTGTTCGCGTGGATCATGCGCCTGCCCTGCCGTCCGATTCCGCTCACCGGCAGCGGTCGCATCGCGGCGATCCGCGAGGCGGTGCTGGGCGCCAGCTTCGAGCTCGAACGCGAGGACTGGTTCCGCATCCTGCGCGCCGCGCGCGGACACGAGGTGGCCTGAGATGGTCGAGGGCCCGCTCCGGATCGTCGAGGGCAAGGCCCTCAGCGCGCAGCAGAAGAAGGACTTGCTGAACCGGCTGGCCCGGATCGAGGGCCAGCTGCGCGGCGTGCAGAAACTGATCGCGCTGGCCGACTCGCCGTCGGATTGCGACGCCGTCGCGCAGCAGATGGCGGCGGCGCGCAAGGCGCTCGACCGCTCCTTCGTGCAACTGTTGACCTCATCGATCCTGACCCAGACCGGGGACGCCGAAGACCTCGACGACGCCCGCGCCCGCGCCGCCCACCTGGCGGCGATGCTCGACAAGTTCGCGTGACTTAATCGCGTGACTTAATCGCGTGACTTAATCTTCGAACACCTTGGGCGGCGCCACGCCGCGCCAGCCCAGCTTCCAGCCGATGTTCAGCAGCAGCGTCGCACACACGTAGAGCAGGAAGAACAGCACGAAGAAGCGCTCCTGCAGCAGCGCCAGCAGTACCAGGCACACGCCCAGCAGCGCCAGCATCACCTTGCCTTTCGGGTGCTTGGAGCTGGGGAAGCGGATGGTCGACACCATCAGCGCGCCGACGCAGACCATCAGCGCGCACACCAGGAAGGCCGGCGCCGTCGCGGTGACGGGATCGGGCCAGGCCACCACCACCGAGGCGACGCAGGCCGCGCCGGCGGTGATCGGCATGCCGACGAAGTAGCGCGGGTCGGTGCGGCCATGGCTGATATTGAAACGCGCCAGGCGCAACGCGCCGCAGGTGACGAACACGAAGCAGGCCAGGCCGCCCATGCGTTCGAGGGTCGGGTGCACGTCGCCCAGCTGGGTGAAGCCGTAGCAGTACAGCAGCAGGCCGGGCGCGCAGCCGAAGTTCATCACGTCGGCGATCGAGTCGAGCTGCACGCCAAAGCTGGACTGGGTATTCGTGGCGCGCGCCACGAAACCGTCGAGCGCGTCGAACACGCCGGCCAGCACCAGCAGGATCGCGGCCAGGCGGAAGTCGTCCGGGTCGCCGACGCGCGCGTTGTCGACCGAGATCACGATGCTGGCGAAGCCGCAGGCGATCGACAGCAGCGTCACGGAACTGGGCAGGGCGAACTTGGCGCGCGCGAGGCGTTGCTGGTTAGATAGCTTCAATGGTCGACTCGACATGGGAAATGTTGGCTTATTCTACAGGGTGCCCTGCAAGGGTGCTGCGCGATGGTTGCAGCGGCGGTCACGATCCCTGTTTTTGGCCTAGAATGATGCCCCACGCTTATGTATTGACAGGAGTTGCAAGATGAGCTATACGCCACGCTGGCAGTCGATTGCCGCGATCCTGGGCGCCGCCCTGGCCCTGAGTGCATGCGGCGGCGGTGGCGGCGGCAGTCCGACGGGCGAATCCGGTGGCGGCCTGGCGGTCACGCCAAGCCCCACCGCGCCCGCGCCCACGCCGGCCGCGGATGCCCCCACCCTGACCGGCAATATCGCCGTCGATGGCCGCAACTGGATCAACTACCGGCGCGCCCAGGCCGGCGTGCCGACGGTCAGCCAGAACGCGCAGATCGACAATGCCGCGCTCGGGCACTCCGAATACCTGCGCATCAACAACCTGATGAGCCACGACCAGAAGCCGGGCCTCCAGGGATTCACCGGCGCCAAGCTGGAAGATCGCCTGAACGCGGCCGGCTACACGCTGGATCGGACGCGCGGTTTCGCCTATGGCGAGGTGATTTCCGGCAGCAACAACGGCTCGGGCTTCTTCATGACCGAAGAACTGATCACGGCGATCTATCACCGTTTCGTGATCTTCGAGCCGATGTTCCGCGAGATCGGCACCGGCGCCGCCAGCGCCAGCCGCGGCTACCACTATTTCACCGCCGATTTCGCCAGCCGCAACGGCTACGGCCCCGGCATCGCGCGCGGCGCGATCGTCACCTGGCCCTTCAACGGCCAGACCGGGGTCGCGCCCAACTTCCTGAGCGACACCGAGGAACCGGACCCGGTCCCCGACCGCAACGAGGTGGGGTATCCGATCAGCGTGCACACCAATCTCGATTCGACGCTGGCGGTCGGCAGCTTCACGGTGCGCCCGCGCGGCGGCGCCGACCTGCAGGTGCTGCGCGTCGATCCGCTCGGGCAGCCGACCGCGGCCTCCATCATCCCCGTGCTCCCGCTGCGCGCGGCCACGACCTACGAGGTCAATTTCACCGGTACGGTCAATGGCGCGGCGGTGTCGCGCGCCTGGTCGTTCACGACGCGGTGAGCGGCGCAGCGGCGGCGCCCGGCGCGCCGGCCATCGACTTCGCGGCCGGACTGGAGCGGGTAATGGATGACCGCGCGCTGTTCCTGCGCGTACTGGGACGCTTCGCCGGCGACTACCGCGACCTCGCGGCGCGCCTGCACGCGGCGCTGGATGCCGGCGACGCCGTGCTGGCCCACCGCATCGCCCACACGCTCAAGGGCGCGGCGGGGATGATCGAAGCGAACCGGCTGCGCCGGCTGGCGCTGGACGTCGAACTGGCGCTGAAGGCCGGCGGCGCGGCGCCGCTGGCGCTGATCGCGGCGCTGGACGAGGAGCTGGCGCGGGCGCTGGCGGAAGTCGACGTGCTGCTGGCTGCGCCTGAAACGCCGGCGCAGGTGCAGGCAAACTCGCCGGCCGCGCGCGACGACCTGGCGCGCCTGCGCGACATGCTCGACATCGGCGACGGGCGCGCGCCGGACCTGGCCGCGCAACTGCGTCCGCGCCTGCTGGCGGGCATGGGAAGCGAGAAGGTGGCGGCGTTCGACGCGGCGCTCAGGCGCTTCGATTTCGAAAACGCGCTGGCGCTGCTGGAGCAGGCCGGCCCGCGCTGACCACGCTGACTGCGCAGCGCGCCATCAGCGCGTGAACTCGGCTTCTTCGTCGAATGAATCGGCGCAGGACTTGCCGCAAAAGCGCCGCACGCTGTCGAGCGGCTTTTCGCAGTACCAGCACGAACCCTTGGCCGGAAGACTGGCGCGGGTCGGCATGCTGCCTGTGGAGGCAATTGAGACGGCCACCGGCGGCTCGGCGGGCAGCCCACTGTCCGGAAGACTCTCGTGTGTCGTTTCCAAGATCCACCCCCTGATACGGCAGCCTTTAGTCAGAGAAAGATTACTTCAGCGGAACTCCGTGCGCATGAGAAAGCGCAAGCCGGACCGCGACAGGCGAACCCATCACGACTTTCGTTGCATATCAGTGTGCGCCCAATGCCAGGCGGGTGCAATCCCCTGTCCGGCTCCCGGGGAGCGATTTGACATGCGTGCAACGTTTGTCGCTGCATGAGCCACAATGCACCGCCAAAAATCGTAGTGTAAAGCCAACTGTCGGCGTGCACGCTTGTGTACGCCGGCTTATTTTGCCGGCTCGAGCGTCACGACCAGGCCGCTGCGCGTGGTCTGGATCCGCGTGGGAACGAATTGCACGCCCGCATAGCGCAAGTCTTTCTGCTCGAAGGTGTAGACCGGCATGTCGCGCGCGACGGTGTCGATCAGGCCGTTGGCGACGCGGGTCAGGTGACGCTCCGCCTCGGGGTTGCCGAGCTGCAGGCGATCGACGCGCGGCTCGGCCATCATGACGGCAGCGCGGCCCGGATCGATGTACAGGCGCCCGGAAAACGCGATGTTGCCGGTCCAGGCGCGCGCGAACGGCGGCGCGACCAAGGCCTCGACGGCCAGCGCGACGCGGTCATCCTCGGGCTGGATCGCCAGTTGCGGACGGGTGAGCTGGATGTCGAACAGTTCCAGCAGGCGCTCGTTGACGGGGAAGCGCTTGTCCAGTCCGGCCTGCAGCTTGTGCAGCGGGACCTCGACCTGGCGCGGGCCGATCAGGCTGGAGCAGGACGCCAGCAGGCTGGCGCCGACCGCGATGGCGGCCAGCCTGGCGACCGTGCGCCGCATCGGCGCGGCGGGATGGGGTGGCTTGTATTGATCCATATTCCAAGCCTACCACGAGCCGGCTGGACGCTTGTTGACCGTTACTTGCCGATACAGAAGCGGCTGAAGATCACGCCCAGCAGATCGTCCGGCGTGAATTGCCCGGTGATGCTCGACAGATGGTCTTGCGCCAACCTCAACTCCTCTGCGAACAGGTCGAGCGACTGGTCGTCCTGCATCGCATGCTGGCGCGCCAGCTCCAGGTGTTCGCGCGCGGCGCGCAGCGCGATCAGGTGACGCTCGCGCGCCAGGTACAGCGATTCGCCGGTCTGCTGCCAGCCGGCGATGCGCAGCAGTTCGGCGCGCAGCAGGTCGATGCCGAGCTTTTCGTGCGCCGACAGATACAGGTGAACGGCGTCCGCGCTCTCGTCCTTCGACGGCTTGTGCCCCGACAGGTCGATCTTGTTCCAGATGCGCACCACCGGCACGTTGGGAGGGAAGGCCGCGACGATCGCTTCGTCGGCCGCGCTCGGGCCGAGATTCGCGTCCAGCAGGTGCAGGATCACGTCGGCCTTGCCGACTTCTCCCCAGGTGCGCTCGATGCCGATGCGCTCGACCACGTCGATCTCTTCGCTCACTGCGCGGATGCCTGCGGTGTCGATGATGTTGAGCGGGATGCCCTCGATCTGGATCGTCTCGCTCACCTTGTCGCGCGTGGTGCCGGCGATCGGGGTGACGATCGCCACCTCGGCCCCGGCCAGCGCGTTCAGGAGTGAGGACTTGCCAACATTGGGCTGCCCGACCAGCACCACGTTCAGCCCTTCGCGCAGCAGCGCGCCCTGCGCCGCCTGGCGGAACACGTTCTCCAGCGCTTCGATTATGCCGGCCAGCTGGCCGCGCGCGTTCGACTTTTCGAGGAAGTCGATTTCTTCTTCCGGGAAGTCGAGCGTGGCCTCGACCAGCATGCGCAGATTGATCGTGCCGTCGACCAGCTTGTGCACCACTTGCGAGAAGGCGCCCGACAGCGATTGCGAGGCCGACTTGGCGGCGGCTTCGGTGGAGGCGTCGATCAGGTCGGCCACCGCCTCGGCCTGGGCCAGGTCGAGTTTATCGTTCAGAAAAGCGCGGCGCGTGAACTCGCCCGGCTCGGCCAGGCGCAGGCTTGAAGCCGCGCCGGCTTCCAGCACGCGCGCCAGCAGCATCTGCAGCACCACCGGGCCGCCGTGGCCCTGCAGTTCGAGCACGTCCTCGCCGGTATAGGAATGCGGTCCCTTGAAGTACAGGGCCAGACCCTCGTCGATGATGTCGCCGTTGGCGGCCTTGAACGGGATGTAGGTCGCGTGGCGCGGCGCCAGCGTCACGCCGGGGAACAGGGCGTCGACCAGGAAGGCGAGCGATTTGCCGGAGGCGCGCACGACGCCGATGCCGCCGCGGCCCGGAGCGGTGGCGATGGCGGCGATGGGTGATGTATCGAGTTTCATGGGGGCGATTGTAAGGGATACGGGATCTTCAAAAACAAAAAGCCCGCGCTTTCGAAGCGCGGGCTTTTCACGAGAAGGCTGCGAATTACTTGGCCGCGCCGCTCTCGAACTTGCGGGTGATGACCCATTGCTGGGCGATCGACAGGATGTTGTTGACCACCCAGTACAGCACCAGGCCGGACGGGAAGAAGAAGAACACCACCGAGAACGCGATCGGCATGAACAGCATCATCTTGGCCTGCACCGGATCGGTCGGCTGCGGGTTCAGCTTGGTCGTGATGTACATCGACACCGCGTAGATCACCGGCAGGATGAAGTACGGGTCGGGCTGGGTCAGATCCTGGATCCACAGGACCCATGGCGCGCCGCGCATCTCGACCGATGCCTGCAGCACCCAGTACAGGGCGAAGAACACCGGCATCTGCACCAGGATCGGCAGGCAGCCGCCCAGCGGGTTGATCTTCTCGGTCTTGTACAGCTCCATGGTGGCCTGCTGCATCTTGGCCGGGTCGCTCTTGTAGCGTTCGCGGATCGCCTGCATCTTCGGCGTCACGACGCGCATCTTGGCCATGCTGCGGTAGCCGGCGGCCGACAGCGGGAAGAAGGCCAGCTTGATCAGGATGGTCAGGGCGACGATGGTCCAGCCCCAGTTGCCCAGCATCGAATGCAGCTGGGTCATCACCCAGAAGATCGGCTTGGCGATCACGGTCAGCATGCCGTAGTCCTTCACCAGCTCCAGGCCCGGGGTGATGGTTTCCAGGATCTGCTCGTCCTGCGGACCCGAATACAGGCGGGTGTCGGTCGACACGGTCGCGCCGGGCGCCACGTTGCCCAGCGATTGCACGGTGCCGATCGCATACAGGTTGTTGGCGATCTTCTTGGTGAAGATGTCGCGCGGCGCCTTGTCGGCCGGGATGAAGGCCGAGACGAAGAAGTGCTGCGAGATCGCGACCCAGCCGTTATCCGCCTTGGTCGAGTGGTCGGCCTTGCCTTTTTCGATTTCCTCGAAGGTCAGCTTCTGGTACTTGTCGGCGTCGGTGTACAGGGTCGGGCCGGTGTAGCTCGGCATGAACCAGGAATCGGTGGCCGGCTTGTTGCCGTCGTGCTGCAGCTGCAGGTACAGCGATGGCTGGACCGGCGCGGCGCTGATGTTGGTGACGTCATGACGCACGCCGACCAGGTAGTCGCCCTTGCGGAAGGTCAGCGTCTTGGTCAGGCGCACGCCGCCCTGCTCGGCTTCCAGCACGACCTGCGCCTGGTTGTTGCCGCCCAGCGTGGTCTGCGCCGACTTGACGGTGAACGGCGTGGTGTGGTTCGGCAGCACGCCGGCGGCGCTGGTGCCGATCAGGCCGGTCTGGCCCAGGTAGACGTTCGGGCCGTTCACATTGAACAGGACCTGGTTCTTGGTCTTGTCGAAGTGATCCGGATAGTGCAGCAGCTCGAGGCGCTTGATGACACCGCCGACCGAGTCGATGTCGACTTTCACCACGTCGGTGGTGACGGTGACGATCTGGCTGACTGGCGCAGCCGGCGCGGCGGGAGCACCGGGCACGGCGGTAGCCGCGGCCGCCGGAGTACCCGGCACGGCGGCGCTGCCCGGCTGCGCGGCAGCCGGCACGTCCGACGGTTTATTCTGCTGAGCGACTTGCGCCGGCGGTTGCGCCGAGAACAGCGACTGCTTGCCGTTAGCCACCATCCAATTGTTCCAGAGAACAATCAGGGAGATGGCGAACACGATCCACAGGACAGTACGTTTATTGAATTCCATTGGAGTCTTCAGGAGTGGTTGCAACCGCAAGCGGCTGAATGGGATTCCTTGGGGCCGCCGTCTTTGGGCGGCACCGGGTCGACGCCACCCGCGTTCCACGGATGGCAGCGGCCCACGCGGCGCGCGGCCAGCCAGGAACCGCGTGCGGCGCCATGGACGCGCAGCGCTTCGATTGCGTAATTGGAACAGCTGGGATAGAAGCGGCAACGCGGCCCGAGCATGGGGGACAGCAGCAGCTGGTAGCCGCGAAGCAACCAGACGAGCAGCGTCTTCATGGCGAGCTGGCCCGCGCAGGGCGCGGCTTCTGGGAAGCGAACAGGCGCGCCAGTTCCACTTTCAACTCGGCCTTCAGGGCGCGCGTGGTGGCCGGGCCATCCTTGGCGTTGACGGGACGCGACAGGCGGACGATGCAATCGACCGGCGCCAGGCTGCTCGTACGGAACAGCTCGCGCGTCATGCGCTTGATCGTATTGCGGGTCACCGCGCGCGGCGCGAAACGCTTGGCCGCAACGACGCCCAGCCGCGCATGCGGCAGGTCGTTCGGACGCGTGTAGAGCACGAAATGCGCCGTTTTTTGCGTCGGCCGCAAACGAAAAACGGATGAAAATTCATCCGTTTTAACGATGCGCCGAACGCGCGCGAAGTCGTGCGAACCTTCGCCTGTCATCACCGACCGCAATCGATCTGCGGTGCGTGACTTAGACAGCCAGACGCTTGCGGCCCTTGGCGCGGCGAGCGTTCAGGACTTGACGGCCACCACGGGTAGCCATACGTGCGCGGAAGCCGTGCGTGCGCTTGCGACGGACGACGGAAGGTTGGTAAGTACGTTTCATGGTGGTCTCGCTTAAAGCAAAATAAGATGCAAAATCGGGTCTGACGTCGTGTCAGATTCGGCGCCGATGACAGTTTCGCTCGAGGTTAAACCAGCGTCACGCCACAGCAAGTCTTTCGTCGCCCAACCACCAGCCGCTGAAAAATCACAGCCTGGCATGGCGCACGGACGGGGAACCCTGAATTAGACTCTACTTCGCACCCTCATGTCAAGGCAGGTGTTGTTTCGCCAAGCGCCATCGTGCGAGCTTTCCAGCTTGGCAAGAGGTCGCCCCGGCTTGCCGTTTCGGTGGAAAATATGTGCAGCGCCTGTGGATAACTTCGGCCGAGACAGGTAAAATAGCGTGTTACGAATCAAAAGCGAAGTATGGAAAATTTTTGGCAGTCAGCATCCGCGCAGCTTGAGCTCGAGCTCACGCCGCAGCAATTCAGCGCGTGGATCAAACCGCTGGTGGCCCTCGACTACGAAGACGGCAAGCTGCGCATCGCTGCGCCCAACCGCTTCAAGCTCGACTGGGTCAAGACGCAGTTCGCCACTCGCATCACCGAACTGGCGGCCCAGTACTGGGAAGCGCCGGTCGAGGTGCAGTTCGTGCTCGACCCAAAGAACAATCCTGCCCGCAAGGTGGCAGACACGAGCGCGTCCGGCAATTCGGCCACGGTCGATTTCAATGCGCCGCGCCCTGCGCCTGGCGCCGACAACCCGAGCCCGTCCGCCAGCCCGAGCCCGACCCAGAACCTGAACATCGCCAACTCGCCCAAGCGCGAACAAAGCCGCATCAACACCGAGCTGACGTTCGACAGCTTCGTGACCGGTAAGGCCAACCAGCTGGCGCGCGCCGCCGCGATCCAGGTCGCCAACAACCCGGGCGTGTCGTACAACCCGCTGTTCTTCTACGGCGGCGTCGGTCTCGGCAAGACCCACCTGATCCATGCGATCGGCAACCAGGTCATGGCCGACCAGCCGAACGCGCGCATCCGCTACATCCACGCCGAGCAGTACGTGCGCGACGTCGTCACCGCCTATCAACGCAAGGGCTTCGACGATTTCAAGCACTATTACCACTCGCTCGACATGCTGCTCATCGACGATATTCAATTCTTCGGTGGCAAGAGCCGGACGCAGGAAGAGTTCTTCTATGCGTTCGAGGCGCTGATCGCGGCCAAGAAGCAGATCATCATCACCTCGGATACGTATCCAAAAGAGATCACGGGCATGGACGACCGGCTGATCTCGCGCTTCGATTCCGGCCTGACGGTGGCGATCGAGCCGCCCGAGCTCGAGATGCGCGTGGCGATCCTCTTGAAAAAGGCGCAGTCCGAGGACGTGACCCTGTCGGACGACGTCGCCTTCTTCGTGGCCAAGCACCTGCGCTCCAACGTCCGTGAGCTGGAAGGCGCGCTGCGCAAGATCCTGGCCTACTCGCGCTTCCACGGCAAGGACATCACCATCGACGTGGTCAAGGAAGCGCTCAAGGATTTGCTGTCGGTGCAGAACCGTCAAATCTCTGTGGAAAACATCCAGAAGACGGTGGCCGACTTCTTCAACATCAAGGTCGCGGACATGTATTCGAAGCGCCGGCCGGCGAACATCGCCCGTCCGCGCCAGATCGCCATGTACCTGGCAAAAGAACTCACGCAAAAGAGTCTGCCCGAAATCGGCGAACTGTTCGGCGGCCGCGACCACACGACCGTGTTGCACGCGGTGCGCAAGATTGCTGGCGACCGCCAGAAGAATCCAGAGTGCAACCACGAGCTGCACGTGCTGGAACAGACGCTCAAGGGTTGATTTTCTGCCCTTGAGCGGAATATTTGTGTTTGCCTCAGGCAATGGCACAATATCGCTTTAGTAACACACCACCTTTCAAACGTACTGAGGATAACTATGCAATTGGTCAAAACCACCCGAGATACGCTTCTCCGGCCACTGCAGATCGTGAGTGGTATTGTCGAGCGTCGGCACACTATGCCGATTCTGGCCAATATCCTCATTCGCAAGACCGGCGAGAGCGTGTCCTTCCTGTCGACCGACACCGAAGTGCAGATCACCACGCACGCCAATATCGGCTCGGGCGACGACGTGACCGGCACCACGGTGGCCGCGCGTAAACTGCTCGACATCCTGCGCGCGCTGCCGGAATCGGGCGACGTCACCATGACCCTGCAGAACAAGCGCCTGGCGGTCCAGAGCGGCAAGTCGCGCTTCGCGCTGCAGACCCTGGCGGCCGAGGAATTCCCGACCGTCTCGGTGGCCGACAGCTACAACGCCTCGGTGACCCTGCCGCAGAAAACGCTGAAGCACCTGTTCAATATGGTGTACTTCTCGATGGCCCAGCAGGACATCCGTTACTACCTGAACGGCTTGCTGCTGGTGCTGGACGGCAGTAACATCATTGCCGTGGCAACGGACGGCCACCGCCTCGCGTTCTGCCAGGTGGAGACCGAGCAGCAGTTCGAGCGCCAGGAAGTCATCATCCCGCGCAAGACCATCATCGAGCTGCAGCGCCTGCTGGAAGAAAGCGATGAAACCGTGCGCCTGGACATCGCGGCCTCGCAGGTGAAACTGACCTTCGCCGACATCGAGCTGGTCTCGAAACTGGTTGAGGGCAAGTTCCCTGACTACACCCGCGTGATCCCGAAGGGTTACAAGAACGACTTCACGATCAGCCGCGATGAACTGCTGCGTTCGCTGCAGCGCGCCGCGATCATGACCAGCGATAAATTCAAGGGCGTGCGCTGCATCATCGAGCCGGGCGTCATGAAGATCAGCTCGACCAATGCAGACCAGGAAGAAGCGGTCGAAGAACTCGAGATCGACTACGGCGGCGACGCGATCGACATCGGCTTCAACGTCACCTACCTGCTCGACGTGCTGAACAACCTGAAGTGCGACCAGGTGAACATCGCCCTGGGCGACTCGAATTCGTCGGCCCTGATCTCGATTCCCGACAATGGCGACTTCAAGTACGTCGTCATGCCGATGCGCATCTGACGCGTCGCGCGGGCCGCTCCGGCGGCCCGTATGCATTTGCCTGAACTAGATAGTCTTATAGAAAGCAGTCCATGTCCGAGAATATCCCAGCAGAAAAGCCCGCCCCACAGGCGGATGATTACGGCGCGTCCTCGATCCAGATCCTGGAGGGTTTGGAAGCGGTGCGCAAGCGTCCGGGCATGTATATCGGCGACACGTCGGACGGCACCGGCCTGCACCACCTGGTGTTCGAAGTCCTCGACAATTCGATCGACGAAGCGCTGGCCGGTTTCTGCACCGAGATCCACGTCACGATCCACTCCGACAACTCGATTTCGATCGCCGACAACGGCCGCGGCATTCCGACCGGCGTCAAGATGGACGACAAGCACGAGCCAAAACGCTCGGCCACCGAGATTGCCCTGACCGAGCTGCACGCCGGCGGCAAGTTCAACCAGAACTCCTATAAGGTATCGGGCGGCCTGCACGGCGTCGGCGTGTCTTGCGTGAACGCACTGTCGAAGCTGCTGCGCGTGACCGTGCGCCAGAACGGCAAGGTGCACCAGATGGAATTCACGCGCGGCGTACCGGTCGATCGCCTGATCGAGATGCGCGACGGCTTCGAGGTCTCGCCGATGAAGGTGATCGGCGAGACCGACAAGCGCGGCACCGAGGTGCATTTCTGGGCCGACGAAACGATCTTCACGCTGGTGGAGTTCCACTACGAGATCTTGTCCAAGCGTATCCGCGAACTGTCGTTCCTGAACAATGGCGTCAGCATCAAGCTCTCCGACCAGCGCACCGGCAAGGAAGAGCTGTTCGCCTTCGAGGGCGGCACCCGCGGCTTCGTCGAGTACATCAACAAGTCGAAGACCGTCCTGCACCCGACCGTGTTCCAGGCAACCGGCGACCGCATGTCGGACCAGAACACGAATATCTCGGTCGACGTCTCGATGCAGTGGAACGATTCGTTCAACGAGCAGGTGCTGTGCTTCACCAACAACATCCCGCAGCGCGACGGCGGCACCCACCTGACCGGCCTGCGCGCGGCGATGACGCGCGTGATCAACAAGTACATCGACGAGAACGACTTCGCCAAGAAGGCCAAGGTCGAGATCTCGGGCGACGATATGCGCGAAGGCCTGACCTGCGTGCTGTCGGTTAAAGTGCCTGAGCCGAAGTTCTCGTCGCAGACCAAGGATAAACTGGTGTCGTCGGAGGTGCGCGGCCCGGTCGAGGAAATCGTCGCCAAGACGCTCACCGACTTCCTGATGGAAAAGCCGAACGACGCCAAGATCATCTGCGGCAAGATCGTCGAAGCCGCCCGTGCCCGTGAAGCGGCGCGCAAGGCGCGCGACCTGACCCGCCGCAAGGGCGTGATGGACGGCCTTGGCTTGTCCTCCAAACTGGCCGACTGCCAGGAACGCGACCCGGCGCTGGCCGAGCTGTACATCGTCGAGGGTGACTCGGCAGGTGGTTCGGCCAAGCAGGGCCGCGACCGCAAGTTCCAGGCGATCCTGCCGCTGCGCGGCAAGGTGCTGAACGTGGAAAAGGCGCGCTTCGAGAAGATGCTGTCGTCGGAACAGATCACGACCCTGATCGCGACCCTCGGCACCTCGATCGGCCCGGACGAATTCAACGTCGACAAGCTGCGCTACCACCGCATCATCATCATGACCGATGCGGACGTCGACGGCGCCCACATCCGTACCCTGCTGCTGACGCTGTTCTACCGCCAGATGCCGCAGCTGGTGGAACGTGGCCACATCTATATCGCGCAACCGCCGCTGTACAAGGTCAAGGCCGGCCGCGACGAGCGTTACCTGAAGGATGACATCGAAGAAGCCAGCTACATGATGACCGTGGCGCTGAACACCGCTTCGCTGATTCCGCGCGAAGGCGCCGAAGCGGTGACGGGCGAGGCGCTGGCCGAGCTGGCGCGCAAGTACAACCTGGCCAACGCCATCATGATGCGCCTGGCGCGTGTGATCGACCGCGCTGCGCTGACCGCGATCGTCAGCGGCGGCGTGGTGCTGGACTTGACCACGCTCGAAGGCGCGGAAGCATCGGCCAAGGCGATGGAAGCGGCGATCAACGATCCGGTGGTGAAGGTCAAGGTCAAGTCGGACGAGCTGTCCGAGAAGCACGGCCTGCGCATCGAGCGCATCTACCACGGCAACGTGCAGGTGACCGCGATCGACGCCGACTTCGTGGCGGGCGCCGACTACACCGTGCTGGCCGATTCGGCCGCCACCTTCCAGGGCCTGATGGGCGACGGCGCGATCGTGCGCCGCGGCGAAGGCGAGCGCATGAAGGAGTTTGCTGTGCGCGACTTCCATGCGGCGATGGAGTGGTTGCGTGAAGAGGCTGAGCGTGGCGTGAACAAGCAGCGCTACAAGGGTCTGGGCGAGATGAATCCGGAGCAGTTGTGGGAGACCACGATGGATCCGACCGTGCGTCGTTTGTTGAAAGTGCAGATCGAGGATGCCATTGCGGCGGATCAGATCTTTACGACGCTGATGGGGGATGAAGTGGAGCCGCGGAGGAACTTCATTGAGACTAATGCGCTGCGGGCTGGCAATATTGATGTGTAAAGGTAATTAACTTAACTGTGCCGCGCGTTTTAATCTGCGTTGAAAATGCCAGTCATTTTGACTGGCATTTTTATTTACTATTAAACTCAGATTTCTTGACTCATCTTCAAAAAGTCTGCAACTGTTAATATTTCCTTACGTTGAATAAATTGAAAGGAACTATGTAATGAATGTGGAATTACAAGCTGCAGATTTGAGCGATTCATTTCATTAGTTTGCGCTAATGAAATTCCAGGCTCAAGAGTCAAAAGATGCTTTCTATCAATACGATTCGCTTCCGCAAGCACTTGGCGCCATCGATCCTTGCAAGATGTTTTAACGGCTAACATCCTCAGTGACGAAGAGGGCCATGATGGGTCATGGTAGGCTGCTTCACTTGGGAATAAGAAATCTGGTCCATTACGCTTTTCCGTGGTCGCCTCTCTGCAAAATTTTAGATTGTGGGCCTGCAGTAACGCCTCTACGTGATTTCCAAATGCCCATCCAGCTCGAGACTTTCGACGATTTTGAACGCCTAACGAAAATTTTATAAAATCATCTACATCTGGCTGGTCATTTACGACAAAACCAGATTTCAGTCGCTCCCCAACGATGTGACGCTCTAAAGTCCTGAACAACCGCTCCTCAATATCCATCCAGTTTAGCAACGCTGCATCCGGATCTAACACAGGATCGATATCTTCAGAAATTTCCCGGGCGAAGGCTGAAAACTTCGACGTCGAAGGAAATAGAGCACCAAATTTCTTTAATAGTTTATCTAATAACTGTTCTTCGTTAGTTTGTACCTCGACGCTAATCAACTCAAGTACGTGACGAGCAGCGATATCTAGCGAACGCCCTTTATCGATCCTTAAATCAACTTGGTCGATTTCATAATTCTGATTACGTTGCAATCCAAACAGCCAAAGTAATTGCTGCTCAGTAGAGCTGTCGCATGGGCAAAAAATGGCCAGTAAGGAACCGTCTTTAGCCAAACCCAAAAATAATCGATCACCCGCCTTTGCGCGGTAAACAATTTCTTCAGAAGCAGCGGGATAATAAAGGCGGTACTCGGGATCTCGATGTAGTTGATCACGACGACTGTTGTACCATGTACCGGTTAGCGACAAACTCTCCGGCTCATCCATATCGTCGCTAATCCATACATATACGACCGGTATTCTCGTTTTCCCACTCGGAGAACCCAAGAATATACGAAAGTCGCTTATACCCTGCAGTTCATGACCACGCGACACCGCCGGGTCTATCTCCGTCCCTCTCAACAGTTTTGTCCCGACGCCCAAAAAATAGTCCGCCAACACTCCTTGCCTCAATTGCAACCCCCGTAAAAGTAATAGCAACTCTCATACTAACATTACCAAAAGGAAAATTACGTAGTCTAACTGCTACAAACTCAAGAATTTCAGATCTCATCCCGCTACCAGTTACTAGGCACGTTAGCGAACTTTCTTCGGCGCAGACGAACTAATTGTTTCTACCTCTTCCTCGCTGGGTCATATGAGTGATATCATGTCACATATTTATTCCGAACAAGCCGAACTCCTCATGCAGACCAACGAATCCGAAGACCTGTTGCTAATCAGGAAACTTTTAGAGATCTATGATCAGAAACAAATTGCGGAATTTCTTAACCCGCAAAAAAAAGTTAATGGCCGATGCAGAGAAACCATTAACCGATGGCTGAAGGGAAAATCGTCTGGGCCGGCGCTTACTCATTCTGAGTTTGAAATTCTTTCAGCTCTCTTACCACAGCCGCCAAAAAATAATGGCTATGACTTTAAGTTCATTGATTTGTTTGCTGGCATCGGCGGGATTCGCCGTGGATTTGATGAAATAGGGGGGCAGTGCGTTTTCACTAGCGAATGGAACCCATACGCTGTCCGTACTTACAAGGCTAATCATTACTCCGATGAGAAATTTCATAAGTTTAATACGGACATAAGAAAAATCACACTTAGCGAAAACGAAAGCATCTCTGAGGAAGAGGCGTACAAAAATATTGATAAAGAAATTCCTGATCACGACGTTTTACTAGCGGGATTTCCTTGCCAACCGTTTTCGATTGCAGGGGTTTCAAAGAAAAATGCTCTTGGCCGTGCGCATGGATTCGAGTGCAAAACGCAAGGCACTTTGTTTTTTGATGTTGCACGAATTTTAGCGGCGAAACGCCCAGCCGCCTTCGTACTCGAAAACGTCAAAAACTTAAAAAGTCATGACAAAGGAAGAACTTTCAAAGTAATCTCTGAAACTCTAGATGAATTAGGCTATTGGGTTTCCGACATTGATTCGAACGGCCCTAATGATCCCAAAGTCATTGATGGCAAGTATTTCGTTCCTCAGCATCGCGAACGCGTTGTCCTCGTTGGCTTCCGCAAAGACTTGGACGTTCACCATGATTTCACTCTCAAAAATGTCACGAAATTGCATCCAAAAAAGAAAATGGAGCTAAGCGATATTTTAGATTATGATGTGGATGCAAAATATATTCTCACCACTAAACTTTGGGAATACCTGTTCAATTATTCGATCAAGCACAAGGCGAAGGGAAACGGCTTCGGTTATGGATTAGTTAAAGACGGAGACATAACCAGAACATTATCTGCCCGCTATTACAAGGATGGATCAGAAATTTTGATTGACCGAGGCTTCAATTTCTCGTTAGATCTTCACCACCCTGAGAATATTAAAAACCGCCCTAGACGCTTAACTCCAAAAGAATGCTCTAGGCTCATGGGATATGCCAGCAAAGATGATCTTGGCTTTAAGATTCCTGTTTCCGATACTCAAGCGTATAAACAATTTGGGAACTCTGTGGTAGTCCCTGTTTTTAAAGCTGTTGCTACATTAATGAAACCTCATATTATGGCAGCGAAAGCTAAAACTTCGATCTTGCCGAAGGCAGCATGATTGGCTGACGTACATGATCGGGCGACGCGCTCTAAAAATATGAGTGCCATCCGCTCTAAGAACACTAAGCCAGAGTTGCTAATTCGTCAAATTTTGCATGCCGCTGGGTTTAGATTCAGATTGCATCGAAAAGACCTCCCTGGCAAGCCTGATATAGTTTTACCTAAATATCGTGCGGTAATTTTGATACATGGATGTTTTTGGCATGGTCATGCATGCCATATGTTTAAAGTTCCCGCTTCGAGAACGGAATTTTGGTTAGAAAAAATAGGATCTAATCAAAAACGCGACTTACGTGACGTCGGAAAATTAGTTGATGCCGGATGGAGGGTTCTGACAATTTGGGAATGTGCTATTAAAGGCTCCCAGCGTCTTGATATCGAAATATTGAATCAAAAAATAGCAACCTGGATCAGATCTGAACGCGTTCTAGAGGACATTGGCTCACGTCCAAGTGATAATCTCTCCACTGAAAATTAGAGTTGATTTTTCACTGAAAAAATAAAAAGGCAGGGAGGTGAACCAACCTCCCTGCCTTTTTATTTTATTCATCGCTCTTCATAATTTAGGAAGGGCGAACTACAGCCCTAATATTTTAGCCAGTTGTCGAGTTGCCCCCCGTGTTCATCAGAGCCTGATTTCACCAAAATAAAATGAAGAACGCTTTTTTGATCAAACCCTATGATTATATTATCACCCTCTTCAGCCAATTGCATTACCGGATTGGACTGAAAATATAATCGATGTTCTGTACGAGTCTCATGTGACTCCCGGGCATCATACCAAGTTACACCTGCAGTACATTTTTCCGAATACCCCTTCAGCGAAAAAACTGCTTCGCGACTAAACGGGGCGAGTCCGAATAATGCTTTAAGTCCCTGTACGCCATTGAATTCGTGTTGATTTGACCGCTCTGGTCGCGCTTCAACTGCGGATAGCGTCTTTGCGACATAAGATTTTAGAGAAATCAAGTTTTCACCCATAGTTGACTGTGAAATTTTAAAGGGAAGACAATACTTAATAATAATTAATGAACGGCGCTGTTAGCACTGTCAATTGCACTCCTAAATGCAGAACAATAACAACATCGGATGAGCTTACAAATGCCTTCTAGGCATTTTGCAACAACCTCTAGAAACATCTGTAACATTCCAGCAAATCCATTATCTGCAGTTAGATTGTACGCATTTTTTACTGCTCACCCACTTGTCTAATTCTTAATCTTGCTCAGAAATTGGCTGCACAACCAAGAGTTGATATGAAATTGCGCCGAGGAACGCAATACTGGCGCCGGTCAACAGAGCCGGCACGAACGACCAACCCTGTGCGATATAGCCGGTAAAGATCGGCGCCAAGGCGCCGCCAATGAACCCGCCAAAATTCTGGATCGCGCCTAGCGAGGCAATGCGGCTACGCGGCGCTACCGCCGTTACCAGCGACCAAGAACAGGCCGACGCCGCATTCGCCAAGAAGATGACGACCGAGATACAGGCAATGGCCGCGGTATTGCTCTCGACCAGCGCAGCCGGAACCGTGAACGCCACCATCCCCAGCATCGACAGCACCACCGCCGTCCGACGCCCCGCGACGACCGATTTGGCACGGCGCGTAATCTGGTCCGACGCCCAGCCAGCCGACAGCGCACCCAAGAAGCCGCATAGGAAGGGAATTGTCGCCGCCACACCAACATAGGCCACGTCCATATGACGTTCAGTGCGCAGATACCCCGGCAGCCAAGTGAGGAAAACCCAGTTCAGATACACCGAGCCAAAGAAGCCAAGCAGCATGCCCCAGGTGGCGCGCTGGCGGAACAGCGCGCGCCAGGACGCGAAGCCCGTCGCCGGCGCGGCCTCCAGCGTCTGGCCTTCATCCAGGTAGGCCCGCTCGGCGTCGGTCAACTCTTCGCGCACCGGGTCGCGATACAGCATGACCCAGACGATGGCCGCGACGATGCCCAGCGCGCCGGTGATGAAGAAGGCCCAGTGCCAGCTGGTCGCGGCAATCAGCGGCGACAGGCACAAGGGCGCCAGTGCGAAGCCCAGCGGCGAGGCCGAGTTATAGATGCCGGTCGGCGTGCCGCGCGCACGCAAGGGGAACCAGTTGCTCACCACCCGCGCCGCGGCCGGGAATTGCGGCGCCTCGCCAATGCCCAGCACGACGCGCGCCAGCACGAACCAGCCGAAGGTGGAGACGAGTCCGCCCGCCGCCTGTGCCAGCGACCAGATCACCAGTCCCGCGCCGAGCAGCCAGCGCGGCCCGATCTTGTCGACCAGGGCGCCCACCGGCAACTGGCACAGCGCATAGCTCCACGAGAAGGCTGACAGCAGCACGCCCATCTCACCGAGCGAGAGGCCAAGGTCGGCGCGGATGAATTCATTGGCGACGGCCAGCGTGGCGCGGTCCAGGTAATTGATGACGCCGGTGACGACCAGCAGGACCAATGCCAGATTCTGGCGATAGCGGATGCGCGGAGTCGCGGCCAGGTGAGTAGGGGTAACGTTCATTTCGGGATGGTATCAAACACGATCACCCACCGGTTGCGCCTTTTTTGCCATGGCATGTTTGCAACACAGCGGCTACACCGCGCGAAACTCGTGCTACCATCCGCTCCGGGCTGTGCAGGACGCCCACTCTCGCGAAAGCCAGCGCACCTGCCGACGTCCACGACGTGACCGTTTTTCAGGAGTTCATCCCCTGTTCATTCACTGATGCCGTAGCGAGAGCGGCCAATACCATGTGAAAAGGACTTGGCATGCGCCTCCATCGAAACACCCCTCCAGACACCAATACCGATTTCCTGCGCCGCTACGCCCGCGGGATGCTACGCAGCGCTCATTCGGACCAGCCAAGCAAGGCCTTGCCCATCGTCCGCCGCGTGCATGCGACTGGAAAGACAGCGGATGTGCGCGTCACACAGCTCTACCACGCACGCACGACGCTGCAGCTCAAGCACATGTTCCGCACGCTGGCCGCGGAGCTGGGCTACGCGACCTGGGATGCGTGCAAGCGCGATATCGACCGCCGTCCGCCGGAAGTGCTGGACCGCTTCCGGCTCGATCTCGGCGCGCTCGGCGACCATGAACACATCTGGTTTGCGGACCAGCCGACTGCTGCGGCCTGGCAGCGCGAACATGGCGGGCGCATGGTCGAGTATGGGAAGCAGGCTGTCGTGATGCCGGCCTGATCGCACCTATTGCGAGGCCGGCACGCGCCGCAACACGTCGTCATACGGCGCCAGATCCAGATAGGCCGTCACCTCAGTCGCGCGGCCGCCTTGCATGCGGAAGATCCACAGATAGCTGTTGCGATAAGGCTTGCCGTCCTTCGCCACCGCTTCGCCATCCCATTCGATGATGACGTGATCGCCATCGGCCCACAGGTTGCGGATCGTGGGCCGAATCTGGCGCTGCAGACGGGTCGACAGCGGCGTGACCGCACCGTCGATCAATTCCTGCTTGCCGCGAAGAACGCGCGCGGTCGGGCTGCTGCCCTTGATGGTCCAGACCACATTCGGCGCCAGCATGTCGTCGAAGAACGTCCGTCCGCCGGCGGCCCAGGCAGCGAATGCTTTATTAACCGCTTCCTTGTTGGCCTGCGCTTGCGCCGAGCCGCTGTCGGCACGCGCCGAAGACGCAGACCAGACCAGCGCAGCCATCAACACCCAGGCAGCCGCCCAACGTGACGAACCACCCGAATCGGATCGAAAGAATTTCATAGCGCACTCCTTGATGATCGTTGAATGGGAAGGCCATCCCGGCTCTTCCGCTTCCGGCTAGTATGCAGCGCACGCGCTGGCGCGCGGTAGCTCGATCATCCGGGAAGCTTGCACGATCATCCGAAGATGCGGGTCAGCGCCTACGGCAGCCTGATCTTGACCACCGCATTGCCGGACGTGACATACAGATTGCCCTTGCCATCCGTGACGATGCCGCGCACGTCGGCCAGGCTGCCCGGCAGGTCGCCGGTGCGCAGGGTGGTCGACCGTGTCGAGCCCGCCACCGTCGTGACCACGCCTTCCGGCGTGATCCTGCGCACCAGGTTGTTGATCGCATCGGCTGCATACACATTGCCGCGCGGGTCGACCGTCAGCGCCACCACCTGCTCGAAGCGCGCGGCGGTGCCGACGCCGTTGTTCGATCCCCGGGCATTCGCCGCGCCGGCCAGGAAAATCATATTGTTGACGCCAATCACGCCGTTCGGGTTCCAGCGACTGATCTCGCGATCCAGGTCGAACACGAACACGTTGTTGTTGTTGTCCACCGCCACGCCGCGCGGCTCGAACAGGCTCCCCCCCGTCAGGTTGTTGACGACGGATTGGCCTTCCAGCATCAGTGTATTGTCCCCCGCAATCCTGCGCGTACTGTAGCTGTTGGTGATGAACAGGTTATAGTTAGCATCGACCGCGATCGCGCCAGGCACCACGGAGGCCAGCCGGCCCTCGCTGACGTTGTTCCCGATGGGGATCGTGGCCGTCGTGCTGACGCGTCCAGCGGAGGTAATGCTCCGGATGCGCAGATTATCGGCGACATAAATTGTTCCGCGCCTGTTCACCGCCACGGCCACCGGATTACCGAAGCGGGCATTGCCCGCGTCGCCATCGACAAAGCCGCTGGTGCCGGCCGCCCCAGCCACCGTCGTGACAACGCCTGCCGGCGTGATCTTGCGAATGACGAAGTTGCCGGTGTCCGCGACATACAGATTGTCATCGGCATCGATCGCAATACCCTGCGGCCATTTGAAGCGCGCAGCCGTGCCGGCGCCGTCCATCGTGCCCTCGATCGTCGGATCGCCCGCCAGGATCGACAGCGCGGCCTGCGGCGGGGGAGATTCGCCGCCATCCTCGTCGTCCTCGTCCTTCGGTATGCCGTCGCCACAGGCGGAGCACAGCAGCATCAGGGCGGCGGCGCCACACAGCTTGAGGCGAAGTCGGGCAGTGTCGGTCACGGAACGGCGAGTCATGAATCTCTCCAAAAAGGTCCGTCTTCGATGCTACCACGCAGCAAACTACCGGCCGCTGTTCTCAGCCATGGTAGCTGCATAAACTGCATCGCCAGTGCGCCCCACGGCGTCGAAGTGACACTTTCGCCAAACAACCCACGTAATCAACGCGGCGAATTTCCCGTACTTTCTTTTCCACAACCGGCACTTTCCCGCTTGACATACGGCCAAGAGTTCCTTAAAGTCGAAATTATGTCTTTCACCCTGCATCTGTCGACCTCCCTACCAGCCGCCGGCGCGCTATCGCTGGCTGCCCTGCTACTACGCGCGTAACGCTCCGCCGTACGTCCCGGCTCCGCCGGCCCCAACAGCAGTAGGATTCGCACCGATGTCTACCACGCCATTTTTCGCACCATCGCATTTTCCCACCGGGCTCGTCCTGGCGGCAGGCTCGCGCGCAGGCATTCGCCTGCTGCTAAAGCTACCGATCGGTTGCCGGGCCTAGCGTTTTCGTGGCCCGTCCGGCAGCCTGTCGCCACCTCGCAGACCCACAAGGTCGCCCAGTGACCACCCCATCAGGAGCCCCGATCATGCTGAACAATCCCGCCACCAAATACCGTCCCTTCCCCGCCGTCCCGTTGGCCGACCGCCAGTGGCCGAGCCGCACCATCACCACGCCGCCGATCTGGATGAGCACCGACCTGCGCGACGGTAACCAGGCCTTGATCGAGCCGATGAGCGTCGAGAAGAAGCTGCGCTTCTTCAAGATGCTGGTCAAGATCGGCATCAAGGAGATCGAGGTCGGCTTCCCGTCCGCCTCGCAGACCGACTTCGACTTCGTGCGCATGCTGGTGGAAGACAAGCACATTCCGGACGACGTCACCATCATCGTGCTGACCCAGTCGCGCGATGAGCTGATCCGCCGCACGGTGGAATCGGCGGTCGGCGCCAAGCGCGCCATCGTCCACGTCTACAATTCGGTGGCGCCGGTGTTCCGCCGCGTGGTGTTCGGCATGGAGCGCGACGAGATCGTGCAGATCGCGGTCAAGGGCGTCCAGCTGATCAAGGAACTGGTGGCCCAGCATCCGCAGACCCAATGGGGCCTGGAGTATTCGCCGGAATCGTTCTCGACCACCGAACTCGATTTCTCCAAGCAGATCACCGACGCGGTCAGCGCCGTATGGCAGCCGACGCCGGATAACAAGATGATCGTCAACCTGCCGTCGACCGTCGAGGCGGCGACGCCGAACGTCTATGCCGACCAGATTGAATGGATGTGCCGCCACCTGAACAACCGCGAATCGCTGGTCATCAGCGTCCACCCGCACAATGACCGCGGCACCGCTGTCGCCGCCGCCGAGCTGGCGGTGATGGCCGGCGCCGACCGCGTCGAGGGCTGCCTGTTCGGCAACGGCGAACGCACCGGCAACGTCGACCTGGTCACCCTGGCGATGAACCTGTACACGCAGGGCGTCAACCCCGGCCTGGACTTCTCGGACATCGACGCCGTGCGCCAACTGGTCGAGGACTGCAACCAGCTGCCGGTGCATCCGCGCCATCCGTATGCGGGCGACCTGGTGTTCACCGCCTTCTCGGGCTCGCACCAGGACGCGATCAAGAAGGGCTTCGCCAAGCAGCAGCCCGACGCCATCTGGGAAGTGCCGTATCTGCCGATCGACCCGGCCGACCTGGGCCGCAGCTACGACGCCGTCATCCGCGTCAACAGCCAGTCGGGCAAGGGCGGCATGGCCTATCTGCTGGAACAGGAATACGGCCTGCAGCTGCCACGGCGCCTGCAGATCGAATTCTCGCGCGCCGTGCAGCGCGTGGCCGACGAGAGCGGCCGCGAGATCAACGCGGGCGACCTGCACGCCCTGTTCGCGCGCGAATACCTGGAGCAGGACGAGCCGTATCACTACATCTCGCACCGCATGGTCGAAGACAGCGAGCACGAGGTCCAGCTCGACGTGAACGTGGCGCGCCACCATGCGCAGCAAGCCTTCGCCGGCACCGGCAATGGTCCGATCGACGCCTTCGTGAACGCGCTGGGCTTGGAGATCCGCCTGATGGACTACCACGAGCATGCGATCGGCTCGGGCGCCGATGCGCGCGCGGCCTGCTACGTCGAACTGCGCGTGGGGAATGGCCCGACGCTGTTCGGCGTGGGCATCGACAGCAATATCGTGACCGCCTCGTTCAAGTCGGTGCTGTCGGCGGTGAACCGTCACATGGCGGCGAGCGCAGAGAATCCGGCCGCGCTGGCGGCCTGAAGTTCCAGGCGGGGCGGCGCACGCCCTGCCTGCGCCGATCGATCAGCGGCGGCGCTGCGGGGCGCGGCGCGGGCCGGCCGGTCCGCGCGACTCGAGATGGCGGAACACGATGCGACCCTTGGTCAGGTCGTAGGGCGAGAGCTCCAGCGTGACGCGGTCGCCCATCAGGATGCGGATGTGGTTCTTCTTCATACGGCCGGCCGTGTAGGCGATCATCTTGTGGCCGTTTTCCAGCTCGACGCGAAAACGCAGTTCGGGCAGCACTTCCGACACGAGGCCGTTCATTTCGATCAGTTCTTCTTTTGCCATGCGGGTTCTCCTGGAGGTGCGGCGCCGGCAGGCGCCGGGCGTCGTTGATGCGGGGGGATCGTGGGGCCCGGCATCGAGCGCCAGGAGAGGGATGAAAAAAAAGCCCGCATCCTGCGGGCTTCGTTTCAAAGCATTACCGATTTATCGCCGCTCCTGCCCATGCTATCTGCGTGGTGCCGGAGCTATGGGCGCCCGCGCTATCTGCGCGGTGCGTCCGCTGTACAGGCTGACTGACATACCGAAAACACGTCCTCCGGAAAGTCGCGCACTGCACAGGCGCGGTCACGGATCGGAGGACTTTCGACCAGGCGTGGCCTGATCGAGCAGCCGAGTATAACAGCTTTTTTGTGCGGCGCACAAAATAATGTTCGTACTGTCTCAATGCGGCATCGGCTCTTCGCCGTCGTCGCGGCCGGCCGTGAAGCGTTCGGCCGCGGTCGACGCATCGTCGTCGGCTCGCGAATGGACGGCCGCCTCGGGCGGATCGAGCATGTCGGCCAGCATGGCCTGCAGTTCCGGCGTGTCCCAGTCTTCGCCGGCGCGCTGCCGGCGGTGGATGTAATGCTGGATCTCGCTATGCTGTTCGGCGGTCAATGGCAGGCCGTGGAACGTGGTGCCCGGGGTCGCTTCGCGCATGCTGCCTCCTGTGCCCTGCCGATGTGGCCGGATGCACCGACTATACGCCGGCGCGGGCCCGGTGGCGCGCGCTTCACGCCGTGGCGCCCGGGCCGCTCATCCGGTCCAGCATCTGCAGCGAGGCGCGCTCGCTCATCACCAGCACCAGCTTCAGGCGCGCGCGCGTCATTCCCACGAAGAGTTTACGCAGCGCGCGTTCGTCCAGTTCCTCGAAATCGATCTCGGTGAAGATCAGCGCCGGGGCCGATTGCCCCTTGAAGCGGTACACCGACTCCGCCAACAAGCCTCCTTCGCGAAATACCGGGTTGCCGAACAAGTCATAGGCCCCGGTGAACGAGCGCAGCGTGTGCGAATCGCTCAACCGGTCGAGCTTCAGGATGGCCGATTTTTCGCGTCCGCGAAACGCGCAGATCGCGATGTCCTGGCGCCCGAAGCCCGCAGCCAGGCATGAGGTCACGGCGCGCCGCGTCTGCGCCAGCATCGCTTCCTCGTCCCCTTCCGGATACGTCAGCTCCTCGATGTCGGCGCCCTTGAACGGGCTGCCCGCCTCCACCGGCTGGCGCGCGGCGCCGAGCGCCGTCAGCATGTCGACGATCTGGCGCGGGCTGCGGTAGTTGGTGTGCGAATGCAGGGTGACCCAGCCCGGCAGCGGCACCATCGCGCGGCCGTACAGGTTCTGGTCCGGGTCTTCCATCCAGATCGCGCGCCCGTCAGGCTTGAGCATGCGCAGCACGATGTCGCGCCAGGCCACCGAGAAATCCTGGCCCTCGTCGACGATCACCACGTCGAACTGCCAAGTCTCGGGCAGTTCGGCTCCCGTCATCGACGTTTCGATCTTGTCCCAGACGTCCGCCGCGCCGTAGTCGGGCGTGACGTCCTGCGCGCGCAGCCAGGCGTCGGACAGCATGTGGAAGGTGGCCACCCGCCCGCCCGCCGGCACCAGGCGTTCGATGTGGTCGGCCAGCGGCCGGTTGAAGCAGACGTAGAGCGGACGCAGGCCGGCGTCGAGCGCAGCCGTGTATTCGGCCAGCGCCAGCTGGGTCTTGCCGCTGCCGGCGGTGCCGATCACGTGCAGGCGGAACGGAGAAAATTCCAGCCGCCGGGCCCATGTCGCCAGGCCGCCCGACAGCCGCGTCACCATCTTTACCGCGTTGCCGATCATGGCGCTGGGATCGGGCCGCAGGTTCAGCGTGTCGCCTAAAAAGCGCGTGACCTTGTCGAATTCGTCGGTGCGGTCGGTGATGGGCAGCGACTCGCGGATCACCCGCGCCAGCTTGGGCTTGTTGGTGGCGTCGATGATGTGGTCCGGGTCGATCCCGGCCAGCTGCTGGTCGCGCACGATGTAGTCGGGGCAGTACAGCAGATAGTCGACCGACAGCGTGCCGTGGTAGCGCTTGGTCAGCCCCTCGATGGTCGCCAGGATCTGGCTGCGGATCTTGCGCGGCTTGCCCTGGTAGCTTTTCACCAGGCCTTCCGGCGTCTCGTTCAGGAAGCCGGCGACCTGCTCGATCACCAGGATGCGGCCGTTCGGGGCGAGCACGATGAAGTCGACGTCGCCATAGACCGAGTACCCCTGCTCGACGTTGGTCCAGTGCACGCCGTGGTAGATGACGTACGGCGTGTCGGCCAGGCGCTGCTCGAGGTAGGCCAGGGTTTCGATCTCGCGCGCGGCGGCGCCGGTGACGGCCATCTCGCGCCAGCCGGCTGGTTGAATATGGGCCATGGTGTCCGCAAGCGTTAGTAAGGTGGAAACTATTGTAAGTCTGTTTCCATGATAGTCACACACCGTTGTCCGGGGAACGCATTCTTGGGCGGGAATGCGACCAGATCGTTGCCGAAGTGAAAAACTTATTGTCGCCTGGCGGCAATCCGGTGCACACTTTCGGGAATTACGCTTAGCGTCAGGGTCTTCGTGCATTTTCCTTTCGTTCTTACAGCAATTCCAGCGCTGCGCCTGTGGACGTGGATGCTGCTGTGCGTGCTGTGCCTGACGCAGGCGCCGGCGCAAGCTGGCGAGGTGCATGCCTTCAATGGAAGCAGGGTGAAAGGTTGCCAACTCGACGGCAAGGCATACACCTGCGGCAACCTGCCCTCGAGCGCATGGGACGACTCGATGGCGATCGCCAACGGCTACAGCGTCCATATCAGATCCAGTATCAGTCCGGGCTGGGACTATGGCGTGTCGATGTCCGGCAGCGCGCGCCTGAGCAGCGGGGGTTCCATCAACCTCAACGGGATCAACCCGGAAAAGATCAGAATCTCCGGGGGTTCGTTCGACGCGGCCGGCGAGTTCTCCCTGACCAGGCCGGTCCGCGTGACCGCCAACGTGACGGCCGGCTCCATGACGCTCGGGGGCGAAGCGGGCTTCCAGATCACCGGCAATATGGTCTCGAAAGGCGCGGTGTCGGTCGCCACCAGCGCCATCGTCAACGGCTCGGTCAGCGGCGGCCAGGTCACCGTCGGCTCGTCGGTGAAGATCAGCGGCGGCCTGGCCGGGACGGGAGCCGTGTCGATCGGCTCCAGCACTACCATCGGCGCGGGAGTCAGCGGTTCGTCCATCACGGCCGACTCCTCGGTGACCGTGACCGGCAACGTGGCGTCGGCCGGCGAGGTGTCGATCGGCTCCAGCGGCATCGTCAACGGCTCGGTCAGCGGCGCCCAGGTCACCACCAACTCATCGGTCAAGATCAGCGGCAGCGTGACCGCGACGGGGAAGGTGTCGATCGGCTCCAGCAGCACCGTCGGCGCGGATGTCACCGGCACCTCCATCACCACCGACGCTTCGGTCACGATCACCGGCACGGTCAAGGCCAGCGACGTCCTGACGGTCGGCTCCCATTCGACGATCCGCGGGCCGGTCAGCGGCACGAACTCGATCACGCTCAACTCCCCGTCGACCATCGTCGGCACGGTGAGCTCGAAAGGGCCGATCACGATCGGCTCGCACGCGAACATCGATGGCGCGATCAGCGGCACCGTCGTCACCACCGGCTCGCCGGTGACCCTGAAAGGCGATATCGTCGCCACCAGCCGCTTCACGCTGGCGTCGGGAAGCACGGTCAACGGCAATATCACCTCGCCTGAAATCGAGATGTATGCGGCCAGCAGCATCGTCACCGGCAAGGTCACGGCGTCGACATACCTCACCATGGGACACGCGGTGCGCATCAACGGCGACGTCGACACCGGCCAGCTCAAGCTGGAAGCCTCTGATGCGCTCATCAACGGCAATGCGGCGGTCGACTTCGCGACCCTGTACTGGCATGGCCGCGTCAGCGAAAAGATCTTCTGCAAGAAGGGCACGCGGCCGGGTTACTGCGATTGCGTCGACAACCAGAGCGACTATCCGGTCAATACCGCCAACGGGCCACGCTGCGAGGCACCCAAGCCGGCAGCCGGGGCGCTCGACCACTTCCTGATTTCGCACGATGGCAGCGGCTCGGTGTGCGCGCCGGAATCGGTGACGGTCGCCGCCTGCGCCAATGCCGATTGCAGCAGCAAGTTCACCGGCGGCGCGCAGGTCAAGCTATTCCCCGGCAACGTGAGCGCGGACACCGGCAGCACCGGCACGGTCAAGGCGACCGTCTCGCGCAACACGGTGGGCTCCGAAACGCTGCGCCTGACGTCCGGCGGCACCACGCCGGTACGCTGCATCCGCAGTGCTCCCGACGAGAACAGCGTGAATAGCTGCGACATGAGCTTTGCCGGCGCCGGCTTCGAGATCGAGGTCCAGCCTTTCAGGGCGGGCGAGAGCATCCAGGCGATCATCAAGGCCCGGGAGAAAAGCGACAACACCGACTCCTGCGTCGCCAAGTTCAAGGAACAGACGATCGACGTCGAATACAGCTGCGCCTATGTCCGGCCGGGCACCGGCGGCGAAACCCTGAACGTGACCGGCGGCAGCGGCATCGCCCTCGCCTGCGCTGCCGGCAAGGCGCAAACCCTGGCGACCTCGTTCGACAGGTATGGCGACGCCAAGGTAACGCTGGCCTACGAGGATGCCGGTGAGTTGGGCCTGAAAGCGAAGTCCGGCGAAGTGGAAGGCGAGGCCACCTTTGGCGTCGCACCATACAAGTTCGGTCTCACAGCGCCGGCAGGGCCGATCCACGCGGGCGATACGTTCGATGTGGCAGTGTCGGCGCTCAGCAAGAACAACAAGGTCACGGCGAACTTCGACAAGGCGAAGCTGCCGCCTAGCGCGACCATGACGAATATTTCCCTGAACTGCGTGCGTCCGGTCGGCGCCATAGCCGGTCAACTCACGAAGAAAGCATTCGAGTTCGGCGAAGGAAAGGCCACCGCGGCGGTGTCGTGGAACGAAGCCGGCAGCCTTCAGCTGACGGCAAAGACGGAGACGACATTCCTGAACACCGGCTTGGACACCGTGGGGAGCACGCAGGCCACCAACGGAACCGACCATTGCACCAGCGTCGGGCCGGTCATTCCAAAGTATTTCCTGGTCGAGCAGTTCAACGAGCCACGCAAGCCGCTCGACTTCTTCTATGCGGGCGAGCCGATTCCCGTCAAGGTCACGGCAATGAACGCCGCGGGCCAGGCGACCGAAAACTATTCGGACGGCATCGTCAGCCAGACTGTCACGCTCACTGCCTACGACAAGGAAGGCAAGACAGCGAACCCGAACAGCGGTGTCCTGGGATCCGCGACGATCGCGGCGAGCGCCTTTGCCAAGGGCGTGGCGCGCGCCAATCCCACCTATTCCTCGCCGGCCGACGCCAATGGCAAGCGACTGCCGCTCGCGCCCGGCGTGATGCGCCTGCGCGCGCAGAACGCCGACAATACGGTCGGCTCGGGCGGCGACGATAGTCATGAAAAAGCTCAGCCGGAAATTCGCAGCGGGCGTCTGCGCATCGCCACGCTGTTCGGCCGCGCTGGCTCCACGCTCGATCTACCGGTCACGGTGGAATACTGGAGCGGCGCCAGCTGGCTCCTCAACAACAGGGATGACTTCACCATCGTGCCTGCGGCAGCCATCGCCCAGACCTCGCATGCCCACGCCAACGGCAGCGGCGCCAAGCCCAAGACCCAGGTCTTTTCCGATCTGAAGCTCGATGGCGGCAAGGCCAAATTGCCAGTCCAGGGCGATGCGGCGGGCTGGATCAACATTGCCTTCAACCTCGGCATCGACACCACGCACGACCAGTCCTGCCTGAAGGCCGACCCGATCCGCACCAGTGCTGGCGCCAAGCTGCCCTGGCTGCAATCGCTCGGCGGCTGCGCCGATCCATCCGGCCGCGCCACCTTCGGCATCTTCGCGCCCGAGAGCAAACGCATCATCCACATGCGCGAGGTGTTCAATTGAAGCGCGCATGGCGGCGCCAGGACGGCTTCTCGATGGTCGAACTGATCACGGTGATGGTGCTGATCAGCGTGCTGGCCGCGATCGGCATTCCGCGGCTGATGGGCGGGAACAGCATCAATGCCGTCGTCTTCGGCGACCAGGTGGCCAGCGCCTTGCGCACCGCCCAGAAGAGCGCGGTGGCCAAGCGCCGCATCGCGTGCGTGACGACCTTCGAGCGGCGTCTCGAGCTGCGCATCAGCACGGCTGCCGGCATGGCCGGTTGCAACCTGCAGCTCGACGGCGCCGGAGACGGCACCTTCGACAGCAACGATGGCAAGGTCAGCATGAACAACCCGCAGCCCGCCCTGTTCTTCCGTCCGGACGGCACGGTCGCCGCCGCGGCGGATGGTGCGCCGCTGGCGGGCTTCGACATCACGGTCAGCGATTCCAGTGGCGTGCGGCGCACGATCCACGTCGACGGGAGGACCGGTCTTGTCAATTAAGCGCATGGCCGGGATGACCCTGGTCGAGCTGATCATCGCCATCGCGATCGTGGGTACGGCGCTGGCCGGCCTGGTCGCGGTCTACAACCGCGCCAACGTTGCCAGCGCCGACCCCTTGATCACCCAGCAGATGCTGGCCATTGCCGAAACCATGATGGAAGAGGTCATGCTCAAGCCCTACGTCACAGAGGGCGGCAGCGCCGCACAGCCTGAAAACCGCGCCGACTATACCGAGGTCACTCACTACAACGGATATGCGACCAGCGGCGGCATCGTCGACGTGGCCGGCGCTCCGATCGCAGGCCTCGACCGCTACGACGTCGCGGTCAGCGTCACACCGGCAACGCTGACGGACATCGCCGATGCAGACAATGTCCGGCGCATCCAGGTGGTGGTGACGGAACGCGGCGGCCAGCAATTGCAGCTCACCGGCTGGAGGACCAGGCCATGACAGCCATGAAGCGCCCCCTCGCGCGCGGCTTCACGCTGGTCGAGCTGATCGTCGTCATCGTCCTGATCGGCATCATCGGCGGCGTGCTCGTCCTGCAGCTGCTGCCGGCGATCCGCAGCTACCTGCTGGTCGGGCAACGCGCGGCGCTGACCAACCAGGCCGACACGGCCCTGCGCAAGATCGTCGGCGAAGTGCGCAGCGCGGTGCCCAATTCGCTGCGGCTCGGATCGTCAACGTGCATGGAACTGGTGCCGACCAAAGACGGCGGCCGCTACCGCATGGGTCCCCACATCGAAGGCAACACTGTGGCCGGCGACTTCCTCGACGATACCGAAACCAGGGACCGCTTCGACGTGCTGACCGACTACGTCAATGCGCCCGTGCCGGGCGATGCCATCGTGATCGGCAACCAGAACACGAGCGACGTTTATGACCAGGTGAACGTCGGCATCGTCAATGCATCGGGCGCTCCCACCAACGCCGCCACCGGGGTGTCCAGCATCACCCTCGACGCCCCCATCCGGGTCCCGCCGGGCTATGACGGCGGACGTTTCGTCATCGTGCCGAAGGACGAAAAAGTCGTCACCTACCTGTGCCTCGGCGCGGAGCTGGCCGGAGGCACCGGCGCGGGCAAGCTGTACCGCCTCGCCGACGCAAGCTTCCACTTCAACGAAACCTGCCCGGCAGCGGCGCCGGCCGGCGCCGCGCTGGTGGCGGACAAGGTATCGCATTGCGCCTTCATCTATTCTCCCAACCAGGGCGCGACCCAGGAAAGCGGCTTCATCCAGCTGCAGCTGACCCTGAGCGACAAGGGCGAGTCGGTCCCGCTCACCATCGGCGCCCACGTGGACAACGTGCCATGAGCCAAGCGCGCCCCCAATCCGGCTTCGCCTATATCGCGGCGATCGTGTTCCTGGTGGTGGTCGCCGGGATCGCGGTGGCCCTGCTGCAGCTGACCAATACCCAGCAGGCCACCGTCAACCAGTCCCTGCTCGGCGCCCGCGCCGGCCTGGCGGCGCGCGCCGGCATCGAATGGGTCTACCAGGGCCTCGGCAGCCGTTGCACGCAAACGGGCGCCGCCACGGACCTCGGCGATTTCGTCGACGACAGCGGTTTCCGGGTCACGGTCACCTGCTCCTACCGCGTCTTCCGCGAAGGCCAACACCCCGGCGCCAACGGCGAGCCGGAAGCGACCGTCAAGCACATCTACACGATCCAGTCGGTCGCCTGCAACCGCAATGGCCCCGGCGCTTGCCCGGACGACGGCAGCGTCCCACGGCCGGACTACGTGGAACGCAAACGGGTCGCCACCGTCTGCATGACTGCCAATAATAATCCCTGCTACTAAATATTATCCGCAACGAAACAATGATGGTGGTTTCGCAGGAATGATCTTTTTCCGATAGCAGCGCATCATGGAGTCCTCAACCAACCCGAGGAGCATCCATGACCCCATCCAAAGTTGCCATCGTCACCGGCGCCTCGCGCGGCATCGGCGCCGCCGTCGCCCGCCGCCTGGCCGAAGACGGCTACCGCGTCGCCATCAACTACGCCAGCAATACCCAGGAAGCCGAGAAAACCGTCGCCGCCCTGCGCGCCGCCGGCCATACGGCCATCGCGATCCAGGCCGACGTCGCCCAGCCCGACCAGGTGCGCGCCTTGTTCGACACCACCGAGCGCGAGCTGGGCAAGGTCGACGTCCTGGTCAACAATGCCGGCATCCTCAAGACGGTGCCGCTGGCCGATACCAGCGACGAACTGTTCGCGCGCACCTTCGCCATCAATGTGCAGGGCAGCTTCAACACCATGCGCGAAGCGGCCACGCGCCTGAACGACGACGGCAGCATCGTCAACTTTTCCACCAGCGTGGTCGGCCTCAAGCCGCCCGGCTACGCGATCTACGGCGCCACCAAGGCCGCCGTCGAGACGATGAGCCAGATCTTCGCCAAGGAGCTGCGCGGCCGCCGTATCCGCGTCAACGTGGTGGCGCCGGGCCCGGTGGCGACCGAGCTGTTCTTCGACGGCAAGACGCCCGAGCAGATCGCCCATTTCGCCGGGTTGCCGCCGCTGGAGCGCCTGGGCGAGCCGGAGGATATCGCCCGTGTCGTGTCCTTCCTGGCCGGCCCTGAGGCCGGCTGGGTCAACGGCCAGGTGTTGCGCGCCAACGGCGGCGTGGTGTAGCCGGAGGATTGGGCAATCCTTGCGGAGCATTTCACGCGCGTTATAGGGTGTAATAGGCGCATGAACCGCCACCGCCACGAGGAGAACGACGATGCAAGCGATCCGTGAACTCGCCGACCTGATTGCCCGCCATGCGCCCATCGAAGGCATGCACCAGAGCCCCGTTTCCGGCATGTGGCTGATCCGCAGCGACCGCACCACCGAACCGCTGCACGTGGTGCATGCGCCGGCGGTCTGCATCATCGCGCAAGGCGCCAAGCTGGTGTCGCTGGCCGGCAACGATTTCCATTACGACCCGGCCAAGTTCCTGGTGGTGTCGGTCGACCTGCCGGTGACCGGCTGCGTCACCCAGGCCAGCAAGGAAGAACCCTATCTGTGCCTGCGGGTCGACCTCGATCCCCAGGTGCTGGCCGCGCTCGACCTCGAACTGCCGGGGCGCCCCATGCCACGCGCACGCGGCGCGGCGTCGGCGCGCGGCCTGTTCCTGAGCGAGACCACGCCTGGCCTGGCCGACGTCGCGGCGCGCCTGGTGCGCCTGCTCGAGGCGCCGCAAGACATTCCGGTGCTGGCCCCGCTGCTGTTGAAGGAGCTGCACTATCGCCTGCTCACCGGCGAACACGCCGACGTGGTGCGCCACATCGCGCGCGGCGAAGGCCGCATGGCCCAGGTCACGCGCGCGATCTGCTGGATCAAGGACAACTTCAACCGCCCGCTGAGCGTCGAGCGCCTGGCCGGCGACGTGGGCATGAGTTCGTCGACCCTGCACGAACACTTCAAGTCGGTGACGTCGATGAGCCCCCTCCAATACCAGAAGCAGCTGCGCCTGCAGGAAGCGCGGCGCCTGATGCTCACCGGCGCCAAGGACGCGGCGCGCGCCGGCCATGCGGTCGGCTACGAGAGCAGCTCGCAGTTCTCGCGCGAGTACGCGCGCTTCTTCGGCCTGTCGCCGGGGCGCGACTCGACGCGGCTGCGCCAGTCACTCGATGGCGCCAGCCTGCTGCAGGCGATGCGCTAGGCGGCCACCGGCGCGCCGCGGACCCGCTCCAGGATGCGCTGCGCACTGAGCTCCTGGATCAGCAGCGCGCGGCGCCCGCGGGCGATTGGAAACCAGGCGTCACCCCATGGCCGCCGTCTCCTATAATCGCGCCATGACCACTCCTTCCCGGCTCCCCGCATGAGCTACCGCCTGGCGATCTTCGACTTCGACGGCACGCTGGCCGATTCCTGGCCCTTCTTTTTGAGCGTGTTCAACGATATCGCCGACCAGCACGGCTTCCGGCGGGTCGACGCCGAGCAGGCCGAGCGGCTGCGCCACTACGGGCCGCGCGACGTGATGCGCCACGTCGGCATGCCGGCCTGGAAGCTGCCGTTCGCCTCGCGCTCCTTCATCGACCGCATGCGCGCCGTCACCGGCGCCGGCCGCATCCCGCTGTTCGACGGCATCGGCCCGATCCTGCGCGAGCTCGACCGCGCCGGCGTGCGGCTGGCGGTGGTGTCCTCGAATGCCGAGGAGAACGTGCGCGCCGTGCTCGGGCCCGAGCTGGCGGCCCTGATGCGGCAGTACGAATGCGGCATGTCGATCTTCGGCAAGGCCGCGCGCATCCGCAAGGTGGTGCGGCTGGCGAGCACGCCACCGTCGCAGGCGCTGTACGTGGGCGACCAGACCACGGACGCCGACGCCGCGCGCCGCGCCGGCATCGGCTTCGGCGCGGTCAGCTGGGGCTATGCGCCGATCGAGACGCTGCGCCGGGTGGCGCCGGAGCGCGAGTTCGGCGCGCCGGCCGACCTGCTGTCGCTGGCGCGGCGCTAGTATCCCCGGCAGATTCAGCTGCCGAAGTCGGCGTTGCGCTCGAGCGCCTTGCGTACCGCCGTGACCAGGCCGGCATAGCTGCCGGCGCGGCACAGGTTGTCGGGCGGCGTCGATGGCGCCGGATTGCGCTGCGGATCGTGCACCTCGGAGGGTGGCGCAACCGGCGCGTTGCCGCGACGGGCAGTCAGGCTCTGGTCTTCAGTCATGGACAGGCTCGCTTGGTGGAAGATGGGGCGCTCATCCCTTCACGCACACCACCTGCTTGAGGGTGTGGACCACGTCGACCAGCTCGCGCTGGGCGTGCATGACGGCGTCGATGTCCTTGTAGGCCATCGGAATTTCATCGATCACGCCTTCGTCCTTGCGGCATTCGACCCCGCGCGTGGCGCGCTCCTGGTCGGCCACCGTGAAGCGGCGCTTGGCTTCGGTGCGGCTCATCACGCGACCCGCGCCATGGCTGCAGCTATTGAAGCTTTCTGGATTACCCTTGCCGCGCACGATGAAACTGCGCGCGCCCATCGAACCGGGGATGATGCCCAGCTCGCCTTCGCGCGCCGACACCGCGCCCTTGCGCGTGATCAGGACGTCCTTGCCGAAGTGGCGCTCGCGCTGCACATAGTTATGGTGGCAATTGACTGCTTCCACATGCGTCTCGAAAGGCTTCCTGATCACGCTGCGTACGGCGTGGATCAGGTTCTGCATCATGACTTCGCGGTTGATGCGCGCGAACTTCTGGGCCCAGCCGACCGCCTCGACGTAGTCATCGTAGTGCTGGGTGCCTTCTTCGAGGTAGGCCAGGTCCTGGTCCGGCAGGTTGACCATGTGGCGCCGCATGTCCTGCCGCGCCAGCTCGATGAAATGGGTGCCGATCGCATTGCCCACGCCGCGCGAGCCGGAATGCAGCATCAGCCAGACGAAGTTTTCCTCGTCCAGGCAAACCTCGACGAAATGGTTGACGCTGCCCAGGGTGCCCAGGTGCTTGTAGTGGTTCGCATGCCGCAGCTTCGGATACTTGCGGCAGATCTCGTCGAACTCGTTCCTGAGCCTGGCCCAGCCGGCATCGACGGTCGGCGGCGGATTGTTCCAGGAACCGACGTCGCGGCCCCTGGCGTGCCGTGTCTTGGGCGACATGCCATGCGGCACCGCCTGCTCGATAGCGCTGCGCAGCCTGCCCAGGTTGTCGGGCAAGTCGTCGGCGCGCAGGGTGGTCTTGGCGGCCATCATGCCGCAGCCGATGTCGACGCCGACCGCGGCCGGGATCACCGCCCCCAGGGTCGGGATCACGCTGCCGATCGTCGATCCCTTGCCAACATGGACGTCGGGCATGACGGCGACGTGGTGGAAGACGAACGGCAGTTGCGCCAGTTTCGACAACTGTTCCTTCGCCTCCGGCTCGACCGGCACGCCCCTGGTCCACATCTTCACGGGACGACTGGCTGTCGGGCCGCCGAGCACTTCGTAGTCGTTCTTTTCCATGCGGCGCATGATGGCGCAAAACGACAATCCATGCTGTCCGCCTGAATTGGCGCCGTCCTTATCGCTATTGCTATACTCGGCACACCACACTGTTGCATGAATGAACAATGACACTGCCGATGCGCCTTCCCCTCATCCTCCTGGCTCCGCTGCTGTTGACCGGCTGCTTCATCGAGACGGCCACCTATTCCATCGATCCGAACACCGATCACGCGATCACGGTCAGGGTCGAGAAAGAAACCTTTTGGGCCAAGGAAGGAACGCTGCGCGTGATCATGTCGCGCCTGCCGGAATGCCAGCGCCAGCTCGAGCTGGGGTCGGTATGGCTGTCGGGTTTGCAGGTCGAGTTGTTCGGCAACGGCAACAACGTGTATACCCTGCGCGCCGATGACCAGGCCTGGCAGATCGACACCACGGGCTGCACCGAGCTGGCAGCGCCGGATGCCGACGCCGTCACCGGCCTGCCGCTGGGAATCTTCGAACTCGGCGATGACGACAAGCTGACCTTCGAAAAGCCGGAAGCGTCGACTGAAGAATAATCAGGGCCGCAGCCACCCGCGTCCGATCGGCAGCGCCAGCAGCCGGTGATAGACCAGTTCGAGCGCCGGCAGCGCCCGTGCGCAGGCGGCCTGCGCCAGCGGCGTATAGGCCAGCAGCGCAAAGCCGCCCGACACCAGCAAGGCCCCGATCATGTCTTTCGGCCAATGCACGCCGAGATAGACGCGCGACCAGGCCACGAGCAGCGAGATCGGCAGCATCACCAGTCCCAGGCTGCGCGCCAGCGGCACGCGGCTGAAGGCCAGCACCAGCGCCACCGAGAAGATGCTGGTCGCGTGGTCGCTGGGGAAAGAGCTGTCGGGGGCATGCAGCAGGAAGGTATGGCCGATCTCGGCCACGAAGGGACGCGGGCTGTACCACAGGTGGCCGATCATGGCGTTCAGGGTCAGCGCACAGGCCGCCGCCAGGAAGGCGCGCAGCGCCACCTCGCGCCGCGGACCCGTCCCACTGGCCCACAACAAGACCAGGGAAAAAGGCACCAGGAAAATCAGCCATTCGGCTGCAAACATAGCCCCCAACAATTGCCAGCCAGTCAGGCCAGCATGGGCATTCAGGGCGGAAAACAGGATCAGATTGACGTGCTCGAACATGGCGCGGGGCTATTGATGAAAAATTGATAACTTTTTCCATAGCTTAGCCCATCCATTCCTGCGCACCTTTGGCAAAGTGCAACAGAATGTGACAAAAAAGTGACAGCTCGTGCCGGGCGCCTAGCGTTTGTGCATCAAGGAGCGCAGCTGGGCGAGTTCGGCCTGCCTCTCCGCTTTCTCCAGCACGCTTTCGAGCAGCGACTGACCGTTCTCGCGCTGCATGGTCCACTGGGTGAAATACTCGTGCACGGTGCGCCAGGGCGGATAGCCGGCCGGCATCGCACGCCAGGTGGTGCCGGTGTGCAGGAAGTACAGCACGGCGCAGAACACATCGTACAAATCATGCTTGCGCGGACGCGTCTTGCGCCGGGCCGCCTCGAGCATGGCCCGTATCGCCTCGAACTGCTCGCGAGGAATATCGCTGGGATAGGCTGGACGATCCATATTGACCTCCAAAACAACTTGGAGGTCCTGATCTGGAACAGGTTCCCGTTGTATTTACAACGTAACCTATTCGCGGGATCTCAGTCGCGCGCCAGCGCGAGGAACTCGGTGCGCAGCGCCAGGTTCGGTTGCAGCTCGCCCAGCAGCGTCGAGGTGATGGTTTCTTCGCCGATGGCGCGGATGCCGCGGCTTTCCATGCACATATGGCGGCACTTGACGACGACGCCGACGGCCTTCGGTTCCAGCACTTCCATCAGCGCATTGGCGATCTGCATCGTCATGCGTTCCTGCACCTGCAGCCGCTTGGAGAAGATGTCGACCAGTCGGGTCAGCTTCGACAGGCCCACGATCTTTCCGTTCGGCAGGTAGCCGACGGTGGCCTTGCCGAAGAACGGCGCCAGGTGGTGTTCGCAGTGGCTGTAGACCGGAATGCCGCGCACCACGATCAGTTCATTGTATTCCTCGGCGCCATCCTCGAACGCCTTGAGCACTTCCACCGGATCCTGGTTGTAGCCCGAGGTCCAGTGTTTCCAGGCTTTCGCGACGCGTGCCGGCGTTTCGACCAGGCCCGGACGCTCCGGATTTTCGCCCAGGCTGGTCAGGAGACGACGCCAGTCGTGTTCTGTGAAAGCTTCTTTGTCAGACATGGTGCACCTTAAAAAAACGATTGCCGCAAGTATATAGGGAAGCACCGTAGCCGGCTGGCGGCCGCCCTATTCTTGAGGAAAATTAAATCCGATATGACACAGATCGCTTAGCGTTGAGTGTGGTTCCAGCCTGGGAGAGCGCTATGTTCGGCAGCACGGTTCTGGAAGTCGCCATCGGCCTGGCATTTTGCTACGGCACCCTGGCGCTGGTCGTCACCACCTTGCAGGAAGCGCTGGCAGCAAGCTTCCGCCTGCGCGCCGGCATGCTGCAGGATGCCATCAAGCGCATGCTGAACGATCCCCGCTTCGACGCCACGGCGCGGGCGCTGTACGCGCATCCGCTGGTCAACCCGCACGCCGGTGCGCTCGATCCCGGCGCACGCCTGCCCGCCAGGCTGCGCCCATCCTACATCGAACCGGCAAACTTCGCGATCGCGCTGATCGACGCCATCCGCGGGGGCCAGGGCTCGCTCGAGGCCGACATCGCCGCCGTTCCCGATCCCCAGTTGCGGCGCACCCTGCAGACCCTGTACCAGCAGGCGGGCGGCGACCTGCAGCGCTTCCAGGCGGCCCTTGCCGGCTGGTTCGAAACCGCCATGGAACGCCTGTCCGGCGTCTACAAGCGGCGCCAGCTCCTGATCTCGTTCCTGGTCTCGCTGCTGCTGACGATCCTGTTCAACATCGACAGCATCCACCTGTTCCAGACCCTGTGGCAGCATCCCGCCATGGCGGCCCACATCACCTCCGTGCCCGACGGGCTGGACGCCGACGTGATGGCCCAGCTGTGGGTGCTGCCGATCGGCTGGCAAGCCTTTCCGCCGCTGCTCGATGCCGATTTCGCGCTGCAGGCCTCGGGCTGGCTGGTGACCGCCAGCACCACCCTGTTCGGCGCGCCGTTCTGGTTCGACATCCTGCAGCGCGCGATCAACCTGCGCAGCACCGGCGCCAAGCCGGCCCCGCTCAATGTCGAACAGTCCCTGGCGCCCACGCCGGCGCCGGCCGCGGCCCGCGCGCCGGATGGCGTAACGGTGGTGGTGGCGCCGGCCCGGCCCTGAATCCCTAGCGGCCGGGCGGGCGATGGGCGTCCACCAGGACGCTCGAGATCGACATCTGCGGCACCCGCTCCGGCCATTCGTCGTTGGGCCCGAACCAGCGCGCCTCGGCGATCTCGCTGGCGTCGACCCGGATCTCGCCCTCGAGGTAGTCGGCCGTGAAGGCCAGCATCAGCGAGTGCGGGAACGGCCACGACTGGCTGGAGAAGTAGCGCAGATTGTGCACGCGCAGGCCCACCTCTTCGAACACCTCGCGGTGGATCGCTTCCTCGATCGACTCGCCCGCTTCCAGGAAGCCGGCCAGCGGCACGAAGCGCTGCGTCGCATGCTGCAGGTGCTTGGCCAGCAGCACCGAGTCGCCCTTGCGGATCAGCACCATCATGGCCGGCGAGATGCGCGGATAGGCCATGTGGCCGCAATTGACGCACTTGAAGCAACGCTCGCCGACGGCCAGCACGGTGCCGCTGCCGCACACGCCGCAGAAGCGGTGGGTGCGCGCCCACTCGGCCACTTGCGCCGCCCTTCCCGCGACGCCCACCAGCGCCTCGTCGATCACCCCGAACAGCGCACGCAGGCCGCGCCAGGCATGGCCCGGCGGCAGCGCCGGTTCCAGGTCGAACCAGCCGGCCTGGCAATACCGTCCGTCCAGCAAGCCCAGCGGCTGTAGCGTGTCGCGCGCCACGCCCATGCGCTCCAGCGCCGCCGCGTCCGGCAAGGCCGGCCCGTCTTCGCGCACCAGGAGCTGTCCCTTGTGGAACAGGAAGTTCAAGGGTTCCGGGTCGGGATGCGGCGCGAACAGCGGCGTGAAGGAGGCGGGCGTCTGGAGCATGGTCGGGAGGATGGTGGCCAGGATCCACGGATGATACCGCCTTTCCGGTGAGCGTACCGGCGCCGGCCCGGCGCCGCCGGCCGAATTCGCCGCATGGCCGCGAACTAATCCTGAACGGTCGCGCTCAAAGAATGGCTGACTACCAATGGCTGACTACCGCACGCTGCCCGCTGCTTTCAATCCGGCATACACCGGCTGTCGCTCCCGGTGTTCAACCCACTGATCTGCCGCTGCGCTAACCAGGAGAAGACGATGGACGATACCCCCGTTGTGCTCGGCATAAACCGCGACCGGCATGCGAGCGTCTGCCTCATGCACGGTTCACACGTGCAATGGGCAATCCAGAAAGCGCGCCTCACCCGCCACCAGCACCACCCGGGAGAGCCGGGCGACATCGAGACCTTCTACCTGCCCCACCTGTCCGGGCTCGAACGACCGCTCGACGTACTGGTCGAATGCCATGCATCCGGCGCGGGAGCCGGCGGGGTGGCAAACGCAGTGGCCGGCGAGGCGGCCGGCGGCGATGGCGACCATGCCCTCGTCTTCGCCCGCGGCGCGCGCCGCGCCCGCATCCCGCAGCACCTGGCGCACGTGGTTGGCGCCTTCCACCCGTCTCCCTTCCGCGAGGCCGCGGTGATGGTCGTGGGCGGCCGGGGCAGCGTGGGGGGCGACGGGCGGCGCGAAGTCGCCTCCTGCCATCGCGTCGACCGCGAACGCATCGCCCGCATCGGCCAGCAACTGAGGGGGGATGGCGACCAGCACCCCGCCGGGCTCGGCATGTTCTACGCCAGGCTCACCCAGGCGCTGTTCCCGGGCCAGGGCAACGAGGGCAAGGTGACCGACCTGGCGCCCTACGGCGATCCGCACGCGCTCGGCCTGCCGCCGCTCGAGGTCGACGGCATGCAGGTCGCCATCCCGCATGCCTGGCCGGTGCTGCTCGAAGACGCCGAGCGTTTCCGCTTCGGCTCGCCCAAGGCCGGCTTCACCGACTGCGCCAACCTGGCGGCGGCCGGCCAGCGCGCTTTCGAAGAAGCGCTGCTGGCGCTGGCCCGCTGGCTGCACGGGCGCACCGGCCTGGACGACCTGTGCCTCACCGGCGGCGCCGCCTTCAATGGCGCGGCCAATGCGCGCCTGCTGCGCGAAAGCCCGTTCCGGCGCGTGTTCGTGCCGCCGGCGCCGGGCGCGGCCGGCGCCGCCCTCGGCTGCGCCATCTACGGCCTGCTCGAGCTGGCCGGCCGCAGCGCCGACTTCCGCTGGACCCACGACTATCTCGGTCCGGCGCCCCAACTGGCCGACATCGAGGCGGCGCTCGACGGCGCGAGCGACCTGATCGTCGAGCATCCGCGCGGGCGCGACGCCCTGTGCGCGCGCATGCTCGACCTGCTGTGCTCGGGCCGGGTCGTCGGCCTGTACCAGGGCCGCAGCGAATTCGGCCCGCGCGGGCTGGGCCACCGCAGCATCCTGGCCGATCCGCGCCGCGAGCGCATGCGCGACTGGATCAACGCCCGCGTCAAGGAGCGCGAATGGTTCCGCCCCTTCTCCCCGATGGTGGCCGAAGAGCGCGCGTCCCAGTATTTCGACCTGCAGGCGCCATCGCCCTTCATGCAGTTCGCGGTCCCGGTGCGCAGCAGCGTGATGCCGCTGCTGGCGGCGGTCACCCACGTCGACGGCAGCGCGCGCCTGCAGACGGTCGGTCCCAGCGACGATCCGGTGCTGCGCGCCCTGCTGGCCGGCTTCGAAGTGCGCACCGGGGTGCCGGTGCTGCTGGGCACCTCCTTGTGCGGCAGGCACGAGCCGCTGGTCGAAACGCCGCAAGAGGCCGTCGCCACTTTCCGGCGCCTGCCGCTGCACGGCCTGGCCATGCCGCCCTACCTCGTCATGAAGCGCCACGAACCAGGGTTGCCGGCATGATCCGCGGCTACCCACGCCATGCCAGCATCTGGCCCGGCGAACGCCTGCAGCTGCACGTGTCGACCGACCGGCCGCGCTTTCGCGCCGCACTGTACCGCTGGGGCGATGGTTTCGAGCCCGTCATGCGCAGCGACTGGTTGCCCGGCAAGCATGCCCTCGATGCCGATCCGGCCGACGACTGGCACTGGCCCGACTACTCGCTGGCGCTGGATCCGTCGCTGCGCTCCGGCGTCTACCTGGCCCAGCTCGAAGACGCCGGTCCGCGCCCGCCGCGGCTCGACCAGGATGCCGGCGCGGCCCTGTTCGTGGTGCGGGCCGAACCCGACGCCGCGGCCCCGCCCTCCGTGCATGTCCCGAGCGGCGCCGACGCCGGCCGCCGCCCTGCGCGCCGCCTGTTGTACAAGCTGCCGCTGGCCACCTACCACGCCTACAACCGCAGCGGCGGTGGCGGCGGTGACTACCAGGCAGCGCAGCGCGCCGGAACGCCGCCTGGGGCGCGGGTCTCGCTGCGCAGGCCGGGCGGCGGCATCGGCGGGCCGGTCTGGGGCGCCCCCGACCATTACGACTGCCGCTCGCCGCGCCAGACGTTCGCCCACTGGGACGCCCGCTTCGTGCGCTGGCTCGAGCGCAGCGGCTACGCGGTCGACTATTGCACCGATCTCGACATCCATGCCGATCCCGCCCTGCTCGGCCGCTACCGGCTGCTGGTCGGCGCGGGCCACGACGAATACTGGACCGAGGCGCGCCGCGACGCCGTCGAAGCCTTCGTCGAAGGCGGCGGCAACGTCGCCTTCTTCGGCGCCAAGCTGTGCTGGTGGCGCGTCCACCTGGTCGACGGCGGCACGGCCCTGGTGTGCCGGCAGGACGGGCCGCAGGATGCGCCCGACCACTGGTGGCGGCCGGGCGGCGCGGCCCGTCCAGAAGACAGCCTGAGCGGCGCCAGCTACCGCCACGGCGGCGGCTGGCGCGACGGCCCGCGCCACAGCGGCGGGTTCCGGGTCCAGGATGCCAGCCACTGGATATTCGCCGGCACCGGCCTGGCGCAGGGCGAGCGCTTCGGCCACGACACCTGGCCGCCCCTGGCCGGCCATGCCTGCGACGGCGCCCCGCTCGCCGCCTTCGACCACGACAGCGGCAAGGCGACCCTGTCCGCCTGGTGCGACCGCGCCGGCACGCCGCACGGCTACCAGGTGCTGGCGGCCTGCCACCTCGACCGCCACTGGCAAGATCTTCCTTCGCGCGAGCGGCACGCCGCCCGCGAAGGCATCCACGCCGCCACGCTGGGCATCTACCAGCGCGGCGGCACCGTGTTCTCGGCCGGAACCACCGACTGGGCGCAAGTCATCGACGGGCCGCGCGACCGCCGCGTCGAACGCATCACGCGCAATGTGCTCGACCGTTTGCTGGCGTGATGCGGGCGCGGCTGTTTCACGAAGGGCAAGGCAGGGCTAGCGATATGTTTCGTGCAAGGAGAAGGGCAATCGGCGAACGACAAGAATTCGCCGCGATGAAAAACGATGTTGAGAGGAGAAAAAGCCATGCTCCGGCGACCATTGCTGCATCGCATTCCTATCCAATCGGTCGTGGTGTTTCGCGCACTGCATCTTGGCGACATGCTGTGTGCGGTCCCGGCCCTGCGCGCCCTGCGCACCGCCTTGCCCAAGGCCAGAATTGCCCTGGTCGGCCTGCCGTGGGCAGCGCAGTTCGTCCACCGGTTTGCCGCCTACCTCGATGAATTCCTGCCGTTTCCGGGCCATCCCCTGCTGCCGGAGCAAACCGTGCACCATGACGACCTGCCCCCGTTCTATGCGACCGTGTGCGCGCGTGAATTCAGCCTGGCCGTGCAACTGCACGGCAGCGGCGACATCGCGAACCACATCGTTTCCGGCTTCGGGGCGACCGCAATGGCGGGCCACTGCCGCGGCAAGCCATTGAGCACCGAAAAGACCGTTCTCGTCCCCTATCCCGAGAGCGGCGCCGAGCCGGAACGCCTGCTGCACCTGGTCGGCCATCTTGGGGCGCCGGAGGCCGGCACGCACCTCGAGTTCCCGATCCTGCGCGAAGACGAGGACGAGCTCGCCACCAGCGGCCTGGCGGCAGGGCTCGAGCCGGGCAGCTATATCTGCGTGCACCCGGGAGCGCGCCAGCGCGACACCTGCTGGCCGCCGGAACGCTTCGCCAGGGTGGCCGATCGGCTTGCCGACGAGTTCGGCATGCGCATCGTCCTGACCGGATCGGCGGACGAGGCGCCGCTGGCGCAGGCGGTCGCCGATCGCATGCATGCGCCCGCCATCATCGCCGCCGCCCCGATCTCGATCGGCGCCATGGCGGCCCTGATGAGCCGCGCGCGCCTGCTGATCTGCAACGACACCGGGGTGTCGCACATCGCCGCCGGACTGGGCCTGAACAGCGTGGTCATCTTCAGCAAGGCCGACATCGCGCGCTGGGCGCCGCTCGACCGCCTGCGTCACCGCTGCATCTGGGACCCCGGCGCCGAGCGCGCCACCGTCGTGCTGCAACATGCGCGCACCCTGCTGACTGGCGCCGAACCCAGCAGGCAACGGGCGGCGGGGATGTGGCCTTACTGGTGAGCGCAGTCGTCCGAAGCAAGCTGCGCGCAGCGACCATCCCGGCCGGTCTCCGCGCTACCGCCGGCAGGCGTCAGGCAGGCGCCGGCGACCAGTGCGCCAGCGTTCTTGACGCGCTCGCCATTCCGGCCGGCGCAACCGGCGCCGAGGATTGCTGGCCTGCGGCCAGCCTGAAGACGCTGACGCGCTGTGCCAGTCCTGCGGCGCTGTCCTGCAGCGACTGGGCGGCGCCGGCGGCCTCCTCGACCAGCGCGGCATTCTGCTGGGTTCCCTGGTCCATCTGGCTGATGGCCTGGTGGATCTGTTCGATTCCGGCGCTCTGCTCGGCGCTGGCGGTGGTGATCTCGCCCATGATGTCGGCCACCCGGCGCACGCTTTGAACGATCTCTTCCATCGTCGCGCCAGCCTGGTCGACCAGGCGGCTGCCGCTGTCGACCTTGCCGACCGAATCGGTGATCAATTCCTTGATTTCCCTGGCGGCGCTGGCCGAGCGCTGGGCCAGGTTGCGCACTTCGGTCGCCACGACCGCGAAGCCACGGCCCTGGTCGCCGGCCCGCGCCGCCTCGACCGCGGCATTCAGGGCCAGGATATTGGTCTGGAAAGCGATGCCGTCGATCACCGCGATGATGTCGACGATCCTGCGCGCCGATGCATTGATTTCACCCATCGTGCCGATCACTTCAGTGACCACGGCGCCGCCGCGGCGGGCGACGTCTGACGCCGATGCTGCCAATCCATTGGCCTGGCGTGCGTTCTCTGCATTCTGGCGCACGGTGCTCGTCAGCTCCTCGACCGAGGCGGCGGTTTCTTCGATCGCGCTGGCCTGCTGCTCGGTACGCGCCGACAGGTCCAGGTTGCCCGCTGCGATCTGGGTGGAGGCGGTGGCGATGGTATCGCTGCCGTTGCGCACGTCGCCGACGATGCTGGCCAGGCTTGCCGTCATGTCGCGCAGCGCCGCCAGCAGTTGACCGAACTCGTTGCGCGAATCGACATCGATCCGCACGCCCAGGTCACCGGCAGCCACCCGGCGCGCCACGTCGACGGCCCTGGACAGCGGCGCGCCGATGGCGCGCACCAGATAGACGGTGGCGCCGCAAGCCAGCAGCACGGCAAGCAGGATGGCGCCGACCACAATCATGTTCAGGGTGTCCAGTTCCGCGTGGAGTTGCTCGCTCTGCTGCTTGTTGCGCTCGTTCATGAATGCATCGAGATTCCTGTAGGCCTTCATGGATTCGGCATACACCGGATTGATTTTTTTCCCCAGCATGTCATTTGCCTGGTCCCACTGACTGCCTTCGATGGCGCGCATGGCTTCATCTATCAACGCCATACCGAAGTTGTTGCTGACGCCAGCCCACTGTTCGATCGCTTGCCGCGTCTCGGGACGGACGACGCTTGCACGCAGCGTGGCGATTTCCCTACGCAATTCTTCACTATTGTTGGCGATGAACTGACTATGAACCGATAGCGGATGGTTATGGAGCGGCGCAAACCGATTTTCCGGGTTATGTTGCAATGCTTGCAGGATATGGCTTCGATTCATCTCCATGCGCAGTTCGATACTCGCGACAGCGGTTTGCTGGTTGGCTGCGCGCAGAGCGAGGTTCTCGAGCAGGTCGACCGCGCGCTGGGTGGTATGAAATCCGATGGCGCCGACGGCGATCGTAAGCAGGATGAGCACGCCGACCACGGCGGTGATCACGTACTTGATACGTAGATTGTTCATGCTGGGGAAATAAGATAGGAAGGCGATTGCCGACAAGCGTTGTATTCTCGCTTGAATTCTCACCAATTTCCACGCGGAAACCTGCCTTATCGTCCAGAATAGCTGTCACTCAGTCGAAATTGAATGGTTATGGATAAGTTGTCATCGCTGGTCGGTCGTCAATCCTTCAACGCCCGTATTTTCTACAACGGCACGTTTTGCGACGGCAATCGTTTCCTGGCAGACGGCATGTCGGGCCAGCTACACCTGGTTCACTCCGGAACGGTGGACTTCGTGCATGACGACGGCGGCACCCTCTGCATCACGGAGCCAAGCCTGCTGTTTTATCCCCGCGGCGATAACCACACACTGCAGGTGCGCCCCGGCCATTCCGCCAACCTGCTGTGCGCACACATCACGTTCCAGGATGGGTTGAACAATCCGCTGACGCGCGTGCTGCCATCCTGTCTCGTCATTCCCCTTTCGGAAATCGATGGGCTGCGCAGCACCCTGGACCTTCTGTTCGACGAAGCGGGCAAGAATGGTCCTGGTTCGGACATGATCGTGGACCGCCTGTGCGACGTGCTCATGATCCAGGTCATCCGTCGCGAATTCGACAGCGGCAGGCTGTCGGTGGGCTTGCTGGCCGGGCTGTCCGACCGCCAGTTGTCGCTGGCGCTGGCCGTCATCCACGAGCGCCCGCATGAACCATGGAGCCTGCAGTCGCTGGCCCAGGTGGCCTGCATGTCGCGCGCCGCGTTCACCGAGCGCTTCCGCGATGTGATGGGCGTCCCGCCTGGCGAGTACCTGACACGCTGGCGCATCGGCGTCGGCACACGTCTGCTGCGCGAAGGCATGCCGGTCAAGCAGGTCAGCAGCCGCACGGGTTATACCAGTCCATCCACGTTCACGCGCGCCTTCACGACGATGATGGGCGCCTCGCCGCGCGAGTGGCTCAAGCAGGTAACCGGCTGATCCGGACACCACAAACGACAACGCAGACGGCCCTTGCGGACGCGTCTGCGTTGTGACTTTCCAGGCGGCCACCGAGGCCGCCATCGATCTTATTTCAGCAGGCGGGTGCGGCACGCCACCATGGCGATCACCAGGGACAGGCCGCCGACGTAGGCGATGGCTGCCTGCATGCCGACGAAGTGGGCGACGGCGCCGATTGCCGGCGGGCCCATCAGGCTACCGCTGTAGGCCATGCTCGCCACCGCTGCCAGGGCAGCCGGGCCTTGCGCGCCGGCGGCGCTGAACACGAACGGGAACACCAGGGCCAGGCCGACGCCGGCGATCGCGAAGCCGCCCAGGGCGACATAGGCGTTCGGCGCCAGCACCGCGAAGAACAGGCCCGCTGCGGCGACCAGCGCGCCCAGGGTCACGAGGCGCTTGGCGCCGTAGCGTTCCTTCATCTTGTCGCCGACCATGCGCGACATCAGCATCATCACCGAGAACGACGACAGTGCCAGCGGCGCCAGGCCGTCCGATGCACCGAAGTGCTCTTTCAGGAACAGGCCGCTCCAGTCGGCGATGCTGCCTTCGGCCATCGAACCGAAGAAGCCCAGCAGACCCAGCAGGACCAGCGGACCGCGCGGCAGCGCGAACTTCTTCTTCTCGACCTTGACGCCGGCTTCATCCGCCTCCAGCAGGTTGACGGCGAGCCACAGCACCACGGCCAGCGGACCGGCGAGCATCAGGAAGTGGGTGGCCGGCGCGATCTTCATGCTGGCCATCAGGCTGCCCAGGGTGGCGCCGACCAGGCCGCCGGCGCAGGCCAGGCCGTGCAGGCGCGACATTTCCGACTTGCCGCTCTCTTTTTCGCGGCGGGCGGCGGCCGAGTTCATGGCGACGTCGAAGGTGCTGGCCGTGATGCCCAGCATCAGGACTGCCATCATCAGGCGCGACACGTCCGGCGCCATGCCGATCGAGACCAGCACGCACAGCAGGGCCAGGCCCGAGATCATGAGGGTCTTGCGCGCGCCGAAACGGCCCATCAGGAAGGACGAGATCGGGTACGAGATCACGGCGCCGAGGCCGCCGCACAGCAGCACCATCGACAGCGCCGCGTGCGAGACGTTGACGCCGGCGGCCAGGGCCGGGATACGGCCGGCCCACGAGCCCATGATCACGCCGAACAGGGCGAACACGACCGGCAGCGAGAACAGCTGGGCTTGTACGAGTACGGAAGAAGAACGACGTGGAACAGAAACAGTAGTTTGCATGGAAGCCGCGAATTGTTAAATTTCTTGAGATGTAAAGTAATTGCCTGTGTGCTTTTTACAGCCCGGACGCGTCTGAAATATTTACGTCAGGAAGCTGATGGACGGCAATTCTAAACACCTTTTTTCGCTTTGGTTTTCCGCGCGGAAAAATATTTCGCGCCGTTGTATTGCGCCGACGCAAAGATGACAACTTACTTGCCGGACATATACGAAAAGCTGGTAATTCAGCATGGTTGACGCATGAAGAAGTAAGGATTTAGCGTCAGATGTAACCATTTATTGCTGAGCCCGACGACGCCCCACGGATGCCCCAAATTTCTGCAATGCAGCAGTTTTATTTCCAAAACGGCTTGTTTTCGTGCGTCGGGACGCGTTGATGCAGCCAGGGCAAGCGCCGTCATGACCAGTCCCCGTTCGTGGTTTCCCATCACTTTTATTCGCCCAGATCGGCCGCCCGGATATTCCTCCAATTGTTAAATTTATTTGCGCCGACGACACCGATTGCATGACGGCGCATAAAAAAAGGGCCGCCCTCGGGCGGCCCAGACAGCAAGCAGCAAGTGTTACTTGGCCAGGTGTTTTTTCAGTTCGGCGCCGGCTTGCAGCACTTGCGAACGCACGCCCGGCAAGGTGGCAAGCGGATTGAGCAGGCCGAAGTCGTGGATCATGCCGTTGTAGCGGGTGACGGTCACGTCGACGCCGGCCTGGTCCAGCTTGCGGCCATAGGCTTCGCCTTCGTCACGCAGCACATCGTTCTCGGCGGTCTGGATCAGCGCTGGCGGCAAGCCCTTCAGTTGCGGCAGGGTGGCCTGCAGCGGCGAGGCATAGACTTCCTTGCGCTTGGCCGCGTCCTTCGTATAGCTGTCCCAGAACCACTTCATCATATTGCGAGTCAAGAAGTGCCCTTCTGCAAACTGCTTGTACGAACCGGTCTCGAAGTTGGCGTCGGTCACCGGCCACATCAGCACCTGATAGCGCAGTTTGGGTCCGCCCTTGTCCTTGGCCATCAGGGTCAGCGCGGCCGACATATTGCCGCCAACGCTATTGCCCGCCACCGCCAGGCGGCTGCCGTCGATATTCAGTTCCTTGCCATGTTCGGCCACCCACTTGGTCGCGGCATAGATTTCGTTGAGCGCCACACCGTAGCCGGCTTCCGGCGAGCGGGTATAGTCGACGAATACCGCCACCGCGCCGGAACTTTCGACCACGTCGCGCACCAGGCGTTCGTGGGTCGGATAGTCGCCCAGCACCCAGCCGCCGCCGTGGATGAACATGAAGGCGGGAAGCACCCCCTTGACGCCGGCCGGACGCACGATCTTCAGCTTGATCTGCTTGCCGTCGACGGTGATCACCTTGTCCGAAACCTCGGCCGCCGGCAGGTTCACCTTGACGCTCTTCTGCGCGCCTTCCAGCACCTTGCGGGCGTCCGCCGGCGACAGCTGCTCGATCGGCTTGCCGCCGCCGGAGTTGAGCGCGGTCAGGAATTCGGCGGTACGGCGCTCCACGGTGGGGGCGATGTCGGCAGCCGCTGCGGCGCCGTAAGCGAGGGTCAGGGATGCCGCGACAAGGGCTTTGCTCAGGGTGTTCATGGTGCTTCCTTTCTTGTTTGGGTTCTGGATTGGCGGGGTGCCATCTGCCACATTAGCAGCGCGCCGCGCGCCTTCATTGCATAAACGGATCATTCGGTGGTGGTAGCGGCCAGTGAAAATATTCACGATTAAATCGCACACTACTTATTCATTTCGGCTACTTGCATACGACAGGTTTCCGTATCCCCCGGTTGCCCGGGGGAAGCACCGCATCACACCAGTTGCAGGGTCACGTCGATATTGCCGCGGGTAGCGTTCGAGTACGGGCAGACGATGTGGGCGCGGTCGACCAGGGTTTGCGCCTCATCGGCCGGCACGCCGGGCAGGCTGATCTTGAGGACGACTTCGATGCCGAAGCCGGTCGGGATCGGACCGATGCCGACGCTGCCCTCCACCGACACGTCCGGCGAGATTTTCAGCTTGTCGCGGGCGGCGACGAATTTCATGGCGCCCAGGAAGCAGGCCGAATAGCCGGCCGCGAACAGCTGTTCCGGGTTGGTGCCTTCCAGGCCGGCGCCGCCCAGTTCTTTCGGGGTGGTCAGTTTCACGTCCAGCACGCCGTCCGAGGAAACGGCGCGGCCTTCGCGGCCACCCGAGGCTTTGGCGCTTGCACGGTAGAGGACTTTGTCGATTGCCATGATGAGACTCCTTGTCGTAGTCGGCGGCCCTTGCCGCCCGATTTCATTAAACCGCTATTGAGTAGCGCGCTATATAAATGGTTTGCTGCCTTGGCCCGCCGACCCGTTTGCTTGTCCGTTCGGCGCTGCAATGGAAAGCATATTACATAGCTCACGATTTAATTGCAAACGATTTATTTCGGCAATGTGTTACCAGATGTAACAACAAGCCTGCGCGGGGCTCACAGCAATCTGACAGATTCCCTCACGATCAGGCTCAGCTGCGGCACCTCGCCCTCCGGCTGCTCGTGCGCCAGCATCGCCAGCATGCGGCGCCCGATGCCGATCCCGGCGTCGTACAGCGGCTGGCGCACCGTGGTCAGGGGAGGCGTCGTATACATCGAGCTTTCCAGGTCGTCGAAGCCGACCAGCGAGATGTCTTCCGGCACCCGGATATTGCGCCGGTAGAGCGCCAGCCGCGCCCCATACGCCGTCAGGTCGTTGGCCGCGAAGATCGCGGTGAAGCGCAGGTTGGCGGCCAGCAGCCCGTTCAACGCCAGCAAGCCGCCGGATTCGCTGAAGTCGCCCGCCACCACCAGCCGCGGATCGGCCTCGATCCGGTGCCTGGCCAGGGTGTCGTGGTAGCCGGCCAGGCGCGCGCGTGCGTCACGATGGTCGTCCGGGCCGGCGATGTGGGCGATGCGGCGGTGGCCTTGCGCGATCAGGTATTCCACCGCCTCGCAGGCGCCGCGGTAGTTATCCAGGCAAAAGCCGTGGGTGCGCGCGCCCTGGACGTCGCGCCCGAAGGCGACGATCGGCACCCGCTTCGAGAAGTCGAGGATCTGCTGGTCGCTCATGTTCCCGGTCAGGATGGCCACGCCGTCGACGCGGCGTCCGATCAGGAGCTCGACCCGCTCGGCTTCTTCGTCGGCATGCCAGTGCCCGCTCATGATCAGGAGCGCATAGCCGGCCGCCTTGACCGCATCCTCGATGCCCACCATGGCGCGGTTGAAGTAGCCGCTCTCGAGCGACTGGGTCAGCACGCCGATGGTGCGGGTGCTGCCGATCTTGAGGCTTTGCGCCAGGCGGTTCGGCTTGTAGTTCAGTTCATCGATGACGCGCTCGATGGTGCGCCGCTTGTCTTCGGACACCTTGGCGGTGCCGTTCAGGAAGCGCGAGACCGTGGCGGGAGAGACGCCGGCAGCGCTGGCGACCTGGTACAGGGTGCTGGTGCTGGTGCTGCTCTCGACGTTTTTCATGAAGCGTTCCGGACTCATCCAAGACAGATTGTTGCTTGAAGTATATCACCGATACTCACCCGCAAAGCATGGAAAGCGCGTCGCCATGAAAATCTTTCATAGGATGGCCGTCGTTGAGATACAACAAACGCAGTAAGCATGTTCAAAAATTCTAATTGACATTTTTTTACGGACGAAATTACTATGAAACCGTTTTCAAGATTGATGAAATCGATTTCCCATCGATCCATGTGTTAGCGCTCTCAGCGCCCAGATGTACCCATAAAACAATACTCGGAGACAAGCAATGACCATGACTACGCCCGCGGGGGCCGCAGTGCGCACCTCGTCGTCCACCCCCATCCGCCTCGCCATCCTGACCCTGCTCGCCGGCATCGGCAGCGCCCAGGCCCAGAGCGCGTCCGACCCGGCATCCGCTGCCGCCGCCACGCCGCCCGCCGTCGTCGACAACGGCCAGATCGCCGAGGTGAAGGTCACCGCCACCAAGCGCTCGACCTCGCTGCAGCGTACCCCGATCGCGGTCACCGCGCTCAACGCCGCCACCCTGCAGGACAACCACGTGCAGACCATGCTCGACGTGGTGGCGCTGGTGCCGGGCTTCCAGGCCACGGCCCAGGGCGACCACGGCGTCACCACCATGACCCTGCGCGGCATCGGCAACGACAGCGCCAAGACCGAATACGCCGACCCCGAAGTGGCATCCTTCGTCGACAACGTCTATTCGCCGCGCGCCGAAGGCGCCACTGCCCTGATGTTCGACGTCGAGGGCATCGAGGTGCTGCGCGGTCCGCAAGGCACGCTGTGGGGCCGCAACTCCACCGTCGGCGCGGTCAACATTCAGACCGTCAAGCCGGAACTGAACAGCCGCTCGGGCTACCTCGAGGGCGGCATCGGCGACTACAACCGCCTGGGCGTGCGCGGCGCGGTCAATATCCCGGTCGCCGAGAATGCCGCGCTGCGCTTCGCCGTGGTGCACGAACGCCACGACGGCTACGTCGACTACCAGCGTTTCAAGAACCCGTCGGTCGAGTCGCAGCGCGCCGCCTACCTGGCTTCCGGCGCCGATCCGGCCGGTTTCCGTCCGATCAATCCCAACCAGTTCGTCTCGGGCGGCGACAAGTACAGCGCCCAGGACCAGAGCGCGGCGCGCCTGTCGCTCTTGTGGCAACTGGCGCCCAACGTGCGCTGGGACATCGCCTACGAAAAATTCATCGACCGCGGCACCCCGAGCGCCAACCTGATGCAGGTCCCGCGCGCCGGCGAGAAGCACTGGTCGACCCTGTCCGACAGCGCGCCGTGGATCAACCGCGACAGCCACAACGTGCGCAGCCGCCTGAGCTGGGACATCAGCCCCGACATGGCCCTGCAGTACGTGGCCGGCTGGTCCAAGTACAGCGGCGACATGCGCTTCGACCAGGATGGCGGCACCGTGGTCCCGACCTCGATCACCACCGGCGGCATCTTCCAGGAACACACCACGGTCGACTCCAACTACAAGAGCCACAGCCACGAGCTGCTGCTGCAGTCCACCGGCACCCGCACCGTCGACTGGCAGGTCGGCGCCTATTATGGCAACGAGAAGAACGACGTCCGCTTCGACATCGCCGGCATGAAAGGCACGCAGGATGGCGCCGTGAACTGGCAGGGTTCCTTCATCCAGCCGAAGCAGACCGTGGACACCTCGGCCGTGTTCGGCCAGGCCACCTGGAACATCACCGATGCCTGGCACCTGACCGGCGGCGTGCGCTACACCCACGACAAGCGCGTCCACACGGGCGGTCGCGGCTACACCTGGGGTAATGACCTCAGCGCGCCACAAGTGCCGCTCAACCCGCACATCGACCCGCGCGACCCGGTCAACGGCTACGTCGAAGGCGTGCCGAACGACGGCCGCTACAGCGACAACAAGGCCACCGGCCTGGTGCGCCTGAACTACGACATCGACCGCAACAATATGGTCTATGCCAGCGTATCGACCGGCTACAAGTCGGGCGGCGTGCAGGATCGCGGCCTGCCCTACCAGCCCGAGACGCTGACCAACTACGAGATCGGTTCGAAGAGCACCTTCCTGGACGGCGCCCTGCGCATCAACAACGCGCTGTTCTACATGGACTTCAAGGACTTCCAGTTCAATTCGCCGGTCAGCTTCCCGGACGGCAGCCGCGGCCTGGCCATCGAGAACGCCGACGGCGCCGAGGTGTACGGCCTGGAAACCGAGATCGCCGCCCGCATCGCAAAGGATGGCCGCCTGTCGATCGCGCTGGCCGTGCTCGACACCAAGCTCGGTCACCTGATCGCCGGCTCGAACGATTATTCGCTGCCGACCTGCACGGTCGACCCGAGCATCTCGAACTGCCTCGACGTCACCGGCCACAAGCTGCCGCACGCGCCGAAGTTCTCGACCACGGTCCAGTACCAGCACACCTTCCGCCTGGCCAATGGCGGCAGCCTGATACCGCGCATCACGGCGCGCTACGAGGACGAGGTGCGCCTGAGCGTGTTCGACCTCGGCCCGGAAGACCGCCAGAAGGCCTATGCCAGCGCCGACGTCGGCCTGCGCTACCAGCAGGACAAATGGTGGGTCGACGCTTTCGTGCGCAACGTGAGCGACAAGAAGATCAAGACCAGCGCCTTCAACGGCTTCGGCCCATGGCTGGCGCAGTACAAGCCGCCGCGCACCGTCGGCATCAACACCGGCTTCGATTTCTAAGCCGCAGCACGGCAGGCCCGCTCCCGCGGGCCTGCTTTTTGTTTTCAAGCGCTTCGCCCTCGCGCTTTGCCTCGATCAGAGAATTCCATGACCAAGAGCCCCAATTTCGACTTCAACAACGACTTCCCATCCGACTTCACCTGGGGCGTGGCCACCAGTTCCTTCCAGATCGAAGGCGCGCACGACGTCGACGGCAAGGGCCCGTCGATCTGGGACACCTTCTGCAAGAACAAGGCGAACATCAAGGATGGCAGCGACGGCACCGTCGCCTGCGACCACTATCACCGCTACCGCGAGGACGTCGACATCATGGCCTCGCTGGGCGTGGACGCCTACCGCTTCTCGCTGGCCTGGGCCCGCGTCCAGCCGGATGGCAAGGGCGCCTGGAACGAGGCCGGCTTCGGCTTCTACGACCGCCTTCTCGACGCGCTGGCCGAAAAGAACATCCGCCCCCACGCCACCCTGTATCACTGGGACCTGCCGCAAGGCTTGCAGGACGATGGCGGCTGGCTGAACCGCGACACCGCCCACCGCTTCGCCGACTACGCGCATGAAGTGGCGCGCCGCTTCGGCAACCGCATCGAGGCGATCGCCACCCACAACGAACCCTGGTGCACGGCCAACCTCGGCTACGGCAACGCCCAGTTCGCGCCGGGCGTGGTCGACCTGAAGCAGTCGATCCAGGTCTCGCACCACCTGCTGCTGTCGCACGGCCTGGCCATGCGCGCCATGCGCGAGGTGGGCGGCGCGGCGCAGCTGGGCATCGTGCTGAACCAGTGGACCGCCGATGCCGCCTCGGCTTCCGAGGCCGACCGCGCGATGGCCGAATTCGAGTACGCGCGCTCGGTGCAGTGGTTCATGGACCCCATCTTCAAGGGCCGCTATCCCGAACTCGCCCTGCGCGGCCACGGCACCAACGCGCCGCAGGTTCGCGACGGCGATTTCGACATCATCAGGCAGAAGATCGACTTCCTCGGCTCGAATTATTATTTCCGCAGCTGGTGCAGCGCCGCCAACCCGCCGGTGCCGCCGCCGGCTCGCCACGGGGTCACCGACATGGGCTGGGAGATCTTCCCGGAAGGCCTGCCCGAACTGCTGATCAAGCTGAAAGCCGAGTACCCCGACCTGCCTCCGGTGTACATTACCGAGAACGGCATGGCCAATCCCGACGTGGTCGAGAACGGCCGTGTCCACGATCCGGCACGCATCGCCTACGTGCGCAGCCACCTGGCCGCGCTCAAGGAGGCGATAGATGCCGGCGTCGACGTGCGCGGCTACTTCCTCTGGAGCCTGCTCGACAACTTCGAGTGGAATTCGGGCTACGCCAAGCGCTTCGGCATCGTGCACGTGGATTATGCGACCCAGCAGCGCACCCTGAAGGACAGCGCCTTGTGGTATCGCGAATTCATCGCAGCCCGCGACAACCGCATCAAGACTTGATCGCCATAAAAAAGAGCGACAAGGAGGAGACATGCTGACGACTACCCACCCCGACGGCCCGCGCCTGCTGGCCGACATCGGCGGCACCAACGCGCGCTTCGCCCTGGAGCCGGCGCCGGGCGCGATCCAGGCCGTGCAGACGCTGGCCTGCGCCGACCACGCCCGCTTCGAAGACGCGGTGCGCTTCTACCTGGCCGGCGCCGGCGCGAAGGTGCGCCACGCGGTGATCGCGATCGCCAATCCGGTGGACGGCGACGCCATCCGCATGACGAACCACCACTGGGCGTTCTCGATCGAGGCGGCGCGCCGAGCGCTGGGCCTGGAGACGCTGCTGGTGGTGAACGATTTCACGGCGCTGGCGATGTCGCTGCCGATCCTGCAGCCGGACGACCTGGCCCAGGTCGGCGGCGGCGCTCCCTTGGCCGGCGCCGCCATCGGCCTGGTCGGCGCCGGCACCGGCCTCGGCGTCTCGGGGCTGGTCCCGAGCGGCGAGCGCTGGATTCCCCTCCATAGCGAAGGCGGCCACGTGGCCTTCTCGCCGCTCGACGAGCGCGAGGTGACCGTGCTGCGCCACGCCTGGCAGCGCTACGACCACGTCTCGGCCGAGCGCTTCGTCTCCGGCCCCGGCCTGGTGCTGATCCGCGAGGCGCTGGCCATGAGCCGCGGCATAGCGTCCGATAAAGACTTGTCGCCCTCCGACATCGTGACGCGCGGCCTGTCCGGCGGCGACGCCCTGTCGCTGGAAGCGATCGACTGCTTCTGCGGCATGCTGGGCACGGTGGCGGCCAACCTGGCGGTGACCCTCGGCGCACGCGGCGGCATCTATATCGGCGGCGGCGTCGTGCCGCGCCTGGGCGCCTATTTCGTCGCCTCGCCGTTCCGCCCGCGCTTCGAGCGCAAGGGCCGCTTCAGCGAGTTCACGGCGCGCATCCCCACCTGGCTGATCACGGCCCCCTATCCGGCCCTGCAGGGCGCATCGGCGATCCTCGCGGACCACCTGGCCTGGACCCATGCGACAGCGCCGCGGGCGAGCACGGAGGCCGCCCATGCGTAAGATCGCCTCGCCGCTGCTGTGGGTGCCGACCGGCTACTTCACGATGGCGCTCGGCTACGTGATGCTCACCAGCGTCACCGCCATCATGTTCAAGAACCTGGGCATGGACAACGGCCGCGCCGCCCAGTATTCGAGCCTGCTGATCCTGGCGTATACGGTCAAGCCGCTGTTCGCGCCGTTCGTGGAGATGTACCGCACCAAGAAATTCTTCGTGCTGTGCGCGCAGGTGGCGATCGGCGCCGGCTTCGCCGGGGTCGCGCTGCTGATGGAACTGCCCGGCTACATGACCTTCCTGATGGCGATCTTCTTCGCCCTGTCGTTCATCGGCGCGACGCAGGACATCGCCAGCGACGGCGTCTACGTCACCTCGCTCGACGCCCGCGCGCAATCGCTGTACTGCGGCATCCAGAGCCTGTCCTGGAACATCGGCCCGATCGTGGCCGCCGGCGGCATGGTGTATCTCTCCGGCTACCTGCACACACACGTCTTCGGCCATGATCCCGCCGTGTTCGGGCCGGACTGGATCGACGCCTGGCGCATTATCTTTTTGCTGGTCGGCGGCCTGACCCTGTTGATGGCGCTATGGCACTGGCGCACCATGCCGCAAGGCGCGCGCGCGGCCGACACGCCGTCCTCGGTGAAGGACGCCGGCCGCATCCTGCTCGACGCCTTCGTCACCCTGTTCCAGAAGCGCGGCGTGTGGCGCATGATCGCCTTCGCTTTCCTGTTCCGCTTCAGCGTGGGCCTGCTGGAAAAGATCGGTCCCTTCTTCATGGTCGATCCTGCCTCGAAGGGCGGCCTGGGCCTGTCCAACGAGATGCTGGGCCTGATCTACGGCACCTACGGCCTGGCCGCGGTGCTGGTCGGCTCGCTGCTCGGCGGCCTGTACGTCGCCAAACGCGGCCTGAAGGCGACGCTGTTCGTGCTGTGCTGCGCGATCAACATCCCGAACGTGGCCTTCCTGGTGCTGGCGCTCACCATGCCATCGAGCCTGGTCCTGATCACGCTCGGCGTCGCGATCGAAAAATTCTTCTTTGGCTTCGGCGCCGTCGGCTTCATGATCTACCTGATGCAGCAGCTCGCGCCAGGCAAGTACACCACCACCCACTATGCCTTCGGCACCGGTCTGATGGGCCTGTGCGGCATGGTCACCGGCGTGATCAGCGGCCACCTGCAAGAGATGATGGGGTACGTCGGCTACTTCGTGCTGGTGATGGTCGCCACCATCCCCTCGTTCCTGGCCACCTGGTTCGCGCCGTTCTACCACGACGACGGCAGCCAGCCGAAGCCGGAGCCGGACCTCGATGCCGAGGGCAAGACGGTGCCGGCATGAAGCGCCATGTCCAGCTTGCTTCCTGCCTGCTGCTGTCCGCGGCCGCGGCCGCGGCGCAGCAACTTCCACAGCCATCCGCCATGCACGCCATTTCCACTATCTCGCTCGACGCCCTGCTGCAGGAAGAACGCCAGCTCCAGTTCGACCGCTTCGACCGGGATGCCGCCGCCGCCCTCGGGGCGGCGCTGGTGGCGCGGGCGAAGCGCGCCGGCCGCCCGGTGACGCTTGAAATCAGGCAGGGCGACGAGGTCCTGTTCGCCCACGCGATGCCGGGCGCCTCGCCCGACCACGCCGACTGGATCCGGCGCAAGAACAACCTGGTCAGGCGCACCGGCCACAGCTCGTTCTACACCCACAACGAGGTGCGCCAGGCCGGCGGCGACCACGACGCGCTGCCCGGCCTGGACATGCGCGACTACGCGGCCCACGGCGGCGCCTATCCGATCGTCGTGCGCGGCCGCGGCGCGGTCGGCACGGTCACGGTCTCGGGCCTGCCGGGCGTGGACGACCACGCGCTGGTGGTGGCGGCGTTGAAGGACCATCTGAAGATCGGAGAATCGCCATGACCCGCATCGTCCGCTGGGGCATCCTCGGCACCGGGCGCATCGCCCGCGATTTCGCGCAAGGGCTGCGCGCCACGCCCGACGCCGTGCTGGCCGCGGTCGGCTCCCGGAGCGACGATAGCGCACAGGCCTTCGCGGCGCAGTTCGAGATTCCTCGTGCGTTCGGCTCGTATGAGGCGCTGGTCGCTTGTCCCGACGTCGACATCGTCTATATCGCCACCCCGCACCCGATGCACGCAGCCAACGCCCTGCTCGCCCTGCGCGCCGGCAAGGCGGTGCTGTGCGAGAAGCCGTTCGCGATGAACCGGCGCGAGGCGGGAGAAATCGTGGCGCTGGCGCGGGCAAAGAACCTGTTCCTGATGGAGGCGATGTGGACCCGCTTCATGCCGGCCCTGGCCGAAGTGCGGCGCGTCATCGCCTCGGGCGAGATCGGCACGGTGACCCAGCTGCACGCCGACTTCGGCTTCTCGGCCACGCCCGATCCAGCCCACCGCGTCAACGATCCGGCCCTGGGCGGCGGCGCCCTGCTCGACCTGGGCATCTATCCGCTGTCGATCGCCTGCGCCCTGCTGGGCCGGGTCGAGGCGGTGCAGGCCCAGGCCATCATGGGCGAGACCGGCGTCGACCTCACCACCGCCTTCACCATGCGCCATGCCGGCGGCACGCTGTCGGTCTGCAGCTGCTCGCTGCGGGCGCATGCGCCGGGCGAGCTGGTGGTGTCCGGCACGCGCGGCAGCGTGCGCATGCACCGCATGTTCCACATGGCCGAGCGCGTCACGGTTGCGCTGCAGGACGGCTCCACGCGCACGCTGGAGACCCCCTGGCTCGGCAACGGCTACACGCACGAGGCGATCGAGGCCGGCCGCTGCCTGCGCGAAGGCCTGCTCGAGCATCCTGCGATGACCCACGACGACACGCTGGCGATCATGGGCCTGCTCGACGCGATCCGCGGGCAGATCGACCTGCGCTATCCGAGCGACTGAGCCTCGGCCAGCAGCGCATCCAGCTGCTGCATATTGGCCGGCTTGACCAGGTAATGATCGAAGCCGGCGTCCAGCGCGGCCTGGCGGTCGGCGTCGCTGCCGTAGCCGGTCAGGGCGATCAGGAGCGGCGTGCGCTCTCCCAGGCCGGCGCGGATGCGGCGCGCCAGTTCGCGGCCGTCCATATCGGGCAGGCCGATGTCCAGGATGCAGGCGTCCGGGGGCTGTGCGAGCGCGCGCCGCAGCGCCGGCGCCGGCGCATGCTCGACCGCCACCCGGTAGCCTTCCGCCTCCAGCAGCAGCGCCAGCGAGGCGGCCGCATCGACGTTGTCGTCCACCACCAGCACGTTCATCGCCTGGTCGCGCGTGGGTCGTTGCGGTCCCGGCGCGTCGTCCGGGCCGGCCGGGACAGGTTCGTCCAGGCGCGGCAAGGTCACGGTGAAGGTGCTGCCGTGGCCCGGTCCGGCGCTATCGGCGCGCACCGTGCCCCCGTGCAGCTCGACCAGGTTCTTGACCAGCGCCAGCCCGAGGCCCAGGCCGCCCTGGGCCCGGTCCGGCGTGCGCCGGGCCTGGGTGAACAGGCCGAACACGTCCGGCAGCAGTTCGGGCGCGATGCCGATGCCGTCGTCGCGCACCGCCAGCACCGCCTCGCCGCCCCGGATGCGCACCGCCACCAGCACGCTGCCTTCGTCCGGCGTGTACTTGGCGGCGTTGTTGACCAGGTTGGCGATGACCTGGATCAGGCGCTTGGCGTCGCCCTCGACCAGCACCCGCGTATCCGGCAGCTCGGTGCGCAGGCGATGGCGCTTCATGTCCAGCAGCGGCTGCACCTGCTCCAGGGCGGCGCCGACCACCTGGCGCAGGTCGACCCGATCGCGCTCGAGTTCGATCATGCCGCGCGTGACGCGCGACACGTCGAGCAGGTCGTCGACCAGGTGCACCATATGGTCCACCTGGCGCGCGATGATCTCGCTGGTGCGCCGCACCGCGCCCGGGTCGCTCGCATACACGCCCTTGAGCAGGCCCGCCGCGGTGCTGATCGGCGCCAGCGGGTTGCGCAGCTCGTGCGCCAGCATGGCCAGGAACTCGTTCTTGCGCTCGTCCGCCAGGCGCAGCGCCTGCAGCGCCTCGTTGCGCTCGCGTTCGGCCATGCCGCGGTTCAGGTCCTGGCGGTACAGCTGGTAGGCGAAGCGCCACACCACGGCGATCAGGATCACCAGCAAGCCCCACACGAACAGCCAGATCATGGTGGTCAGGTCGAGTCCGGGATCGGCCGCGCGCACCGCCGCGGTGGCGACCATGCCCAGCACGATCGGCGCCAGCACCAGTGGCGCCATCAGCTGGCGCAGGGTGCGGCTGCTGGACGTGGGGCTGGCCAGCGCCACCACCATGCCCTGGTCCGGATGCAGCGCCAGCGTGGCGCCGGAGGCCAGCATGAAGGCCAGCGCGGTGCGCAGCGAGGTGCCGCGTCCCGGCAGCAGCTGGTACAGGAAGGTGTCTTCGGCGGCGAAGCCGGCCAGGGTCAGCAACGAGAACAGCAGCACGCTGGCGGCCAGCGCCTGGCCGATGCCGACCGTGCGGCGCGCGCACGACAGCGCCATGCCGGCCCCGAGTACGACGAACAGGCCGGCCGTCAGCAGCGCCGGCAGGCTCCAGGCAGTGGATGCCTGGCCCAGGCCCAGCGACAGCGGCGCCGGCGCCCAGCCGGACAGGCGCATCGCCACGCCGCCGGCGCCGATCGCCAGGACCAGCAGGGCCGGGACGCGGCCGGCGCGGGCAACGGCGCGCACCGGATGCAACTGCAGCAACAGGCAGGCAGAGGCGCACAGGAAGCCGACCGCGGTAAGCGGATACATCTGCGGCGCACCGACGCCGGCGCCGATCAATGCCGGCGAATGCAGCCCCCAGCCGGCCAGCGCGGTGAGGGCGAGCAGCAGGCAGGCGATCGCGGCGCCGCCCGGGAAGGCAAGCCGGATCGGGAATGTGTTCATGAACGGACGGTTAGTTGAGCGATTTTCGCCCATCGTACCAGTCACGGCCTTTCAGGCGGGCACGGATGCCCGCAGACCATTCACGGCCGGGACGCGCCGTACCAGCCGTATTCCCAGCGCCACGGCATGTCGTTCTCGCCCAGCGCCAGGCGCGCAATCTCGGGGAAGATGCGCTCGGCGCGCACGTCGTTGGACAGCATCACCAGGCAGCGCCGGCGCGCCTCCAGGCAGATCGCCATATTGCCGGTGCTGTCGTTGTGCCCGCCCTTGAACCATCCGCGCCCGCTGCGGTCCTGGAAGGTGACCACGCCCAGGCCGGCCGCCAGTCCCGCTACCTGCGCACCGGGCCGCGACACCAGGGTCGGGAACTGGCCGGCGCTCAGGATCGGCAGTTGCGGGCGCACCATCTCGGCGCGCATCCGGGGGCTCAGCGCGTCGCCGCGCACGAGCGCCGCCCACATGCGGGCCTGGTCGGCGATCGTGGTGTCCATCGAACCGGCGGCGGTGACGGCGCCGCGCTGGTCATGCGGCTCCATCTTGCCCTCCAGGGTATAGCCGTCGGCCAGGTTGGCGGCGAAGTCGGGCCGCCAGCGCATGGCGGTATTGGGCATGCCGAGGCGGTCGAACACGCGCACCTGCATCTCGCGGCCGGCATCGAGTCCGAGGCCCTGCTCGACGATCAGCTGCAGGATGTACATGCCTTCGGCCGAATAGGCGTAGCGCGCGCCGGGGTCGAAGTGAAAGCGCAGCTTTTCGTCCGGCTCCAGCCAGCGGAAGTTGGCGAAGCCGCCGGCGTGCGTGAGCAGGATGCGCGGCGTGAGCCGGCGCCAGCGTTCATCCAGCGCCAGGTCGCTGAAATCCCGGCGCTCGCCCAGGCGGTACTCGGGCAGGGGCTTGGGCAGCAGCTGCGTGAGCGGGGCGTCGAGATCGAGCCGGCCTTCGCTGGCCAGCTGCAGCAGCATGTAGGCGAAGGCGGTCTTGGTCAGCGAGGCGCCATACATGACGGTGTCGGGCTGCAGCGGCAGGCCGCGCTCCAGGTTGCGCTTGCCGTAGGCCGCGACCTTGACCACCCGGCCCTCGTCGATCAGCGCCAGCGCCAGCCCCACCACCTTCTGGCGCGCCATCAGGGCCTCGATGTCGGGGTCGGAAAAACCAGGGTCGGGCCCGCGCGGCGCGCCCGAACAGCTGACCAGGAACAGCGACACGACTGCCATCAACAGCGCTTTCATCGGCTTCTCCTCGGTTGAATTTCCATATCGGCGGCGGGACAACCAAGTGTAGCGCCAGGATGGGCGCCGGACAATCTCAGGGATCAGAAGGCGTGGCGCAGGCCGAGCGCGGCGCCCTTCAGGGTGGCGCCGGGCGCCGCGTCCAGGCTGTTGATCGCGAAGTCATAGCCGCCGTTCTCCTCGTTGTCGAGGTGGGTGACATAGGCATACACCGTGCTGCGTTTCGACAGCGTGTACTCGTAGCCGAGCGTGACGTGGGTGGCGCCGGTGTCGGGTCCGCCGCGGATGAAGCCGACCCGGTTGCCGCCGGTGCCCTTGCCGTCGCCCTTTCCATCACCAGCATGCGCCAGCCCGAGACGCAGGCCGTGCGCGCCGAGTTGATGGGTGACCGAGACATACCAGGCATTGCGATCCAGGCCGCCGCCGGCGGTCACGTATTCCAGGCGTTCGGCCAGCAGCGCCACCCGGGTGTCGCCGAAGCGGCGCGCCACGGCCAGCTTGGTGCCGCTGTCGCGCAATCCCGGCCCCTGGTATTCGTGGTGTCGCTCGTGGGCCAGCGTCGCATACCACGGCCCCTGTTCATAGACCACCGCGGCCGAGGTCAGGGATGGCCTGGCGCCGCTGGCCGGACGTTCCTCCGCCAGGCCGTGGGTCAGGCGCAGGCCGACACCCTTCCAGGGCCGGCTCCAGTAATGGATGGAGTTGGCCTGGCGCCGGTCGAAGGAAGACAGGTTGTTCACGTTGTCGACCGCCGCCCCGGCGCCGTTGCCGATGATGCTCATATAGCCGGCGGTGGTCGGATAGAAGGGGTCGAGGCCCGACGTCGCGCCATTGTAGGCGGTGACCCAGTGACCGGCGAACAGCGTGCCGAAGCCGCCATCGAGGCCGATCCGGGTATCGCGGCGCGCGAGCTCGCCCGCGCCGGTATCGAGCGAGAGCGTGCCTTCGACCTGGAAGATGGCGCTGACCCCGCCGCCCAGGTCTTCGCTGCCCCGAAAGCCCAGCACCGAGCGGTTGTTCGAGACCCGCTGCTGACTCAGGCGCGGGCCGTCGGCGGTGGCGGACGCCTTCACATATTCGGCCGCCGCGTTCAGGCGGCCGTACAGCTGGACCTGGGTCTGGGCCTGGCCGTGGGTCTGGGCGGCGGCGACGCATGCCGCCAGCGCCAGCGCACTGCGGCGCGAGTATTTACTCATCGAGATTCTCCTTGCGGGAATTGTCGGCCACGGGGCCTGTCCCGGCCTATCCCCAATCGAGGGGAGTCCCATCCCCCCATTCGTGTTGGTTTTACGTGGCTTTACATTTCCCGCCCTGCGCCGCGCGGCCGGCCCGGCCGTTAATCATGGACGACAACCCGCAACAGGAAACGACCATGATCGACAGCATCGGCGGCGCCAGCGCCGCACAGGCGGCATATGCCCCAACCCCGAAGAAGAACGACGAAGCGGCGCTTGGCCCGGCCTCCACAGTCACGTCACCGGACGCCGAGGCGACGCCACCGGCGCCCAGCCAAAGCGCCGAGTCGGCGGCGGCGGCGCGCCTGGGCGACGAATTGAATGCTCAGGCCGACGCCGCGCGCGTGCAGCGCGCCGTGGACGCATCGCCGGCATCGGCCACGGCGTCAAGCGAGGACAGTGACGCGGCCGAGGAAACCGGAAGCGCCCAGGACCCGGCCGCGGCGGCGCCGGCGCCGGCTGGCGGCGCCGGTGGCGCTGGGGGCGCTGCAGCGTCCTCGGAGACCACCGACACCGACTACATCGCCGAAGCCGACACCAATTCGGACAAGACGGTCAGCGACGAGGAACGTGCCGCCTACGAGGCCAAGCTGCGCGAGCAGAACGAGAAGCAGGCCGAGGTGCGCGCCGCGTATGGACAGGACGTGGGCACCACGCCGGCGCTCGACGTTACCGCCTGACGCAGAGATCCGGGTCGACGATGCGCGAAAATGCTGCACTGCACCCGGAGTTATCCGAAGTAAATTCAAAATAACTGAAGAAACGCGTTGTAGTCAGGTCATCAACTACGGTAGAGTGTCGCCTTCCGAGAAGACTTTCCATGAGGCGGCGCATGCCAGACCGTAGCCCGACTACGCCCCGCGGATTGTTGCTTGCGACGGACCTGAGCGCCCGCTGCGACCGGCCCCTGGAACGCGCCAAGCAGCTGGCCGACGAATTTTCACTACCGCTGGTGGTCCTGACGGTGCACGACGCGCCCCAGGCGCCCGGCGAAGTGCTCCAATGGCAGGGCGGCGACGCCGGACGCGAACACCAGGAACGCGCGGCGCGCGCCGAGTTCGCGCGCGAGTTCGCCGGCTCGCCCCTGCAGGTCACCCAGCGTTTCGCCACCGGCCCGGCCGCCGCCGCCATCCTCGACGGCGCGGCCACCCTGCCCGGCGCCATCGTGGTCGCCGGCGCCTCGCAGCACGACAGCCTGGGCGACCTGCTGCTCGGCTCCACCGTCGAGAAACTGGCGCGCGCCCTGGCGCAGCCACTGCTGGTGGTGCGCCAGCGCGTGCGCGGCCCCTACCGCCGCATCATGGTCGCGACCGACTTCACGCCGGCCGCGAAGCTGGCGCTGGAAACGGCGGCCAGCCTGTTCCCGCAGCGCCGGCTCACCGTGTTCCATGCGCATGACGCCGAAGCGCTGGCGCCCGACGCGCGTCCACATGCGGAACTGATCCGCTTCCTGGACGGCTGCGCGCTGCCGCCCGGCGTCCGTGAGCTGGTCGACCCGGTGATCGGCGAAGGCGAACCGGCCTCGCAGCTTGCGCGCCATGTAGTGGATAATAGTATTGATCTGGTCGTGCTCGGCCTGCATGAAGAATCGGCGCTGATGCGCCTCCTGACCGGTAGCCGCAGTGAATACCTGCTGCAGGCAGTCGTGTGCGACACGCTGCTCGTGCGTCCCCCTGTGCGCCCTGGAGAATATGATGAGAATGAAGAAACCTGAAACCGCCCTGCGCCTCTGCGCGCGCCGCTACATGTCGCACTGCCCCGAAGGATGATGTCGATGACCTCACTGCCACTGATCCTGCTCGTCCTTCTTCCCTTCGCCGGCGCCTTCGTCGCCGCCTGCCTGCCCAATGGGTCGCGCAACCGTCCTGCCATCGCGGCCGGCGCGTTCACCCTTTTGGCCCTTCTCTTCGCCATCTCCCAGTTCGGCCGGTTGGACGCCGGCGAAGTCCTGCAGTCGCGCCACAGCTGGCTGCCGATGTTCGGCCTCGACATCATCATCCGCATGGACGGCCTGGCCTGGCTGTTCTCGATCATGGTGCTCGGCATCGGCCTGCTGGTGATCCTGTACGCGCGCTACTACATGTCCAAGCGCGACCCGGTCGCGCGCTTCTACGCCTACATGCTGGCCTTCATGGGCTCGATGATGGGCGTGGTCCTGTCCGGCAACCTGATCCAGCTGGTGGTGTTCTGGGAACTTACCAGCCTGACGTCCTTCCTGCTGATCGGCTACTGGCAGGAGAGCAACGACGCCCGCCGCGGCGCGCGCATGGCCTTCACCGTCACCACCGCCGGCGGCCTGTGCCTGCTGGCCGGCGTGCTCACGCTCGGCCATATCGTCGGCAGCTACGAGCTCGAGGCGGTGCTGGCGGCCGGCGACCAGATCCGCGCCCATGCGCTGTACCTGCCGGCGCTGGTGCTGATCGCCCTTGGCGCGCTGACCAAGAGCGCGCAGTTCCCGTTCCACTTCTGGCTGCCGCACGCGATGGCGGCGCCGACCCCGGTGTCGGCCTACCTGCACTCGGCCACCATGGTCAAGGCCGGGGTGTTCCTGCTCACGCGCCTGTACCCGGCCCTCGGCGGCACGCCGGAATGGACCTGGATCATCGTCGGCGCCGGCGCCACCACGCTGGCGCTGGCCTCGTTCTTCGCGATCTTCCAGAACGACATGAAGGGGCTGCTGGCCTACTCGACCATCAGCCATCTGGGCCTGATCACCTGCCTGCTGGGCATCGGCACCCCGCTGTCGGTGGTGGCGGCGGTGTTCCACATCATGAACCACGCGATCTTCAAGGCCTCGCTGTTCATGGCGGTCGGCATCGTCGACCACGAGACCGGCACCCGCGACATGCGCGTGCTGCGCGGATTGCGCAAGGCGATGCCGGTGACGGCCGCGCTGGCGATCGTGGCCTCGGCCTCGATGGCCGGCGTGCCGCTGCTGAACGGCTTCCTGTCCAAGGAGATGTTCTTCGCCGAGACCGCCCACGTGGGCGGCAGCGAAGACTGGACCCTGTCGTACGTGGCGGTGGCGATGGGCATCTTCAGCGTCGCCTACTCGCTGCGCTTCATCAGCGTGTTCTTCGGCCGTCTTGCGAAAGACCTGCCGCAAGAGCCGCACGAACCGGCGCGCTGGATGCGCTTCCCGGTCGAGTGCCTGGTGGTGCTGTGCATCGCGGTCGGCGTCATGCCCGAGCGCGTGGTCGGCGACGTGCTGGCCGTCGCATCGGGCTCGGTGCTGGGCGCCGCCATGCCCGAATACGACCTGGCGATCTGGCACGGCTTCAACCTGGCGCTCGGGATGAGCGGCGCCGCGCTGGTGCTGGGCGCCCTGCTGTACTGGGTGCTGCTGCGCCGCCACGACCTGCGCGAGCGCACCGAAGTGCCGGTGCTGCATCGCCTGAAAGGCGCGCAGGCCTACGAGAACACCATGCTGGCGCTGTCGACCGGCGCCAGCGCATTGATTCGCTGGACCGGCACCCGCCGCCTGCAGCCGCAGATGCTGGTGCTGATGGCCTTCATGGTGGCCACGCCGCTGCTGCTGGTCGACCCGCTGCCCGCCATTCCGACCCTGAGCGTGCACGCGCTCGACCCGCTGTTCGCAGTGCTGTGGATCATCGGCGCCGGCTGCGCGCTGGGCGCGGCCTACAACGCCAAATACCACCGCCTGGTGGCGCTGGCCCTGGTCGGCGGCACCGGCATCGTGACCGCGATCACCTTCGTCTGGCTGTCGGCGCCCGACCTGGCGCTGACCCAGCTGATGGTGGAAACCGTGACCACGGTGCTGATCCTGCTCGGCCTGCGCTGGCTGCCGCCGCGCTTCGCCCCGCCCGGCCTCAAGCAGCGGGCGCCGGCCAGCACCTGGTTCCGCCGCGGGCGCGACGGCTTCATCGCCGTCGCCGGCGGCCTGGGCATCGCCGCCGCCAGCTATGCGATCTTGAGCCTGTCCCCGCCGCCCTCGATCGGCGAATTCTTCGTGCTGCGCGCGCTCACCGAAGGCGGCGGCTCGAACGTGGTCAACGTGCTGCTGGTCGACTTCCGCGGCTTCGACACCATGGGCGAGATCACCGTGCTGTCGGCCGTCGCCCTGACCGTCTATGCCCTGCTGCGCCGCTTCCGCCCTGCCACCGAATCGATCGCGATTCCGGTGCAGCAGGCCAGCGACGTCGATCCGGCCGTCACCCAGACCCCGGCCGAGCAGGCCTCGAGCGGCTACCTCATGATTCCGGCGGTGTACCTGCGCATGCTGCTGCCGGTGATGGGCGTGATGGCGGCCTACTTCTTCATGCGCGGCCATAACCTGCCGGGCGGCGGCTTCGTCGCCGGCCTGATCTTCGCCACCGCGCTGATCGTGCAGTACATGGTGGCCGGCACCGACTGGGTCGAATCGCACCTGCGCCTGCGGCCGCACCGCTGGATCGCCTGGGGCCTCGCGTGCGCCGCCTTCACCGGCATCGGCGCCTGGTTCCTCGGCTACCCGTTCCTGACCAGCCACACCGCCCACCTCACCCTGCCGATCCTGGACGAGATCCACGTCCCGAGCGCCTTCATGTTCGACCTGGGCGTGTTCCTGGTGGTGGTCGGTTCCACCATGCTGACCCTGGTCGCGCTGGCCCACCAGTCGCTGCGCAGCCACCGCGCGGCGGCCGACGCCACGCGCGCCACCATCCCGCCCGCCAAGGAGATCTTCTGATGGAGCTCGTCATTTCGCTCGCCATCGGCATCGTGTTCGGCTCCGGCATCTGGCTGATCCTGCGTCCGCGCAGCTTCCAGGTGCTCTCGGGCCTGATGCTGATGTCGTATGCCGTCAACCTGTTCATTTTCATCATGGGCCGCCTGTGGGTCGACGCCCCGCCGCTCACGCCCGCCGGCACGACGCCCAATCCGGCCGTCCTGGCCGACCCGCTGCCGCAAGCCCTGGTGCTGACGGCCATCGTCATCGGCTTCGCCACCACCGCGCTGTACCTGGTGGTGATGATCGGTTCGCGCGGCCTGACCGGCACCGACCACGTGGATGGCAAGGAGCCTGAATTATGAGTTTGCACTGGACCCAGCACCTGATCCTGGTGCCGGTATTGCTGCCGCTGCTGGTGGGCGCCGCCCTGGCCCCGCTGACGCAGGGCTGGCACCGCCTGAAGTACTGGCTCAGCTACGCCTCGCTGCTGGGCCTGCTGGCGACTTCGCTGGCGCTGATCTTCATGACCGACGGCGGCCACTGGCAGGAAGGCATGGGCATCTACCTGGCCGCCAACTGGAGCGCGCCGTTCGGCATCGCCCTGCTGGCCGACCGCCTGAGCGCCATCATGCTGCTGCTGACCGCGGTGCTCGGCCTGGCCTCGCTGCACTTCACCCGCACCCGCTGGGGCCGGATCGGCGTGCATTACCACACGCTGTTCCAGTTCCTGCTGATGGGCATTAACGGCGCCTTCCTGACGCACGACCTGTTCAACCTGTTCGTGTTCTTCGAGGTGATGCTGGCCGCGTCGTATGGCCTGGTGCTGCATGGGTATAACGCCGAGCGCATTCGCGCCAGCATGCAGTACATCGCGATCAACCTGGCCGCCGCCCTGCTGTTCCTGCTTGGCACCGCCCTGATCTACGCCACCACCGGCACCCTGAACATGGCCGACCTGGCCGCGCGCGTGCCGCTGCTGGCGGGCGAGGAACTGGCCCTGTTCAAGGTCGGCGCCAGCGTGCTGGCGCTGGCCTTCCTGACCAAGGGCGCCATGTGGCCGCTGGGCTTCTGGCTGCCCACCACCTATGCCGCGGCCTCGCCGCCGGTGGCGGTGATGCTGGTCCTGATGACCAAGGTCGGCGCCTACGTCATCCTGCGCCTGTGGCTCCTGATCTTCTCGGACAACGCGGGCGCCGCCGCCGGCTTCGGCGGCGACGCGCTGCTGTATGCCGGCATGGCGACCATCGTGTTCGGCGCCGCCGGCATGCTGTCGACCGACACCGCCGGCCGCATGGCGGGCTATGGCGCGATCGTCTCGTCCGGCACCCTGCTGGCGGTGATCGGCTACGGCCAGCCGACCCTGGTGACGGCCGGCATCTACTACCTGATCGGCTCCACCATCGCGGTGGCCGCCTTCCTGCTGCTGATCGAGCTGATCGACCGCATCCGCACCCCGCGCTCGGCGATGCTGGCGCTGACCATGGAAGCGTTCGCGGTCGAGGATGCGCCGGACGAGCCGACCGGCCGCGGCGTGCCGGCCGCGATGGCCTTCCTGTCGCTGGCCTTCGCCGCCTGCGCGCTGATGATCGCCGGCCTGCCGCCGCTGTCGGGCTTCGTGGCCAAGTTCGGCATGTTCCACGCGCTGCTCAATCCGCAGGTCGACGCGGTGTCGGGCGCGGCCGCGATCTCCGCGTCCGGCTGGACCCTGATGGCCCTGATCATCGTCTCGGGCCTGATCGCCGTGATCTCGATGATGCGCTTCGGCGTGCGCACCTTCTGGGCCAGCGGCGCCACCGAGCCGCCCAAGGTGCACCGCTCCGAAGTGGCGCCGATCCTGTTCCTGCTGGCGCTGTCGGTCCTGATGACCGTGCAGGCCAATCCGCTGTTCGGCTACCTGGCCCGCGCCAGCGACGACATCCACCGTCCGGGCGCCTACATCGGCCGCGTGCTGGCCGAGCCGACCGTGCCGGGACCGGTATCGAACCCGGCGCCCGCGCCCCTCTCGCCCAAGGAGGCGCCATGACCCGCTGGCTTCCCCATCCCTTCGTGTCGCTGGCGCTGTGCGGCCTGTGGCTGCTGCTGAACCAGACCCTGTATCCTGGCCACATCCTGCTCGGCGCGCTGTTCGGCATCGCCGGCCCGGTCCTGACCCGCCACCTCAACCCGCTGGGCTACCCGCGCCTGCACAAGCCCATCGTCGCGCTGCGCCTGCTGGGCTTCGCCTCGGTCGAGGTGGTGCGCTCCTGCCTCAACGTGAGCAAGGTCATCCTGTTCGCCGACTATGCCAACCTGAACTCGCAGTTCATCCGCGTGCCGCTCGACATGCGCGACCCCTACGGCCTGGCGGCGCTGTCCTGCCTGATCAACATGACGCCGGGCACGGTGTGGACCGAGCTGCAGCCGAGCGCCGATTCCGACAAGCTCGAGCTGGTGCTGCACGTGTTCGACCTGCACGACGCCGCGTGGTGGGTCGACACCATCAAGACCCGCTACGAACAGCCCCTCATTCACATCTTCGACACGGAGGTCCGCCATGGCGACCCTGCTTGAACTCTCGATCGGCTACGCCCTCGTGTGCGTGCTGGCGGCCATGGCGCTGTGCGCCGGCCGCCTGCTGATCGGCCCCTCGGCCCACGACCGCGTGCTGGCCCTCGACACCCTCTGGATGTGCGGCATGCTGCTGGCCCTGGTGCTGGGCATCCGCTTCGGCACCCAGGTCTATTTTGAAGTGGCGATGCTGATCGCGCTGGTCGGCTTCGTCTCGACCATCGCGATGGCCAAGTTCCTGATGCGCGGGGAGATCATCGAATGACCGGCATCGAACACCTGCCCGACTGGGCCGCCCTGCTGGTCTCGCTGCTGCTGATCCTGGGCGCCAGCATCATCCTGATCGGCGCGCTCGGCCTGATACGCCTGCGCACCTTCTACCAGCGCATCCACGGCCCGGCGATCACGGTCACGCTGGGCGCCGGCAGCCTCCTGATCGCCTCGATGCTGTACTTCACGGTGGCGCAGTCGCGGCCGGTCGTCCACGAGATCATCATCACCGTGTTCGTGCTGCTGACCGCGCCCGTGGTGTCGATGATGATCATGCGCGCCGCCGTCTACCGCGACCTGCGCGCCAAGAAAGGCGACGCCGGCGCGACCGCGGGCGAGGTGTACACCATCTCGCGCGAGTAGGATCAGTCCAGGCGCTGGAACAGGCCTGGATAGTGCACCACGAGGCCGTCGGCATCGGTCTCGATGTCGGCCCGGAAGGGATCCGACAGGCTCTCGAAACGGTAGCGTCCCTCGCCCAGCAAGGAATAGGCCTGGCGCGAGGGCATCACGGCCGCCCCGGGCAAGGTGACGTAGGCCACCCGGACTTCCCGGCGCTCGCGCAGGGCCTCGCCCAGGCGCCGGATCGGCAGGGTATTGGTGAATGGCGTGCACGTCAGGTCGACGTCGATGCAGCCGTCCAGCGCCGGCAGCGGCGCGCCGTCCGGGCCGCTCCATCTTCCTTCGCCATCGGCGCGCAACAGCAAGTGGGCGCCGCCGGCCAACCTGACCTGGACCTGGCGCACCCGCCAGTGCGCATCGCAATGGATCGCGTAGCTGCAGCCGAACAGCCTGCCCTCGTACGGCGTGCCGGAATCCGGCCCGATCACCACGCCTTCGGCAACGACGCCTTGTGGCGTGCCGCGGATCGCGACATATTCCAGGCCGTTTCCTTCTTCCGTTGCCCAGCGCAAGCGGCGTTCCATGGTCGTCCTCGCTTTCTGCGTGCGTGATCGGTTCCAACATAGCCGATTCCAGTCACGCGCACATGGCGCCGTCGAGTAAATACAACATTGCGAAAAAATAGATTGCGCGTCGCAACAATGTTAGCGCTATCAGATTTTCATGGTGCTTTCTGAGTGAAAAACCGCTGACGCCCCCGCTTGCGTCCCCGGCAAAGCGGCAAAACCGCCCCCGGATCACATTGCATTGCAACATCGATAACGTGTTTACAAAAAAAATTAGCTGAACAACACTCCGAAAAACGCGATGTTAGCGCTAACGGTCTATCGAGGAGAAACGATGTCAGCATCCAGCGTCAACACCCCGTCCCAACCCGCCGGCGCCCTGCGCTGGGTCGTCATGGGCGTCAGCGGATCGGGCAAAAGCACGATCGGCGCCGCCCTGGCCAGCCACTTCGCCGTCCCCTTCCTCGAAGGCGACGCCTACCACCCGGCCAGCAACGTCAGCAAGATGACGGCCGGCATCCCGCTCGACGACGACGACCGCGCCGGCTGGCTGGACGCGCTGGCGGCCGAGATCGGCCAGGCCCGCAGCCGGGGCCAGGGCCTGGTGCTGTCCTGCTCGGCCCTCAAGCGGCGCTACCGCGACCTGCTGCGCATGGCCGACCCGGCGCTGCGCTTCGTGCACCTGGCCGGGCCGCGCGAACTGATCGCCGTGCGCATGCACGGCCGCCCCGGCCACTACATGCCACCCTCGCTGCTCGATTCGCAGCTGAGCATCCTCGAACCGCTGCAGGCCGACGAAGCCGGCCTCACGCTGGACATCACCCTGGCGCCGCCGGCGCTGGTGGAACGCATCACCAGAAGCGCCTGAACCACGACGTCCGAATTACGACACCTGAACCACGGCCCTGGCACCGGGGTTCGGCAAGATTCATCGCAAGCAGTCTTTGCAAGCTGTCGCGCAGCCGACCACAGAGACGGCGCGCTCCCATACAACAAGCATCGAGGAGACATCATGCGTACACCAGTTCAACGGACTCTCATCAGCCTGGCCGTCGCCAGCGCCTGCTGGAGCGTCGGCGCCGCCCACGCCCAGCAGGCGCAGCTAGAACCCGACACCCCGGCCGCCGCTACCGAGGCGCAAACACCGCCCGCCGATTCTGCGCCGTCCTCCGCGCCGTCACCCGCGGCCGGAGAAGCCGCCAACGTCGTGCGCATCTCCGGCTCGCGCATCGCCGCGCGCGGCTTCACCATGCCGACGCCGACCACCAGCCTCACCAGCGCCGACCTCGAGAAATCGGCCAAGCCGAACCTGTTCAACACCCTGGCCGAACTGCCGGCCCTGCAGGGCAGCACCGGCCGCACCACCAGCACCAACAGCACCAGCAGCGGCATCCAGGGCCTGTCTTCGCTGAGCCTGCGCGGCCTGGGCACGATCCGGACCCTGACCCTGCTCGACGGCCAGCGCGTGGTGGGCGCCAACGTCACCGGCGTGACCGACGTCAGCCAGTTCCCGCAGCTGCTGGTGAAACGCGTCGACGTGGTGACCGGCGGCGCCTCGGCATCCTATGGTTCGGACGCGGTGGGCGGCGTGGTCAACTTCGTCACCGACAAAAAATTCACCGGCTTCAAGGCGCATGTCCAGGGCGGCCAGACCAAGTACGACGACGACCGCGGCGGCAGCGTGCAGGCGGCCTGGGGCCGCGCTTTTCTCGACAACCGCTTCCACGTGACGGCCAGCGCCGAGTTCACGAAGGAAAACGGCATCGAGTCGCCCGGCTTCGGCGGCAAGGGGCCGAACGGCCGCACCTGGTACCAGAACCCGGCCTACTCGGTGCGTCCTTTGAGCCAGACCGGCGACGGCCTGCCGCAGTACCGCGTGATCGAACAGGCGCAGCAATACCAGTACGCCAAGTACGGCCTGATCACCAGCGGCCCGCTGCAGGGCACGGCCTTCGGCGCGGGCGGCGTGCCTTACCAGTTCCAGTACGGTTCCAATGGCCAGCCGACCGGCACCGGCGCCGTCACCGGTTGCGTCAACCCGTTCTGCATCGGCGGCGACTTGAGCGGCAGCGTGGGCTCGGGCACCAACCTGGCGATGAACTTCAAGCGCCAGGTGGCCTATACCCGCATGTCGTTCGACATCAATCCCGACCACCAGCTCTACTTCACCGCCAACTATGGCAAGGTGGACTCGCGCTTTTCGCCCAATCCGGGCGCGGCCAAGAACGCCAACCTGAACATCCAGTGCTCGAACCCCTTCCTGCCGGCCTCGATCGTCGATGCCTGCGCGCGCAACAACATCACCAGCTTCCAGTACGGCACAGCGAACGCGGTCTTCCCCGAGAACATCGATGTCCAGCCGACCCGCACCCAGCGCCGCTTCGTGCTCGGCGCCGAAGGCAAGTTCGCCCTGTTCGGCAAGGACTGGTCGTACGACGCCTACGTGACCCACGGCGAGAACAAGACCAATCTCGACGCCTTCAACATGACGCTCAACGCGCGCTACAACAATGCAATCGATGCGGTGCGCGCGCCGGACGGCCGCATCGTCTGCCGCAACCCGGTGGCCGCGGCGTCGGGCTGCGTGCCGCTCAACATCATCGGCGACAACCCGATCGATCCGGCCGCCTGGGCCTATATCGCGCCGGCCAACGGCCCGCGCCAGCGCACCACGCAAAGCCAGGACGTCGGCAGCTTCAACATCAACGGCGAGCTGTTCGAAGGCTGGGCCGGCCCGATCTCGCTGGCCACGGGCGCCGAATACCGGCGCGAGAAATACCGCGTGCGCGGCGACGCCTACGGCAACGGCGTAACCCCGGATTCGCCGAACAACGCCATGTACCCGGCCGACCCGCTGCTCAACACCACGGTCGGCAACAACTGGTATGCCGGTAACTTCCACAATGGCGAAGGCAGCTACAACGTGCGTGAAGCCTACGTCGAGCTGAACATCCCGGTGTTCAAGTCCGAGACCTGGGGCGAGGCCAACCTCAACCTGGCCGACCGCGAGACCAAGTACAGCACCGCCGGCAGCGTGGGCAGCTGGAAGCTGGGCGCCACCTGGCAGACGCCGATCGACGGCCTGCGCCTGCGCGGCGTGACCTCGAAGGACGTGCGCGCGCCGAACCTTTCGGAACTGTTCGCGGCGCCGGTGGTGGTCAACAACGTGGTCCAGTACCAGGGCAACACCATCAGCGTCCAGGAACGCACGGTGGGCAACACCAACCTGCGCCCGGAGATCGCGCGCAACAATACCTTCGGCATCGTGCTGAGCCAGCCGAAATGGGCGCCGGGCTTTTCCATCTCGGCCGACTACTTCGACATCGAAGTCAAGGGCGTGATCTCGGCGCTGACGATCCAGCAGGAAGTCGACCTGTGCGTGGCCGGCAACCAGGAGATCTGCCAGGCGATGGTGCTCAACAGCCCGGGCAACAACTACGTCACGGTGCAGAACTTCAACCTGGCGTCGCTGAAGGTCAAGGGCTTCGACCTCGAGACCGCCTACCGGACGGGCCTCGAGCGGCTGAACCTGCCGGGCCGCTTCACCTTCCGCGCGCTGGCCACCCGCAACCTGCACTACATCACCGAGTCGGGCGTGGTCGGCACCATCGCGGTGGATTCGGCCGGCTCGAACATGGGCAATACGCCGAAGTGGAAGGTGCTGGCGCAGCAGACCTGGGAGAACGACAAGCTGAGCGTCACGCTGACCGAACGCTGGTTCAGCGACGGCACCTACCGCAACGACTTCATCGAGTGCCAGACCGGTTGCCCCATGTCGACCCTGATCCACCCGACCATCTACGACAACAAGATGAAGGGGGCGGCCTATCTCGACATCGGCGCCAGCTACAACTTGTCGAAGCAGTTGCAGGCCTACTTCAAGATCGACAACGTGACCGACCGCGCGCCGGAAGCGGCGCCGCAGACCAATGCCAGCTACGGCATCAACCCGGCGCTGTACGACGTGGTTGGACGTACTTACCGGGCCGGCCTGCGCTACGGCTTCTGACGGGGCCCGGCCGTGTGGAACATCGTTTCCGTGCTGCTGGCGGTCGGCCTGCTGACCTTGCTCATCGCCTGGGGCAAGGTCCAGCCCCTGCTGGCCTTCGTGGCGGCGTCGATCGCGGCGGCCCTGCTGCTTGGGTTGCCGCCGTCGAAGATTCCCGGCGCGATCGAGAAGGGCATCGGCGACCTGCTCGGCTCCCTGGTGGTGATCATCTGCCTGGGCGCCGTGTTCGGCAAGCTGATCGCCGACAGCGGGGCCGCGCGCCGCATCGCCACCTGCCTGGTCGACGCCCTGGGGCCGTCGCGCATCCCGGTGGCGCTCACCGTCACCGGCTTCGTGGTCGGCATTCCGCTGTACTACAACGTCGGCTTCGTGCTGCTGGTGCCGCTGATCTTCTCGCTGGTGGTCAGCTCAGGGCGGCCGGCGGTGGCGCTGGCGATCCCGCTGCTGGCCGGGCTGTCGATCGCGCACGGCTTCCTGCCGCCGCATCCGTCACCGGTAGCGCTGGTCTCGGCGATCCACGCCGACATGGGCACTACCCTGCTGTACGGGATCGTGGTGGCGATACCGACCTTGATCATCGCCGGGCCCCTGTTCGCGCTGTCGCTGCGCCGCATTGAGGCGCAACCGGCCGCCATGTTCCAGGACGGTCGCGCGCTGCAGGATGGAGAACTGCCGGGCGTCTTCAACAGCTTCGCCACCGCGCTCCTGCCGGTGCTGCTGCTGGGAGCGAGCACGGTGCTCATGATGGCGCGGCCCGACCTGAACGGCAGCCTGTCGTTCCTCGCCAATCCGCTCGTGGTGATGCTGGCGTCCTATCTGGTGGCGATCTACACGCTGGGCCTCGCGCAAGGGCGGCGTTTTTCCGCCGTGATGCAGGGCCCGGCGGAGGCGATGCGCGAGATCGCGCCGATCCTGTTGATCATCGCCGGCGCCGGCGCACTGAAGCAGGTGCTGGTGGAATCGGGCGTCAGCGCCGATCTCGGCGCGCTGCTGTCCAGCCTTCCGGTGCCGCCGCTGGTGCTGGGATGGTCGGTCGCCACCGTGATTCGCATCTGCCTGGGATCGGCCACGGTGGCCGGCGTGACGGCCGGCGGCATCGTGGCGCCGCTGGTGCACAGCTCGGGCGTCGACCCGAACCTGATGGTGCTGGCCATCGGCGCGGGAAGCCTGATGTGCAGCCACGTCAACGATTCCGGCTTCTGGATGTTCAAGGAATATTTTGGCTTGTCCCTGAAGGATACCTTCCGCTCCTGGACCCTGATGGAGACCCTGGTGGGCGTGTTCGGCCTGCTGTTCGTGATGCTTCTGTCGCTGTTTCTACAATAGCTGAGGAAAAGATCAATGATGACAACTCTTTCCGTATTTCCGCGCCTTCTCGCGCTGTCGTTCCTGCTGGCCGGCGCCGCGAACGCCGCATCCATCTCGGCCTACCAGACCATGCCCGAAGACCCACGCGCCGTCGTGGTACGCGCCAAGGGTGACGGCCAGGCCGACGACACGGCCGCGATCCAGCAAGCGCTGGACGCGGCCGCAAACAAAGGCCAGGGCGGCATCGTGTTCCTGCCCTCGGGCCGCTATCGCATCACCCGTTCGCTGCTGATCCCGCTGGCCGTGCGCCTGTATGGCGTCGGACCGACCCGTCCCGTGTTCGTGCTGGCCGAGAACACGCCCGGCTACCAAAAGGGCGTGGCCAATATGGTCATCTTCACCGGCGGCGACCAGTACAGCGTCGGCAAGGTGCCGATGCCGGTGCCGAGCGCGGTGCCGTTCAGCGCGGAGGAAGGCAAGGCGGTCCGTAACGCCAACTCCTCGACCTTCTATTCGGCGCTGTCGAACGTCGACTTCGAGATCAAGGACGGCAACCCGGCCGCGGCCGCGGTGCGCATGCACACGGCCCAGCACTCGAACCTGAGCCATATCGATTTCCACCTGGGTTCCGGCCTGGCCGGCGTCTACCAGGTCGGCAACGTGGCCTACAACCTGCGCTTCTACGGCGGCCGCTACGGCATCCTGAGCGAAAAGACCTCGCCGGCCTGGCAGTTCACCCTGATGGATTCGACATTCGAGGGCCAGCGCGACGCCGCGATCCGCGAGCATGAAGCCAGCCTCACGATGATCAACACGGAAATCAAGGACACCCCGGTCGGCGTCGAGATCAACCGTGGCTATGGCGACTGGTTGTGGGGCAAGGACGTGCGCTTCGAGAACGTCAGCAAGGCCGCGCTCATCGTCAGCAACGAAGACAATGTCTATACCCAGGTCGGCCTGGAGAATGCCATCGCGCGCAACGTGCCGACGTTCGTGCGCTTCCGCGACAGCGGCAAGACGCTGGCCGGCAAGGGCCGCGACTACGCCGTCAGCGAATTCAACTACGGCCTGTTCGTCAGGCAGATGGGCGAGCCTGGCACCTTCTCGACCCATTACAAGACGGCGGCGCTGCCCGCGAACCCGACGACGACACGCGCCCTGCGCCCGCTGCCGGCCTCGAAGGAGTGGGCCAACGTGCACGCGTACGGCGCGAAAGGAGACGGCACGACCGACGACACGGCGGCGATCCAGAAAGCGATCGACGCCAATCGCGTGGTCTACCTGCCGCTGGGTTTCTATGTCGTCAACGACACCATCCGCATGCGGCCGGACACCGTGATCATCGCCCTGCATCCGGGCCTGACCCAACTGTTGCTGCCGAACGGCTCACCGAAATTCCAGGGCGTCGACAGCCCCAAGGCGCTGCTGGAAAGCGCGCGCGGCGGCGAAGGCATCGTGTCCGGCATCGGCCTGGCGACCGGCGAGATCAACAACCGCGCGGTGGCGCTGCTGTGGCGCGCCGGCGAGCACTCGCTGGTGGACGACGTGCGCATCCAGGGCGGCCACGGCACCCGCCTGTACGACGGCCGGCGCGCCGATCCGTACCAGAAGGACGCCAAGTTCGACACCACCGCGCACTGGGACCGCCAGTATCCGAGCGTGTGGGTGACCGATGGCGGCGGCGGCACCTTCTCCGGCATCTGGTCGCCCAGCGGCTATGCCCAGGCCGGCTTCTACGTGACCAATACCAAGACGCCGGGCAAAGTCTACGAGCTGTCGGCCGAACACCATATCCGCGCCGAGATCGTGCTGGACAATGTGGAGAACTGGGAATTCCTGGCGCCGCAGACCGAGGAGGAAATCCGCGACGGCGCCGATGCGGTGTCGCTGGAGATCCGCAATTCCAGAAACTTGCTGTTCGCGAACTACCACGGCTACCGCGTCACGCGTTCCTATAAACCGATGCCGGCCGCGATCCTGATCACCAATTCCAGCGACATCCGCTTCCGCAACGTCCACGTGAATGGCGAGAGCGGCTTCGCGACCTGCGACGACAATGGCTGCACCACCTATCTGCGCGCCAGCAAGTTCGCCTACGAGAACGCGATCCGCGACGTCACCAACAAGCTGGAAGTGCGCGAGCGCGAGTTCGCCGTGTTCGATTACACCGGCAAGCAACGCAAGGCGCCCGCCCAGCTGGGCAAGGTCGACAAGCTGGAAGGCGGCTTCTATTCGATCGCCGGCGCCACCGTCGACCCCAAGGGCAAGCTGTATTTCGTCGACCGCCACTGGAAACGCATCTACAGCTACACGAAGGACGAGGGCCTGGTCGTGGTGCGCGACGCCCCGCTCGACCCGGTCAACCTGGCCATCGACGACAGCGGCAACCTGATGGTGATCTCGAACTACGGCCCGCAGGCCAGCGTGTATGCCTTCAAGCCGGGCACGCCGGGAACGGAGATCACGATGATCAAGCCGACCCCGGTCGCGCCTCGCCAGGGCGCGCGGGTCGCGGTGCCGGTCAACTTCTGGCAGAACGGCGAATTCAAGGACCAACTCGACTACGACACCTTCGAATTCACGACCCTGGCCGAGATGTTCGCGCGCGACGTCGCCCTGCCGAAGAAGGAAGAATACGTGTCGCCCGACGGCAGCCTGGTGCTGCCCGCCTACCGCGTGCTGCGCCAGGGCGCGGCGGACCACCTGGGCTGGCGCTGGGCCGATTCGCTGCAGGCCTTCGGCTTCGTCACGGCGCCGGTGGGCCAGCGCGTGGTGTTCACCAACGGCTCCGAGAACCGCACCTTCAGCGGCGCCGTCAACGCGGGCGGCGGCATCACCGACCTTAAGCTGCTGGCCAACCGCGGCGGCGAGAGTGCGGCGGTCGGCCCGAACGGCGACGTCTACGTGGCCAACGGCCAGGTCTTCATCTATGGCAAGGATGGCAAGCAGAAGGGCCGCATCGACGTGCCGGAGCGGCCCTTGCAGCTGATCTTCGGCGGACCCGACAAGCGCACCTTGTTCATCCTGACCCACCACTCGCTGTACTCGACCCGCATCGACTGAGGAGAATCCATGGGACGCATGACAACGCTGCTGGGCGCCGTCGTCTTGACGACGGCGGCGCCCCACGGCCTGGCCGAAGACCAGTTCAAGCTGCTGGTCCTGGCCACGCCCGGCAAATACCACTACGAATACATCCCGATCGCGCGCGACAACCTGGAACGCCTGGCCAAGCTGCACGCGTTCGCGCTGACCTACACCAACAAGACGCAGGTATTCGAAGGCGACCTGAAACAGTATGCCGCCGTGATGTTCCTGAACACGCCGGGCGAGGAATTGAACCCCGCCCAGCGCGCCAACTTCGAGGAGTATATGCGCGGCGGCGGCAATGCCGTCGTGGTGCACCGCGCGGCGATCGCCAGGCCGAACGACTGGGTCTGGTTCGAGAAGATGGTGGGCCGCACGGTCGGCCTGCATCCGAAGCTGCAGACCGGCGTGGTGACCGTTGTCGACAAGCGTTTCCCCGCCACCTTCGGCCTGCCCGAGCGCTGGGTCTGGAGCGACGAGTTCTACACCTTCACCAATCCCTACAGCGTGACGATCAACCCGGTGCTGAACGTGGACGAGTCGAGCTACGACCCGACCCTGATCTGGCCGGGGCAGACGGTGAAGGGCATGGGCAAGGAGCACCCGATCGCCTGGCACCACCAGCACGAGAAGGGCCGCGTGTTCGTCACCACGCTCGGACACAATGGCGAGATGTACCGCGACCCGCAATACCTGGGCCACCTGCTGGGCGGGATCTACTGGGCCGCGACCGGCCGCGGCCAGCAGCGCTGATCATCCTTTCGTCAAGCGCCGCCAGCCCAGCACCAGGCCGCTGAAGGTCAGGGCAAAGCCCAGCACGCACAGGACGATCACGACCACGTCCCACACCGGCCTGGTGCGCAGGAAGGCGAAGTCGAGCTGGTGCAGGCCGTTGAATAGCCAGCGGTCCCAGCGCTTGTCGCGGTCGACGTAGCCGGCCAGGCGGCCCTGGGCCGGGTCGATGTAGAACACCGGCGCGTCAGGCAGGTCGAAGCGCGCGCGCAAGACCGGAAAGGCCACTGCGCGGTGATGGCTGTAGTAATAATCGTCCGGTCCGGTGAGGAGTTCCACCTGCATGGGCGCGCCGGGGCGGATTGCCTGCGCGGCATGCAGCAGCACGTCCTGCGGCACGCCAGGCACGGCGGCGCTGTCGCGCGCGTCGACCAGCTTGCGTCGTTCGCGGCCGAGCGCGCTCAGATACAGCTTGCCGCCCACGCGGCGCCATTCCAGCTCCAAGGCGCCGGGATGCGCGCGCAGCAGCGCGGCCGCATCCAGCGCCAGGTCGTCGCCGCCCGGCGCACCGCCGGCGAACGCCTGCCGGTCTTGCGCGGTGACGCCGCCGCCGGCCGGAGAGCCGAACGGCCCGACCGACAGCCAGCCGCTGAACAGCCAGGTGATGACCAGCACACCGACGCCCAGGCCCAGCCAGTGGTGCCAGGCTTTCCAGCCCGTATACGGCGACATCCTGCCGCCGGCATAGCGCCGCCCCGTGCGTAGCCGCAGGCGCAGGAGGCTGATCGCCATGCCGGTCACGGCCAGCACCAGGGCCACGCCGGACGTCCACATCACGGCCTGGCGCCAGGCTTCATTGTGCTGGCGCAGCGGCGTCACGTAGAGCCAGTGGATGACGGAGCCGGCCCAGTTCCAGGCGCGCTCGCTGCGGGTCGTGTCGCGCACCAGCTCCCCGGTGCGGCCGGACACGTACAGGATGCTGCCGGCGCCATCGTCGGCGGCAACGCGGTACAGGGGCCGGTGCGCGCGCACGGCGCCGAAAGTCCATTGGTCCAGTTCGATCTTGTCGACCGCCAGCGAACGCGCATCAGGCGCCGCGCTGCGCGCGCTGCTCGAGACGATCAGGTAGTTTACTTCCAGCGGCGCCCCGCTGTCGGCCCATGCCGAATGCCAGCTGCCTTCGTGCTGGAAGTGCCACGCGGGGCGGCCCGCCACGGTGTTCAGGCGCACCGCATCCGGCGCGGGGGCGCCGATCCCGGTCCATGCTTCAGCGGCCGTGACCTGCACCCGGTCGGGATCGAGCGGCGCCAGCCAGCCCATGCGCTCCTGTTCCGTCAGCTCGGGATACGGCACGTACATCATGACGATGCCGGAACCGAACCACAGCAGCACCAGCAGGCCGATCGCGATGCCCAGCCAGCGGTGCCACCAGTAGAGCTGGCGCTTCCAGGAACTCACCTAGTAACGCCAGTGGACGGTCAGCTCGGCATGACGCTCGTCGCCCAGCAGGTATTGCGATGAACCATACGAAGTGATCGCATACAGCTTGTCGGTCAGGTTGCGCACGTTGAGCTGCAGCTGCACGTTGCGGCTCAGCGCCCAGCCGATCGAGGCGTCCAGCGTGGTGTAGGCCGGCAAGGCCTGGGTGTTGGCATTGCTGATGAAGCGTTCGCCCACGTAGCGCAGGCCGGCGCTCGTGCGCCAGTCGCCGGCGCGGTGCGTCAGCCACAGGTTCGAGGAGACCTTCGGCACGTCGGCCGGCCGATTGCCGGCGCGCGAGACGTTGCCCGCCTCCAGCAGTTCGTCGAACTCGGCATCCGTATAGGCCAGGTTGGCATCCATGCGCCAGCCGGGAGCCAGGCTCACGCTGGCGCTCACTTCCGCGCCCCGCGAGGTCTGCGAGCCGCCCTGCACCGACAGAGCCGGGTTAATCGGGTCGCGCGTGATGATGTCGTCCTTCCTGATCCGGTACAGCGCCGCCGTCCACTCGGCGCGGCCACCGGCCAGCATCTGCTTGACGCCCGCCTCGACCTGGCGCGCGTCGGTCAGCTTGAACCTGCTGTTGGCCAGGGTCATCGACAACAGGCTCGTGAGCGGATCGCTGCCGGTGCTGACCTGGCCGTAGAGCGAGGTGTCCGGCGCCAGCTTCCAGCTTGCGCCGACGCGGACCGAATTGGAGCGCAAGATCGTCTGGAAGTGGCCGCTGTCGGCCAGCAGGTTGCGGCGGTCGATCTTGTAGCGGTCGTGGCGTGCGCCCGCCGTCAGGAGCAGGCGCTCGTCCACGCGCCAGGCATCCTCGAGATAGAAAGCATGGGCGGTGGTGTCGGTCGCGAAGTTCGGGCGGAAGGGGTCTGGGGTGTCCCAGAAGCTGCCCGGGTCGAAGCCGCTCGGCGTCACCGTCGATGCGCCGCCATAGGGCGAGTTATTGGTGTGCCTGAAGTTGATGGTGGAGGCTTCCCAGCCGGCCACGACCTGGTTGGCGCCGGTCTTCCAGCGCGCCTCCAGGCGGTTCGCGGTCTGCTCCTGGTCGTGGCGGATGCCGATGTAGTCGCTGCGCTCCACCACGTCGCGCATGGCGTCGTAGGCGTACGACTCGATATTGCGCCAGTCGCGACGCGACGTGAAGTAAGCCAGTTCGTTGCTGATCTCCAGGTTCGGCGCCGCTTGCCAGTGCAGGCGCGCGACGGCCTTGTCGTCGACGAAACGCAGCACGGCGTCGCCGGCATTGTAGTTCTGGTCGCGCAGCCGTTCGGCCAGGCCGCCGTTCACCAGCGGCGTGCCGAAGTAGCGGATCGGCTCTTGTTCGGCATGATCGAGCTGGGCGTACAGGGTCACGCCAGGCGCCAGGGTCGTCGTCATGCTGGTCAGGATCTTGCCGTGGCGGGATTCGCCGCGGTCGATGAAACCGTCGCTGCGGCCGGCGTAGGCATCGATGCGGAAGGCGCCCTGCTCGCCCAGCGCACCGGTGGCGCCGATGCCGGCGCGCACAGACTCGCCGCCGCCGATGCCGCCCAGGATCTCGAGCGAGGATGCGCGCCGCGGCGCCTTGCGCACGGCGTTGATGACGGCGCCGGTGGCGCCGCTGCCGTGAATGACCGAGCCGGGCCCGCGCAGCACGTCGATCGTCTCGTAGCCCCAGGGATCGGCCGGATAGGTCGCGGTGCTGGAACCGACCAGCAGGCGCTGGCCGTTCTCCAGCATCGCGATCGCGTTGTTGCCGTTGAAGCCCCGCGCCGAATAGCTGATGCCGCTGCCGGGCGAGCTGCTGTCGGTCAGGCCGGTGCTGCGCGTCACCGCGTCCTTGACCAGCAGGTCGCCACGCGCGGCGATGGTGGCGGCGCTCAGGCTGTCGGCGCTGGCCGGCAGGTCGAGGGCGCTGATGTCCAGGCGGCTGGCGGTGGTGTTCTGGCGGTCGAGCGCGAGGCCTTCTTCACCGGCTGCGCCACGGATGGTGACGGTAGGCAGATCTTGCGCAAAGGCGCCGGCGGCGCACAGCAGGGCGACGACCGCAGCGAGCGGGCGGGGTTGGAAAACGGTGTTCATTATTTGTTCTTGGTTTGCACGGGTTCGATCAGCACCAGCTGGCCGGTCGCGGGATCGCGATAGACTTCGCCGACGCGGTCGTAGCCGCTGCCGTCCTGGGTCACGCCGCTGGCGGGACGCTCGATCTGGCGGCCCTTCTCCACCGGCTGCGGGGTTTTCAGGGTCCCTTGCGCGCCGGCGATGGCGGCGATCAGGCCGCAGGCGAACACCAGCATCACGTCGACCAGGTTGACCAGGCTGGCGCGCGGATCTTCGTCGCTCTGGTCGAAGCGCGCGTCGAGGTGGCGGTACAGCCGCAGTCTGCCGCGCCCACTCATGGCTGCGGCTCCATCGCGTCCAGCGTCTCTTCATACCAGCGGCGGCGCAGCTTGCCGATCACCAGGCCGCCGATGCCGGCCACCAGGCCCAGCACGGTGGCGTCGAAAGCGACGGTCACGGCGCTGGCCAGCTTGGCGGGGTCGCCTTCGCCCAGCGCCGCCAGGCCCGGTCCGAGCGGGATGATGGTGGCCATCAGACCCAGCATCGGCGGGATGCGCGCCAGCAGGTCGGCACGTTCCAGGCGGTGGCGGGCAATCTTTTGCACAAGCGCCAGGTCGCCGCTGGCGCGCAGCCTGGCCAGGCCGTGGAAGCGTTCGCCGACGGCGATGCCGGATTCGACCAGCGCGATCGCGCAGCCGGCCAGCAGCGCCACCAGGGATGGCGCGAGCAGCCAGCTGACGGCGTCGTGCAGCCAGGCATAGGAAAGGGTTTCGATCATGGATGACTCCTGAGAGGTTGAGGGATGTGCCGGCCGCGCCACAGGCCGAGCGAGAACAGGGCGAGGCAGGCGGCCAGGATGGCCAAGACCTGCACGATGCGCAGCGCGGCAGGCTGCGCGGGTTCTGGTTGCTGTTTCAGTTCGTAGACGCGCATCGGTTCGGGCGCCGGCGCCGGCGGCGCCGGTTCGCTCGCGTCGCCAGCATCGGATGCTGCAGCTTGCTGCGCCGGGGCGGCGACGGAGGGGATGGACGTCGCCACTGCCGGCAGCAGCTCGCCACGCGCCTTGGCAAGCGTCACGCCGAGCTTTTGCGCGTCGGCGCCATCGAGCTGCGGCGCCAGCCAGCCCCACATCGGATGATCCGGCGCCGTATGGCCGCTGCCCGGCAAGCCATTGGCCGCCACCAGGCGCGCCAGCTCTCCGCCCAGGCGGCGGATGGTCTCGGGATCGGTCTTCCAGTAGCCCTTCTCGGCCGCCACCATGAACACCGCCAGCATGTGCGCCTTCACGTGCGCGTTGTGGCGCTGGCCCAGGAATTCAGGCAGGCCGAGCTTGTGCCGGTCGTCGAAGTAGACGGCCTTCACTTCGTCCCAGGCCCAGTTCTTGACCAGGTCGGGCCGCGTCACCTGCCAGCCCCACAGGTTTTCGATGAATTCCTGGCCCATGGTGCGCGCGCCGGAATAACCGTTGTCCATCAATGGCCGCAGCCAGGCCGGGTTCAGGAAACGCCCGCGCAGCTCGCCCAGCAGGGCGCTGGCGAGCGGCTCGACGTCGGCCTGGCCGGGCCGCGAGTGCTGCAGGATCAGCGCGTCCGGCACGCGCCCGGTGCGCGTCTCGACCGCCAGCGACAGGCCGCCCAGGTAGTCGAAGGCGTCGTTGTTGTCGAGCAGGCCATACAGGTTGCTGGCGCGGCCATGATAGGTGCGGTGGATGCCGTCCAGCGCCACGTCGAAGGCGCGGTGGCTGGAGGCGCCTTCGGCATCGAGGCCATAGGCATGGCCCATGCGGTTGCGGTAGGCGCGGCCGATTTCCTCGCGCTCGCGCCAGGCGCCCGAGCGCTCGGTCAGGCGGTTCACGCCGGCGCCGTAGGCGCCCGGCGCATCGCCGAACACGCGCAGCGCCGCGGCCCGTCCTGCTTCGCTCGCCGGCATGCCATCGGCCAGCAGCGCCCGCTGGCGCGTCAGCCACTCGCGCGCCACACGGTTGCCGCTTGCCGCTTCGCGGCCCCACACGGCGCCTTCGATCGGCGCCAGCGCCGCCTGCAGGGCGTCGCGCAAGGATGGGTCTTGTTCCACCAGCGTCTGCGCCGACGCCGCCAGCGCCAGCCGGCCGGCGCGGTCGATCAGGCGGATCAGGTTCGGATACAGGTCGCGGAACAGGCCGGAGGTGGTGACCACCGCGTCGCGCCGGACGGCGCCGGGCGTGAGCTTCACGTCGGTGACGATGCCGCGCGCATTCCACACCGGCTCGGCGCCCATCATGGCCAGCGCGAAGCCGACCATCACCCCTTCGTCGCGCACGGCGTCGGACGCCCACAGGATGATGCCTTCGCTGCCCTCGCCCACTTTGTCGCGGTCAAGCGCCTTGCCTGCCATCTGCCGGCCCAGGCCATAACCCAGGCGGGTCGGCAGGATGTCGCCGTCGACGGCGTGGAAGTTGCGGCCGGTCGGCAGCGCCTCGGGCGAGCGCAGCGGATCGTTGCCCTTGCCCGGCTCGATGTAGCGGCCATCCAGGCCGGCCAGCAATGCCGCCATCTCGCGCCGCGGCGAGTCGCGCAGTTGATGGGCGACGTCGGGATCGTCGATGCCGCTCTTCTTCATCGAATCGAGCATCAGCTCGAGCGACGCGCGGCTCCACGGCCGGCCGAACACGTGCAGGCCATGGGGCATGAATTTCTCCTGCAGCTTGGTCAGATAGTGGCCGATCTCGTGCGCCAGCAGGTCGTCGTCGGCCGCGTCGAAGCCGATGCCGCGCACCTCCAGCACGTCGGACATCGACGCTTCCAGCTCGGCGCGCAGGTTCAGGGCCACGACCCGCTCGCGCATCAGCTGTGCGGCCTGGGTCTTGAGCGATTCGGACGATGCGGCTTCAAAACTCTCGACGATCTGGCGCAGCGACAGCAGTTCGTCGTACAGCGGCGTGGTGGCCAGCGGCGGCGTCAGGTGGTCGACGATGATGGCCAGGCCGCGGCGCTTGGCCTGCGTGCCTTCGCCGACGCCGTCGACGATATATGGGTAGATGCCCGGCAGGTCGCTCGCGATCAGGCTCGGATAGTCGTCGCTCGATAGGCCGACGGCCTTGCCCGGCATGAATTCATAGGTCGAGTGGCGCCCCACGTGCACCACGGCGTCGGCCTTGAAGCGGTCGCGGATCCAGTGGTAGAAGCCCAGGAACTGGTGCGGCGGCGTGATGCTGGTGTTCGCGTGCAGCAGTTCCTCGTCCACTTCCCAGCCGCGCGGCGGCTGCGGGCCGATGAAGACGTTGCCGAACACCAGTCCCGGCACCAGCATCTTGCCGCCATCGACCATTACCTTGCCCGGCGCCGGGCCCCAGCCGCGCATGCCTTCGATGCCGTAGCCGATCAGGCGCCGGTAGAGGGGCGCCAGCGCCTTGCAGGGCCGTGGCCTGGCTTCATCGAGGCAGGCAAAGTAGCCTTCTTCCAGCGCATGCAGGTCGCGCGTGGCCTGCTCGCGCTGCGGATGGTCGACGCCCTCGACCAGGTGCAGCAGCTCCTCGATCACGGTCTCGGCCTGCTTGCGGCCCAGCGCGCGCTCTCCGGCCTTCTCGGCCGCCAGCACGTCGGCATGCAGGCGGCCCAGCAGGCCGTCCTGCATCTCGCCCCGCACCCGCGGCGACAGGGTCGCGAACCAGCGCGCGTAATCCTGCGCCGTGACGCCGTTGACGGCGCCGGCCATCTCGCGCAGGGCGGCGCGGTCTTCCGGCAGGTTGACGCCGCGCGCCATGATCATGTCGAGCAGCGCCTCGGGCGACGCTGGCAGGTCGCCGACCGTGTAGCCGGCGGCCTTGAGGGCATGCAGCATCCCGAACAGCGAGTCCGGCACGTTGAGGTTGTCGGCGCCGATGTTCTGGCGCCCCGGCGGATGGTTGTAGTAGACCATCGCGACCTTCTTGTCGGCGTTCGACTTGGCGCGCAGCGCCAGCCAGCGCGCCACGCGGCCCGACAGGCGATCGACTTCGGCCGGCAGCAGCACGGGCGGGCGGTTCTCGATGCCGGTCTGGCGGTCGCGCCGGGCCTGGCCCAGGGCCGCCACCACCATCGGCTGGCCGATGCCCTGCAGCTCGGGCAGGGCGACGCGGTACTGGACCGAATCGGGCGGCAGGCCGTCGGGCGACAGCTGCCACTGCATCGCGGTGCGGTCCGACAGGCGGATCGCCTTGAATACCGGGATGTCCAAACGCTTGAAAGCCGCCTCCACCGCCTCCCGGCCTTCGGCGGCGCCGACCACGAAATCCTGCAGCACCACCAGCGCGGCAGGCTTGGCGGGCGCGACCAGCTGCGGCAGGCGTTCGAGCGCTTCGCGCGAGGCGCCGCCCCAGCGCGTGAGCAGCTGCACGCAGGGCTGGCCGAGTTCTTCGATGCGCCGGCACAGCGCCGCTGGCACCACGCCATCCATGTTCGCCAGGTCGAGCACGACCACGGTCGGGCGCTCGCGCAGGCTGAGCGTCGACGCATTGCCCCACGCGGCGCCGTCCTGCAGCTCGCGCTGTCCGGCGCGCAGGCGCAGGGTCGGCTCGGGCTGCGGATCGGCCAGGGGCGTGCCTGGCGCGAGCAGGTGCCGCATCAACTCCGTGGTGTTGTCGACGCCGCCCGCCTGCCACACGCGGCGCGCTGCGAGCCAGTGGCGCGCGGCGGGCTCCAGCTCGGCCGCCTGCAACGCGGCCTGCGGCGGCGCTTCGCTCGCCAGCTGGCGCAGCAGCTCGGGCGAGAAGCCGGCCAGGCTGCCGTGGCGCGAACGCGTCATGAGGTTCAGGGTCGCCTCGCCGTTCAGCGCCAGCACCGCCGTCGCTGGCCTGGCGTGGCGCGCCAGAGCATCCTTCATGCGCCGTGCCGGATCGCCGAACAGCGACACCGCCAGGATGGTGTCGGCGCCGGCGATCCACTGCGCCACCTCGCGTTCGCCGGCCGCCATCAGCTGGGCCGGCGTGCGCAGCAGGATGCGGTCTTGCGGATGGCTGGCCAGGTGGCGGTGGGCGGCTTCGATCGCGCCCGGCGCGGCGCGCTCGGTGACCACGGCGAACAGGGTGGCGGCGCCGGCGTGCTGGAAGCCCGACATGCAGGCGAGCAGGAACACCAGCGCGACGCAGATGCGGACAGGGAGAAGCGTGTTCATGTGAACGTCGACCTTTCAGCTGCGCGCTTGACGCGCGCACGACAACAGGCAGCCGCCATCCTTCCACGATGAACAGGGACGCTTGCGCGCCGCGCAGGCGAGCGATCGCAGCGAATGACGCGAGCAGACAAAGAAGGAACAGCGGACAACCAACAGGCACGCCCTCACCCCGGGACGTGCGAATGCATCGTGGATGGCCGGTCTTCTGGCTCGCCGTCTTCCTTCCCCGGTCCTGCCTTCCCGTGCACGGGGCACAGTGGCGTTCGACCGGGGTCGTCAGGCTTACAGCAGCGGGGGCTGCGCCGGACTGGCGCGCGATGGCTATCGCGCACGTCACCGGCTTCCCGTTTCACCTCCCTGCAGACGAGCAGGAAGGCACCATTCACTTGATTGGGCGCGATTCTAACGCCAAGTTCGACCAGTTGTCACCGCATTATTTTTTGGCGGGCGAGCGCGAAGCGGCCCAGCGCGGCGACCAACAGCGCCCGATCGGCCCGAAAAATAAGTCGCATAGGTTTATTTAGCGGAAGGACGTATACTTACCGTCTCCCGCTGTCTTGCCCATCGAACGCCGCGCCATGCCGTCCTATAACGCACCGCCTCCCGCCTTTGACCCCGCCACCATGCCGCTGCTGCGCACCGTCGGCTCGAACCAGGTCGGCATGCGCGAGTTCAACGAGCGGGTCGTGCTGCAGGCGATCCGCACCCATGGCAGCCTGCCCAAGGCCGAAGTCGCGCGCCTGACCAATCTGAGCACCCAGACCGCCTCGGTAATCATCAACCGCCTGCTGGACGAGCAACTGGTGGTCAAGCGCGACGCCGTGCGCGGCAAGGTCGGCCAGCCGTCGCAGCCGATCGCCCTTAATCCGGAAGGCGCGTTCTCGATCGGCATCCAGATCGGCAGGCGCGCGCTGGACGTGGTCCTGCTCGATTTCACGGGCGCGCTGCGCTGGCAGTCGTCGACGCCCTACGCCAGCCCCGACGTGGAGCAGGTCTTCGCCGCCATCGATGCCAGGCTGCGCGAGGTGGACGACTTCCTCGGCCCGGAGCTGGCCCCGCGCCTGACCGGCATCGGCCTGGCCGCCCCGCTCACGCTGGGCACCTGGCACGGCCTGGAAAGCCTGCTGCCGCATCAGGCCGAAGCCTGGCGCCGGGTCGACCTGCGCATCCGCCTGCAGGCCATGACGCCGCTGCGCGTGGACTTCGCCAAGGACACGATCGCGGCCTGCGTGGCCGAACTGGTGGCCGGCCGCGGACGCAAGCTGAAAAGCTATCTGTACGTGTTCGTGGACACCCTGGTCGGCGGCGGCCTGGTGATCGACGGCGAGCCGCACAGCGGCCAGTTCGGCAACGCCGGCGCGATCGGTTCGATGCCATTGGGCCTGGCCGGAACGGACGAACGCGGCGTGGCGCCGCAACTGCTCGGGGCGGCCTCACTGGTGCGGCTGGAAGAGATGCATGCGCAGGCGGGATTGGCGCCGCTGGCGTTCGGCGACGACCGCCTCTTGAGCGGCCCATGGGAAGCGGTGACCCTGCAATGGGTCGAGGAAGCCGCCAATGCGATCACCTTCGGCGTCACCGGCGCGGCCTGCCTGCTCGACCTGGACGGCGTGATCGTCGACGGCGCCGTCAGCCGCGCCCTGCTCGAACGCCTGATCGCCGCGGTGCAGGAGCAGATGACGCGCTACAGCTGGCAGGGCACCGAGCGGCCGCTGGTGATGGCGGGAACGATCGGGATGACGGCCAAGGTCATCGGCGCAGCTTATTTGCCGCTGCATGCGAACTTCGCGCCGGCGCATGGCTTGTTCCTGAAGGCGGCGCGGCGCTAGTGTCTTGAATAGGCTGCACTATAAAAAAAACCCTGCGAATGATGCACTCGCAGGGTTTGTCGTACCGATCAGACCGGAAATCGTAGGGTAGGGTACGTGACGCTCAAGAGTCGCCCGTTACCCTCCCTCCGAACCGGACTTGCGCATTTCTACGCATCCGGCTCTCCATCAACAGTATCAACATTTTTCCAAAACCGGTTGTCCGGGAGAGCGCCTTGGTGGAGCCTGTGGTGACTCTTCCGAACCGACGCTTCAAAGACCCTGCGTCGGTGAGATCCCGAACCCGGCTTAGGACTATGGTTCAACCAATACAGGCTTAGCCATACGGGACTTGGCATGACGGAAGCAAGGTAGGTCTTTTCCCCGCGTCTCCGCCTTTTCCCGCCATGCTGCTTTCCCCTCTCCCTTTCGGGATTACAGTTGTTACCAACGAAGGTGGGACGGGTTGCCAGTAGCTTCCCAAGTAAGCTACACTACAGGCATAAATGCCGTAAGTACTTGATTTATAAGATTAAACGGCGCACTTAGAACGGAATATCGTCATCCATATCCGAGAAGTTCGGCGCCGGTTTCGGCTGCGGACGCGCGGCCGGAGCCGGTGGCGCCTGGCGCGGAGCCGGACGCTGCGGGGCCGAGTAGTCGTCGTCCATGCCGCCGCCCATACCGCCACCCATGCTGTCGCCGCCCATACCCTGGCGACCGCCCAGCATCTGCATGTTTTCAGCGATGATGTCGGTGGCGTAGCGCTCGATGCCGTCCTTGTCGGTGTACTTGCGGGTCTGCAGGCGGCCTTCGACGTAGACCGACGAACCTTTCTTGAGGTACTGGCCCACGATCTCGGCCAGGCGGCCGAAGAAGGAGATGCGGTGCCACTCGGTCAGTTCTTTCTGTTCGCCGGTATTGCGGTCCTTCGAGCGGTAGGAAGTGGCGACCGCGATGTTCGCGATGGCGTCGCCGCTCGGCATGTAGCGGATTTCGGGATCGCGGCCGAGATTGCCGACGATGATGACCTTGTTGACTGATGCCATGATGGTTCCTTGAATGGTGTTGTGAGCCCTGACTCTGCACTTGACTAAGCGTCAGGGAACTGTGTGCTGCAACCCGATATTATGCCTGTTCAGCAGAATTTGTTCGTGGTTTTTAATGCATCAAAACGTGATAAATCCTGGCCGGTGAGCTTCCTCAATCGGACGCAATGTCAGGTCTGCGGGCCATGCTCGGCCTCGTAGGCCTTGCGGCGCTCGATCAGCTTGGCGATGGTGGCCAGCGCCGCATCCTCGTCCTGCGTCATGTCTTGAAGGAAGGCGTCGTTATTGTCGCGGATCCAGCTCAGCGGCATGTCCCACCAGGCGAGTTCGACCAGCGCGGCGCGCACTTTCTCCGAGAAACGGAAGCGGATCAGGCGCGCCGGCGAGCCGGCATAGATCCCGTACGGCTCGGAACGAAAGTTGGGCGGCAGGACGGAACGGGCGCCGATCACGCAGCCATTCTCGATCACACTGCCGCCCAGCACCATGGTCTCGTCGCCGATCCAGACGTCGTTCTTGATCACGGTATCGGCATATTGCGGCGGCGGCGCATTGCGCAAGCCCATGCCCTGGACCGAGAACATACTAGTCGAGATGGTCCGCATGTCGTGCTGGCCATTCAACAGGAAGCGCAGGCGCAAGCCGCCGGCGACGAAGCGCCCCACCGCCAGGTTCTGTTTTCCGGCATCGTACTTGGCGATGGAACCCACGCCCAATCCCGAACAGCGGCCAATGTAGAAATAGCCATGGGTGGCTTCTTCGTCCAGCCAGTTACGGAAGAACCCGTGCGGGATGCTGGTGTAGCCGCCGCTCGCATACGACATGACGGTGAATTGCGCCGCCCATGGGTGGTCCGGCTGTTCGCCGCTGAAGTCGTCTTCGGTAAAAATCTGCATTGCACAAGCCCTCGCCCAAAGAAGTAAATTGTAACCTGAGAGCAACAAAGACTTGACGCCGGGATGCTGAAAAAACCTGCGTGAAGGAACAGCCGGGCGCCATAAATTATTTTGGGATTCTGAACGATTTGCCATTGAAGCGTCCTTGAAGACGCCCACATATCCCGGACGGCGCCGGCCGGTTGCAAGCGCATCCGGGCCCCGTGCTGTTCTGCCATCGCTGTACACCAACCACTGGATGAATGTACAGCCGAAACAAAAACGCGCTACACTTACGGGTTCTCCCCGATTGGCCCGCTTACCGCGCTGCTGGCGTCTGCGGCCCCGCAAAAACTGATAGAAAGTCTGCCGAACTTAATGGAAGAAATTCGCATTCGTGGTGCCCGCACGCACAATCTGAAGAACATCAACCTCGACCTGCCACGCAACAAGCTGATCGTGATCACCGGCCTGTCGGGCTCGGGCAAATCCTCGCTCGCCTTCGACACCCTGTATGCCGAAGGCCAGCGCCGCTACGTCGAATCGCTGTCGGCGTATGCGCGCCAGTTCCTGCAACTGATGGAAAAGCCGGACGTCGACCTGATCGAAGGCCTGTCGCCGGCGATCTCGATCGAGCAGAAGGCGACCTCGCACAACCCGCGCTCGACCGTCGGCACCGTCACCGAGATCCACGATTACCTGCGCCTGCTGTACGCGCGCGTCGGCACGCCGTATTGCCCGCAACACCCGCATGAGCCGCTGTCGGCCCAGACCGTGTCGCAGATGGTCGATGCGGTGCTTGCCATGCCGGAAGGCACCAAGCTGATGATCCTTGCGCCGGTCGTGGCCGGCCGCAAGGGCGAACACGGCGACCTGTTCCAGGCCATGCAGGCCCAGGGCTTCGTGCGCTTCCGCATCGCCAGCGGCGTCAACCCTGCCAAGATCTACGAGATCGACGAGCTGCCCAAGCTCAAGAAGACCGAAAAGCACAGCATCGATGTCGTGATCGACCGGGTGAAAGTGAACCCGGACATCAAGCAGCGCCTGGCCGAAAGCTTCGAGACCGCCCTGCGCCTGGCCGATGGCCGCGCCGTGGCCTATGAGATGGATACCGAGAAGGAAACCGTCTTCTCGAACAAGTTCGCCTGCAATGTTTGCGGCTACTCGCTGCAAGAGCTGGAACCACGCCTGTTCTCGTTCAATAACCCGATGGGCGCCTGCCAGGAATGCGATGGCCTGGGCCATATCGAGTTCTTCGATCCGAAGCGCATCGTGGCCTTCCCGCACCTGTCGCTGGCGTCCGGCGCCGTCAAGGGCTGGGACCGCCGCAACCAGTTCTACTTCCAGATGCTGCAGAGCCTGGCGGCCCATTACGACTTCGACCTCGACAAGCCTTTCGAGCAATTGCCGAAATCGTCGCAGGAAGCCGTATTGTTCGGCTCCGGCAAGACCGCGATCCCGTTCAGCTATGTGAACGAGCGTGGCCGCACCGTGATCCGCGAGCACACCTTCGAAGGCGTGGTCAACAACCTGCAGCGGCGCTACCGCGAGACCGACTCCATGGCGGTCAAGGAAGAGCTGGCCAAGTTCATCAACGAAAAGAAGTGCCCGGCCTGCGAAGGCGCGCGCCTGCGCACCGAAGCGCGTTTCGTCAAGATCGGCCAGGGCGAGCAGCAGCGCGCCATTTATGAGGTGTCGGACAAGCCCCTGCGCGAAACGCTGGACTACTTCGACAAGCTTGAACTGAGCGGCGCCAAGCGCGACATCGCCGAGCGGGTGATCAAAGAAATCGTCTCGCGCCTGAAGTTCCTGAACAACGTCGGGCTGGACTACCTGTCGCTCGACCGCAGCGCGGATACCCTGTCCGGCGGCGAAGCCCAGCGTATCCGCCTGGCCTCGCAGATCGGCTCGGGCCTGACCGGCGTCATGTACGTGCTCGACGAACCGTCGATCGGCCTGCACCAGCGTGACAACGATCGCCTGATCGCCACCCTGAAGCATTTGCGCGACATCGGCAATAGCGTGCTGGTGGTCGAGCACGACGAAGACGCGATCCGCACCGCCGACTACATCGTCGACATGGGTCCGGGCGCAGGCGTGCACGGCGGCGCCGTGATCGCCGAGGGCACGCTCGAGCAGATCATGAACAACGAGCATTCGCTGACCGCGCAATATCTTGACGGCCGGCGCAAGATCGAAGTGCCGAAGAAGCGCACCAAGGCCGACCCGGCGCGCCAGCTGGTGATCACGGGTGCGAAGGGTAATAACCTGAAGGATGTGACCCTGACCTTGCCGGTGGGCCTGATGACCTGCGTGACGGGCGTTTCGGGCTCCGGCAAGTCGACGCTGATCAACGACACGCTGTATCCGGCGCTGTCGCGCCACCTGTACGGTTCGCAGACCGAGCCGGCCGAGCACAGCTCGATCCACGGCCTGGAACACTTCGACAAGGTGATCTCGGTCGACCAGGCGCCGATCGGCCGCACGCCGCGTTCGAACCCGGCGACCTATACCGGCCTGTTCACGCCGATCCGCGACCTGTTCGCGACCGTGCCGACCGCGAAGGAACGCGGATACAGCGCCGGCCGCTTCTCGTTCAACGTCAAGGGCGGCCGCTGCGAAGCCTGCCAGGGCGATGGCGTGATCAAGGTCGAGATGCACTTCTTGCCGGACGTGTACGTGCCGTGCGACGTCTGCCACGGCAAGCGCTACAACCGCGAAACGCTGGAAGTGCAGTACAAGGGCAAGAACATCACCGAAGTGCTGGACATGACGGTCGAGGATGCGCACGAGTTCTTCAAGCCGGTGCCGGTCATCGCGCGTAAACTCCAGACCTTGCTCGACGTGGGCCTGGGCTACATCAAGCTGGGACAAAGCGCGACCACGCTGTCGGGCGGCGAGGCGCAGCGCGTCAAGCTGTCGCTCGAGCTGTCCAAGCGCGACACCGGACGCACCTTGTACATCCTGGATGAACCAACCACCGGCCTGCACTTCGCCGACATCGACTTGCTGCTGAAGGTGATCCACCGCCTGCGCGACCAGGGCAATACGCTCGCCATCATCGAGCACAACCTGGACGTGATCAAGACCGCGGACTGGATCGTCGACCTGGGGCCGGAAGGCGGCGCCGGCGGCGGCACCATCGTGGCCTGCGGCACGCCGGAGCAGGTGGCCAAGGTCAAGGACAGCCCGACCGGCAAGTACCTGAAGCCGCTGCTCAAGGCTTGATCTTCACGGTTCGTCCCAAATGAAACAGGGGCAACGCCACCGGCGTTGCCCCTGTTCTTTTTTATATGGCCGCTTCGGCAGCGGCCTCTCCCCCACTCGGCCGGTCTCAGTCGGCCAGTTGCCTTTCCAGGCGGACCCTGGTGTCCACCAGCTCTTGCGGCAGACGGTAGGCCAGCTTGTCGAACAATTCGCCGTGCAGCTTCAGTTCTTCGGCCCAGGCGTTCTTGTCGATCGACGTGATCTGGGTGAACTGCGCTTCGGTGAATTCCACCCCATCCCAGTTCAGGTCGCCATACGATGGCGAGGTGCCGAACAGGTGCGCGTTGCCGGCGGCGGCGCTGCCTTCGGTACGGTCGAGGATCCATTTCAGCACGCGCATATTGTCGCCATAGCCCGGCCACACGAAGCTGCCGTCCTCGCCGGTGCGGAACCAGTTGACGCAGAAGATCTTCGGCAGCGCAGCCGGATCGATCGCGGCCACTTTCTTGCCCAGATCGAGCCAGTGCTGGAAATAGTCGCTCATGTTGTAGCCGATGAACGGCAGCATCGCGAACGGATCGCGGCGCACCACGCCCATCTGGCCGGCGGCGGCGGCGGTGGTTTCGGAACCCATGGTCGCGGCCATGTACACGCCATCCACCCAGTTGTTGGCCTCGGTCACCAGCGGCACCGTGGTCGAGCGGCGGCCGCCGAAAATGAAGGCCGAGATCGGCACGCCGGCCGGATCGTCCCAGGCCGGGTCGATCACCGGATTCTGGGTCGCGGCCACGGTGAAGCGCGCATTCGGGTGCGCCGCCTTGGTGCCGGAGGCCGGCGTCCAGTCCTTGCCCTGCCAGTCGATCAGGTGGGCCGGGGCTTCCTTCGTCATGCCTTCCCACCACACGTCGCCGTCGTCGGTCAGCGCCACGTTGGTGAAGATCACGTTCTCGCGCAGCGAGGCCATGCAGTTCGGATTGGTCTTTTCATTGGTGCCCGGGGCCACGCCGAAGTAGCCGGCTTCCGGGTTGATCGCGACCAGCTTGCCGTCCGCGGCCGGCTTGATCCAGGCGATGTCGTCGCCGATGGTCGTCACTTTCCAGCCGTCGAAGGTCTTCGGCGGGATCAGCATCGCGAAGTTGGTCTTGCCGCAGGCCGAAGGGAAGGCCGCGGCCACGTATTTCTTGTCGCCCTGCGGCGACTCGACGCCCAGGATCAGCATGTGTTCGGCCAGCCAGCCGGTGCCGCCGGCTTGCGCCTCTTGATAACCCATGTTCGAGGCAATGCGCAGGGCGAAGCATTTCTTGCCCAGCAGCGCATTGCCGCCGTAGCCGGAACCGAAGGACCAGATCTCGCGGGTCTCCGGATAGTGCACGATGTACTTGGTGGCGTTGCATGGCCAGGCGACGTCCTTCTGGCCGGCAGCCAGCGGCGCGCCAACGGAGTGGACGCAGGGAACGAACTCGCCGTCCGGGCCCAGCACGTCGTACACGGCCTTGCCCATGCGCGTCATGATGCGCATATTGACCGCGACATAAGGCGAGTCGGACAGTTCGACGCCGATATGGGCGATCGGCGAGCCCAGCGGGCCCATCGAGAACGGCACCACGTACAGGGTGCGGCCGGCCATGCAGCCGTCGAACAGGCCGTGCAGAGTGCGGCGCATCTCGGCCGGCTCCATCCAGTTGTTGGTCGGGCCGGCTTGCTCTTTGGTGGCGGAGCAGATGAAGGTGCGGTCTTCGACGCGCGCCACGTCCGACGGATCGGACCAGGCCAGGTAGGAATTCGGACGCTTGGCGGGGTTGAGCTTCTGCATCGTGCCCGCTTCGACCATCTGTGCGCACAGGCGGTCGTATTCTTCTTCCGAACCGTCGCACCAGTAAATGCTGTCAGGCTTGGTCAGGGCGGCGATTTCCGCGACCCAATTGATGAGCTTTTGATGTTTGATGTAAGCTGGAACGTTCAGTGCGGCGACGCCGCCCATCACGGGCTGATTCATGGGAGTCCTCCAAATGCCAATAAAGAATTCGGGTGGATCGCTGGGTCGGGATCGTCCTTTGGCCGGGGCGCCCCATGGTCGGGATCGACGGTGGGCGGGCGGCCCATGGCAGGATCGCGGTGGGACAGCGGTCGGGTCGGCAGCCTCTGGCAAGGCTGAGCAGTGCGTCTCATGAGCACCGTTGGATACGTGTCATTCGTTTAAGTTCTGAGCCGATTGTACACCCCAAAAAGCGCCTTACGGGCCCTTCCACTACAAAAAAGTAGGAAAAATGCCCTAGTAATGTAGTAGGCTATTTGGGCAAATGCCCTACCCTGTTATTTGTTTACATTTAACTGATATAACTCTGACAACACCAATGAAAATCGCGATTCTTGACGATTATCAAGACGCTGTGCGTGGTCTTGACTGCTTCCGACTGCTCGACGGCCATGAGGTCAAGGTCTTCAATAACACCACCCGAGGACTGGGCCAGCTGGCGATCCGCCTCGCCCCTTTCGACGCCCTGGTGCTGATCCGCGAACGCACCGCTTTTACGCCGGCATTGCTGGCGAAGCTGCCGAACCTGAGGCTCATCTCGCAGACCGGCAAGGTCAGCGGCCACATCGACGTGGCCGCCGCGACCGCGCACGGCATCGCCATCGCCGAAGGGGTCAGCTCGCCGCTCGCGCCGGCCGAGCTGACCTGGGCCCTGATCATGGCCGCCAGCCGCAAGATCGTGCCGTATGCGAACAATCTGAAGGATGGCTTGTGGCAGACGGCCTCGATCAATCCGGCGCTCAATGGCGTTGGGCGGGTGTTGCACGGGCGTACCCTGGGCCTTTGGAGTTACGGCAAGATCGGCAAGCTGGTGGCCGGCTATGCGCGCGCTTTCGGGATGCGGGTGCTGGTCTGGGGCAGCGAAGCCAGCCGCGCGGCGGCCGTCGCCGACGGCTTCGAGGCGGCGCAGTCGCGCGCAGCGCTGTTCGAGCAGGCCGACGTGCTGAGCCTGCATTTGCGGCTGGCGGAATCGACGCGCGGCATCGTCACGGCCGGCGACCTGGCGTGCATGAAGCCGGATGCATTGTTCGTCAACACCAGCCGCGCCGAACTGGTGGCGGAAGGCGCGCTCGAGCACGCCCTGAAGCAGGGCCGTCCGGGCACGGCGGCGCTGGACGTGTTCACCAGCGAACCGCTGGCGCAGGACGCTGCGCTGCTGCGCATCCCGACGGTGCTGGCCACCCCGCACCTGGGCTATGTTGAGAAAGACAGTTACGAGATTTATTTCCAGGCGGCGTTCGAGAACGTCGTCAAGTTCGCGCAAGGCGAGCCGGCGAACATCCTCAATCCGGAGGCATTGGAATAGCGCTGATCAGCGCAGTTCGGGCTCGCCCGTGAGGTTGACCTTTGGCGCCGGCATCACGTGGGTGCCGGTCCAGAGTCCTGCCCAGCCCGGCGGCCAGCCGATGTCGCGGCCGGTATAGGCCTTGAGGCCGGAGCGTACCGGCACGATCGGCACCGCCGGCGCCTCGACCAGCCCGCCGCCCGCGGGACGTTCCATATTGAGGCTGTACATGTATCCCGGCAGCAGCAGGTCGCAGGCTTGCGCGAACCAGGCGGTATGGTCTTCGTCGCGGCCCAGCGCCTGCGCCAACCCTTGCGGATCGAACTTCGCCAGCGCGTGGATCAGCTCGTCGGTGGTGGCGCCCGGCACGTCGCCCCACCCCATCACGGGATTGTTGTTGTAGTCGGCGCCCGAGCCATACCAGCCTTCGCGCCAGGTGCGCTGCATCCAGTTGCGCGGCCCCGTGAACAGGTGCCAGCGCCAGTGCAGGCCGGAGGGCTTGGGCCAGGAATACAGGTACAGCTTCTGGTAGCCGGCCTCGTGCAATGCGCGCACCACGGCCATCAGGCGCGCATGCGGCATGCGGTCTGGCGGCGCGCGCCGGAACAGGATCGGCTCGCCGTCGGCGTGCTGGACTTCGTCGCTCGACAGGTTCAGGTCGAGGGCGCGCGCCTCGTCGTTGAAACGCGCCGAGATCCAGCCAGTGAGCAGATTGACGTGGGTGATCACGCCATAGCCGCGATGGCGGTGGAAGATGACGGTGCCGGGGGCAACTGCTTTCATGGCCGGGGGAAAGAAAGAAAAGAAAGACGATGAGTGTACTCATCCGATCCGGACGATTCTAGCGCAGTCACAGTCGGATACACTATGGTTTGCGGCTATCATGACGCACCTTTTTTCTGCGAGTAGATAAACCAACATGACTTTGCGACTCATCGCCACCGGTGGCACTTTCGACAAGCATTACAATGAACTGAACGGCGTGCTCGGCTTCGGCGAAAGCCATCTGCCAGAGGTGATCAAGCGCAGCCGCATGACGGTGCCGGTCGCGCTCGACGTGCTGCCGCTGCTCGATTCGCTCGACATGCAGGATGCCGACCGCGAGCGCGTGCTGGCGTCGTGCCAGGCCGCCAGCGAGAAGGCGATCGTGATCGTGCACGGCACCGACACCATGCGCGAGACGGCCGCCGTCCTCGGCGCCGCCAGGCTCGACCAGACCATCGTGCTGACCGGCGCCATGATCCCGTATTCCATCGCCAATTCGGATGCGCTGTTCAACCTGGGCTTCGCCTGCGGCGTTGCGCAGACCCTGCCGGCCGGCGTATATGTCGCCATGAACGGCCAGGTTTTCCCGTGGGATAACGTGACCAAGAACCGCAGCGAAGGCGTCTTCCAGCAGCTGTAAGCAATAGTTCCTGCGCCTGTTTGACGGGGATTAAAAGCGAGGGCAGCCGCGCGCTGTCTTCTCGTTCGACTTCCTATACTGCCTTTCTCGATCACCCGCATCAAAAGGAGAAGGCAATGAATGAGAAGCGTCCCACGCTGACCACGCGCCAGGGTCATCCCGTCCGCGACAACCAGTCCCTGCGTTCGGTCGGCGAACGTGGCCCGGCCACGCTCGAGAACTACCAGTTCATCGAAAAGATCACCCACTTCGACCGCGAGCGCATCCCCGAACGCGTCGTGCATGCGCGCGGCACCGGCGCCCACGGCTTTTTCGAAGCCTATGGCAAGATCGGCGATGAGCCCGCCTCCAAGTACACCACGGCACGCGTGCTCAACGAGACCGGCGTGCAGACCCCGGTATTCGTACGCTTCTCGACCGTGATCGGCGCCAAGGAATCGCCCGAAACCGCACGCGATCCACGCGGCTTCGCGGTCAAGCTGAAAACCGTCGACGGCAACTGGGATTTGGTGGGCAATAACCTCAAGGTGTTCTTCATCCGGGACGCGATCAAGTTCCCGGACATGATCCACGCCTTCAAACCCGATCCCGTCACCAACCAGCAAGAGCCATGGCGCTTCTATGACTTCATCTGCAGCCATCCGGAAGCGCTGCACATGGTTACCTGGGTCAAGAGCCCATGGGGCATCCCAGCCAACTACCGCGAGATGGAAGGTTCGGGCGTCAACACCTACAAGCTGGTCAACGATCACGGCGTCGCCCATCTGGTGAAATTCCACTGGCAACCCAAGCAGGGCGTGCGCAACCTGACCGCGCAACAAGCTGCCGAGATCCAGGGCCGCGACACCAGCCACGCCACGCGCGACCTGTACGACGCGATCGAGCGCGGCGACTACCCGGAATGGGAATTCTGCGTCCAGATCATGGCCGACGGCGAGCATCCCGAGCTCGACTTCGACCCGCTGGACGACACCAAGCGCTGGCCGGAAGACCAGTTCCCGCTGCTGCCGGTGGGCCGCATGGTGCTGAACAAGAACCCAGACAATGTGTTTGCAGAAACCGAGCAGTCGGCCTTCGGCACCGGCGTGCTGGTCGAGGGCATCGACTTCTCGGACGACAAGATGCTGCAGGGCCGCACCCTGTCCTACTCGGACACCCAGCGTTACCGCGTGGGGCCCAACTACCTGCAACTGCCGATCAACGCGCCGCAAGAGAAGGCGAAGGCGCGCACCAACCAGCGCGACGGCCAGATGACGTTCTATGTGGACGGCGTCGACGGTTCGGACGAGGACAAGCACATCAACTACGAGCCGAGCCTGATGGGCGGCTACCAGGAAGCCGAGCAGCCGGGCTACGAATACCACCAGTGGGTGGAAGGCCACCTGGGCCGCTACCAGACCACCACCACGCGCAGCGACTACAAGCAGGCCGGCACGCGATACCGCACCTTCGAGGACTGGGAGCGCGACGACCTGGTCAACAACGTCGGGGGAGATTTGAAACAATGCCCGGAACCGATCCAGCTGCGCATGGTGTGGCATCTGTGGCACTGCGACGAGGATTATGGCCGCCGCGTGGCGGAAATCGCCGGGATCGACCTGGAGAAGGCCAAGGCGCTGCCGCCGTTGCCGAACCGTCCGGCGCCGCATGAGGATCGGCAGGGGGCGACCTATACCAGCGGGGAGCTGGAAAATGGTGGTGGTACGGGTGGGAAGTCGGAGCCGGCCACGAGCGAAGAAGTCGCGGCGGCGAAATGATGTGATCCGTTAAATATTGTGGGGTGGACGGCAAGCCGTCCACCCCACATCACCTTAGCGGGCCGTCAATTACGCCTTGGCTTCGCCGCCCAGCGCCTCGACCACGTCGGCCAGCAACTTGGCCAGCTCGCCCGTCATCAGCACGATGTCGTTGTCGAAACGCTCGTCGTCGCTATAGGTCGGGCTTTCGCCTTCCTTGATCACGTCCAGCGGCTTGATGCCCTTGATCGCCAGCGACTCGGTCAGCACGAAGCTGATGCGGTCGTTCCAGGTCATGGCCAGGCGGGTGCACTGCTTGCCGGCCGCGATGTGGCGGCGGATGTCGTCCGGTTCCAGCGTGTGCTTCACGTAGCGCACCGCAGCGCGGCTTTCGCCGGTCGCACGCAGCTCGGTGTCCTGGTCGATCGTGAAGCCGTACGGCGCTTCATCGGCTTCCAGCCAGCCGGTCATCACGGCGACCGGCGATTTCTGGACGCGCAGCGATTCCAGCGGCATCTTGTCGACGGCCTTGAGCAGCAGCTTGACGATGTCGTCGGCCTTCGCCGGGCTCGCCGCATCGACCACCAGCCAGCCATTGACCGGGTCGATCCAGGTCCAGACGTTGCTGCGCAGGGTGAAGGCGCGCGGCAGCAGTTCGTCGGCCACGCGTTCCTTCAGTTCTTTCATTGCCTTTTTGCCTGGCGGGAAGCCTTGCTGCTCTTCCAGCTCGGCTGCCTTGGCCTTGGCCACCTGGTTGATGACCGATGCCGGCAGCAACTTCTTTTCGGTGCCCAGCATGATCAGCATCTGCTTGTTGACCACGTGGACGAGGCCGCCGTTCGGGCGCGGCTTGTCCCAGCCCTGGCGCAGCAATTCATTGCTGCTGGCAGGCACGAAGCTCTGCGGCTCGAGGGCTTGTTCCAGTTGTTCAGGGGTATAGGCCCATGGGGCCGGCAGACGGTAAATCTGTAGATTCTTGAACCACATAGGTTATCCGGTTGTGTCAGTATTTCAAAGGATCGATATTCTACGCTGCTATATGGCAACGTCGCATAAAAAGCTCAGGACCTTATCGAATCGTCCAGAACGTCGTCGAACAGCCGCAGCTGCTCGATGGTTTCGGTGTCGCCCAGGCGCACGCCCACGCCCAGCAGGCGCACCGGGCGGCTGGCTCTAGCCCAGCCGGTCTCCATCAGGCGCGCATAGGTCGGAATATGTGGCGCATAGCCTACGCACTCGACCGTCGTCTGCTGGAAATCCGAGAATTTGATTTTCACGAACAACTTGTTGATGAATTTTTCGGCATTCGCGCGCTTGATCCGGCCCAGCAAGTGCTCATATAAATCGGGCAGCAAGGCCAGGCAGCCGGCCAGGTCGGGCACATCGGGCGTAAAGGTCTCTTCGGTGCTGATCGACTTGCGCTCGCGCGAGACGTTCACTTCGCGGTGATCGACGCCGCGGCTCAGGTCGTATAAACGCGCGCCGAAGCTGCCGAAGTGTTCCTGCAGCTGGTCCATGCTCCAGGCGCGCAGGTCGGCGCAGGTCTGCAGGCCCAGGCGGTTCATCTTTTCCGCCGTCACCTTACCCACGCCGTGCAGCTTCTTGACCGGCAGCGCCGCCACGAAGGCGTCGACTTCGTCAGGGCGCACCAGGAACAGCCCGTCCGGCTTGTTCCAGTCGCTGGCGATCTTGGCCACGAACTTGTTCGGCGCCACGCCGGCCGAGGCGGTGATGCCGACGGTCTCGAAGATGCGGCGCCGGATCTCTTGCGCGATCAGGGTCGCGCTGCCCTTGCAGTGGGGGGAATCGGTGACGTCCAGGTAGGCTTCGTCGAGCGACAGCGGCTCGACGATCTCGGTGTAGTCCTGGTAGATCGCCATGATCTGGCGTGAGGCGATACGGTATTTTTCCATCGCCGGCGGGATCACCAGCAGATCGGGACACAGCTTGATGGCGGTGGCGGTGGCCATCGCCGAATGGATGCCGTAGCGCCGCGCCTCGTAGTTGCAGGTGGCGACCACGCCGCGCTGGTCGGGCCGGCCGCCCACCGCCAGCGGACGGCCGCGCAGCAGCGGATCGTCGCGCATCTCGACCGACGCATAAAAGCAATCGCAATCGCAGTGGATGATTTTTCGGACCGGGGCGTTCACGCTGGATGCCGCCCCATGGTGCGATATGCGGGATGGGGACGATACTGTAATTGCATACAGTATCGTCCGAAATGCCGTTTGGCGCAAGCCGCTGCAGCACTGGGTGGACGGCCAGGCCGTCCACCCAGGTATTACCAGCTAAGCTTCAGCGTGTATTTGCCATTGGTGGCGCCGGTGCCGCCACTGTAGTAGGTCACGCGCACGTAGCGGGTCGCCGCGCTGGTGCCCGTATTGCTGGAGCTGACGCTGTCCACCGCGCCGACGCCGTTCTGGCTGGTGCCCAGCTGCGAACCCGATGCGTTATACACGTACAGGTCGTAGTCGGCATTGGAGAGGCCCGGGGTCAGGACCGCGCTCAGCGTTTTACCCGCCGGCAGGTCGACGCGGAAGTAATCCGTGTCGGTGGTCGAGCCGAGGTTGCCGTTCACGGTCGTGTTGCCGACGGTGACCAGGTCGGCGGTGGCGATGGTGTTGTTCGCCTCGCTCTCGGCCAGGGTCGTGGCCGCGGTGCCGCCGGTGGTGGCCGCATTGACCGCCGCGGTGGCGTCCACGATGCCGGTGCCGCAACCCGAGCAGCTGGCCGGGAAGGCGCGCGCCGTCGATTTCAGTTTCGACTCGATGTCGTCCGGCGTCAGGTTGGTGTTCAGCGCCAGCATCAGCGCCGCCACGCCGGCCACGTGCGGCGTGGCCATCGAGGTGCCCTGGTAGGCCGCATAGCTGTCCGAGGCCGGCGCGGTGGTGCCGGTGTTCAGCGTCGACAGCACGCCATAGGCGCCGTCGCCGCCCGGCGCCGCCACGTCGATCAGGGTGCCGTAGTTCGAGTAGGAAGCGCGCCCGCCGGTGCGGCCGGTGGCCGCCACCGCGATCACGCCCGAGCAGTTGGCCGGGCTGGCGTTGCTGACGTTGACGGCGTCGTTGCCGGCGGCGACCACCACCACCGCGCCGCGCGAGCGGGCGCCGTTGATGGCGTTCTGGGTGGTCGCGCCGCAGGCGCCGCCGCCGCCCAGCGACAGGTTCAGCACGCGCGCCTTGTTGGCATTGGCCGGCACGCCCGACACGCTGCCGCCCGACGACCAGGTGATCGCGTCGGCGATGTCCGAGGTATAGCCGCCGCACTTGCCGAGCACGCGCACCGGGACGATCTTGGCGTTGTAGGCCACGCCCGCCACGCCGGTGCCGTTGTTGGTGCGCGCCGCCACCGTGCCGGCGACGTGGGTGCCGTGCCAGCTCGAACCCTGGTCGCGGGTCGGCTGGCCGTTGCCGCATTCGCCGGCCACCACGGCGTCGCCCGGATCGCTGGCGTCGCTGTCGCGGCCGTTGCCGTCGTTGCCGATGGTGGCGGTGCTGATGAAGTCATAGCCGGCCAATAGCTGGCCCGAGAGGTCGGCGTGCTGGCGGTAGCCGGTATCGATCACCGCCACCACCACGCCGCTGCCGGTCGACTTGTCCCAGGCGGTCGGCAGGCGCAGGCCGCCGGCGGTTTCATAGTAATGCCACTGGTCGGTGTAGCGCGGGTCGGTCGGCGTCGCCATATGGGTCATGATGCGGTCCGGCTCGGCGTACTCGATGGACGGGTCGCGCGCCATCATCTCGGCGGCCAGCGATTCCACTTCCTTCAGGTGGCGCCGGCGGTCCAGCTTGAACACCTGGGCGCCGGTCGAGATGGCATGGCTTTCCTTGACCACCATGCCGAACTGCTGGCCGGCGCGGTCGAGCTTCGCCTTGCGGTCGCTGCTCAGGCCGGCGACCCGGGCCGCGGCGCCATTGGCGGCGGCCTTCGAGTCGCGGTACTTCACGATGATACGGTCTGTCTCCACGACGAACTGCGGCGCGCCGCTGCCGCTCGCGTCGGCGGCCGCGAGGGCGGATCCGGCTCCCAGCGCCAGCGCGACCGCTGCACACATCTTCAACACGGTCGGATGAATCGAATGCGTTTGCTTCATGGTTCTTCCTTCTTCAAGGTTTTCCGTCAAGCGATGGCTCGCTTGTGTCGTTGTAGGACCGGCGGTGCCGGTGCCGTCTCGAGGCGGCAAACTCAGCTTAGCTTGAAGAAAAGAACTGGCAGGAATAAATTCCAACCGTTTTCGGCGTGCATACAACGGTTAACTCGGCATATTCAGCAGAAACATGATTTCTTCGGCAAATCGTTAAATATGCAAAATATTTAGTGCCATGATAAAGATGTTGAACAAGTATGCATTGCGAATAGTGTAATTGGCAGATAAATATTCATGCAACACTTCTGGTTTTTTGTGTCATGCACCGTGGGCAAAACGAAAAAAAGGGCCGCGCAATGCGCGGCCCTTCGGTTCAGGCGAACTGACTGTCAAACGATCAGAAATTGCCCTTGAACTGCATACCCCATTGGCGCGGCTCGTTGGTGAAACCGGTCAGGTTGTTGAAGTCGATGGCGCCGGTGATGCGGCGCTGGTCGAGGATGTTGCGGCCGAACGCGGCGACTTCGTACTTGCCGTTGCCGAAGATGTAGCCGACGCGCACGCCGCCTTCGGTCAGCGGGGCGCCGGTGAACTCGGTGGCCTCGTACAGGAAGAAGTTGATCTTGCTGCGGTACGACCAGTCGGTGAAGACGTACAGCTCGCCGTCACGGAACGGCACGCCGTAGCGGGCGGTCGCGTTGAAGGTCCAGCGCGGCGCCTGCGGCAGCGGGTTGCCGTCGATGACTACGCGACCAAAGGCGTTCAGCGGGTTGGTGACCGTGCACTGGGCGCACTTGTTCACCGACAGGCTGCCGTCGCGGATCTGCGTGTAGTTGTAGCTGGCGCCGGCGCTCACGCGCAGGGCGGTGCTGACGGCCGCTTCGAAGTCGAACTCGGCGCCCTTGCCCTTGGTCTTGTCGGCATTGATCAGGCGATTGACGTTCGAGTTGCCACCCACCACGGTCAGCTGCTGGTCTTCGATCGTGTAGTCATAGATCGAGAACGAGGTGCGGGCGCGGCGGTCGAACAGGTCGGCTTTCACGCCCAGCTCGAACGACTTGATGGTTTCCGAATCGGCCACGGTGATCGGCACTTCGGCCGAGGCGGCGGCGATGCTCGGTGCGCGGAAGCCGGTGGCGGCGCGGCCGTAGACGTTCACGGTCGGGGTCAGCTTGTAGGTCGCCGACAGGTCCCAGTTGATCTTGTCCTTGCTCTCTTCCACCGACGACGGGCCGATCTGGACGACGTTGGTCGCCTCGATGGTGCGGAATTCCTTCTCGTCCTTGGTGTAGCGCAGGCCGCCGCGGATGGTCCAGTCCGGGGTCAGGTCGTAGCTTGCCGATGCGAACGCGGCCCAGGCTTCGTTCTTCTGGTTCGAACGCAGGCGCGAGGTGCGCGCATAGGTGGTGCTGTTGAAGTTGTCGCTGCCGCCAGTCACGTCTTCGTCGAAGAAGTACAGGCCGGCCTGCCAGTTGAACGGGCCGGCGTAGGCCGACTCGAGGCGGAATTCCTGGGTGTACTGGTCCAGGTTCTCGATATAGCCGTTGGTCTCGACCTGGAACGGGATGAAGCCCGGGCCGGCCGGCGTGCCGCCGTCGATGTCGCCGCGGCTCGAGTAATCGATGATGTGCTCGTAACCGGTGATCGAGTGCAGCTTGTAGTTGCCCAGGTCCCACTGCAGGCGCAGGTTGATGCCGTTGGTCTTCAGGCTCTGGAAGTTCTGGGCGTTGGTGACGATGTCGTCCAGGTCGGTGCCGTCGGCGAAGGTGTTGCTGCCCTTCTTGATCAGGTTGGCGCGGAACAGGCGCGCGCTGCCGTTGGTCTGGCGCTGGTGGAAGCCCAGCAGGCCGCTGAAGCCGTCCTTGCTGTACAAGAACTGCACGCGTTCGGCGTGCTCGTTGTAGCCGTCCAGTTCACCGGTCTTGCGGGTCTTGGCGACGTCGCTGAAGTTGTTGACGTAGTCGTCACGGTGCTGGCCGACGGCCGACACGCGCATCGCCACATTGGTCGACAGCGGCACGTTGACGGCGCCTTCGGCGTTCATCGTGTAGTGCGAGGCCGCCGACAGGTTGTAGTAGCCCTCGACCTTCTTCAGGTTCGGCTTTTCGGATTCGAATTTCACGACGCCGGCCGGGGTGTTGCGGCCGAACAGGGTGCCCTGCGGGCCGCGCAGCACTTCGACGCTGGCCAGGTCGAAGATCGGGAAGCCCTTCAGGATCGGATTCTCCTGCACGATGTCGTCGTACACCAGCGAGACCGGCTGCGAGGCGAAGGTGTTGAAGTCGGTGTTGCCGTAGCCGCGGATGTAGAAGCGCGGGAAGGTACGGCCGTTCGACGATTCGACGTTCAGGCTCGGCACCTTGCCGGCCAGCAGGCGGATGTCTTCGCCGCCGGAGACCAGCACATCCAGCTTGTCGCCCTTGAGGGCGGTGACGGAGACCGGCACGTCGCGGATGTTCTCGGTGCGGCGCTGGGCCGTCACGGTCACGGATTGCAGCTGGAGGGACTGGTCGGACTCGGTCGTCTGGGCGAACGCCGGTGCGATCGGCAACGCGGCGGACAGCGCCAGCATTGCGCCATGCGCGCGGATGACGCGCTTGTGCATCTTGGACATCTTGGTCATTGGAGTGTTTCCTGTTGATTAAAAAAAGAACCGATGTCCCCGTTCCTCTTCTTATGGACGCTACCCCCGCCGGGTGCGCGAGCGGATATGACCCGCCCTCGGCAGCGCATCTCAGGCGCACATCTTTGCGATGTTTTTAAGGTTGCCGACTTGTCAAAGGCGGTATTGTCCGTGATGGGCATGTGCGACGGCAAGTAAATATCGCGTGTGTCGCCGCGATTACAACACATGCAGATGTGCCGGCTCGGGCTCCGCCTTCCGGTCCATCCGCCATGGGTCGAAAAAAGGTTTTTGATATTTTTTCGAAAAACCCTTGCAGACCTTGAAAGCCACCCTCTATAATTCGGGCCTCTTCGGACGCAATGACAAGCGTCAGATAGAAACCACCGAGATGGGCGCTTAGCTCAGTTGGTAGAGCGGATCCCTTACAAGGATTAGGTCGGGAGTTCGAGCCTCTCAGCGCCCACCAAAGCATCTCGATGGTCGATCGAAGGTACGATCAGAGTAAACGGAGCGGTAGTTCAGTTGGTTAGAATACCGGCCTGTCACGCCGGGGGTCGCGGGTTCGAGCCCCGTCCGCTCCGCCAGCATCAAGGAAGAAGGGTCCGATTCGTCGGACCCTTTTTCTTTTTCCGTTCCTGGTTTTATCTGCGGTCTTCGGTTCACGCCCGGCGCCGCACCGGATCCCCGGCTTCCACCCGATCGCGTCCCGCGCGCTTGGCCGTATACAAGGCATGGTCGGCGCGCGCCAGCGCCGCGCTCAGGTCTTCGTTCGGATCGAGCACCACCACGCCGATACTGACCGTCATCGTGTAGCTCGGCCCGCTGGTGATCACGGTGGCCGCGCGCACCGCCTGGCGCAGGCGCTGGGCCGCCTGCATCGCGGCGTCGATGTCGGCGCCGGGCAGCATCATCGCGAATTCCTCGCCGCCCAGGCGGCCGATGGTCTCGTGCTCGCGCATCACGTCGCGCGCGGTGCGGGCGAACACCTGGAGGGCGTCGTCGCCGCTGGCGTGGCCCCAGCGGTCATTGATCTGCTTGAAGTGGTCGATGTCGATCATCATCAGCGCCAGCGGGTGGCGCTGGCGCTGGGAGGCCAGGCGCGCGCGCTCGGCGCGCTCCATGAAGGCGTGGCGGTTGGGCAGGCCGGTGAGGCAGTCGGTGGAGGCCAGCCGGGCCATGCGCGCATCGTCCTTCTGCTTGCACAGCAAGAGGAAGCCGAAGCCGTTGACGATCATGAGCATGTAGCCGGCCAGGTAGGCCGCTTCGCGCGCCAGCACGTGGTCGAACGGCCCCTTGCCCAGCAGGGTCGAGCCGGCCCACAGCGAGACCGCGACGGAGAACAGCGCATCGTTGATGCCGATGATCCGCTGCAGCAGGGACGCATGGCGCCGGCGCAGCAACACCCAGGCCATGGCGGCGGCGAACAGCGCCACCACGCCCGCCACCAGGGCGCTGAGCTGGGCGTGGCTGGCGCCATGGACGCCGGCCGCGATCACCACCGCGGACGACAGCACGGCAATCGGCAACACGATCCGGCCCCAGCGCGTGAAGCCGAAGAACACGCAGTAGGCCGCCATCTCGAGCGATACCGCGAGGATCCAGCCGATGCCTTCCAGGCCGCCCAGGAAGGCCAGGCCGACCATCGGACGGGCCCAGCCGGCCAGCTGGCTCAGGCCCATGCCCAGGCGCGCCCACATCCACAGGTGCAATCCCGGATTGCGCTGCGCCCCGTGGGTATATCCTGCCATCAGGATCGCAAAGCCGACGTTACCGATCCCGAGCGCAAGAAGAAAAGTCTGTATATCGATCACTGCCTGTCCTCTTCGGGAACGTTGGCCGGGCCATGCGCGACGGCTCGCATGGCAAATATCACTACAACAACTACTGTTGCCGTAAAGAATTTATGTTACACGGTTTCCAAAATCGTGGTGCGCACGTTTGAAGGATGTATGAACAACACGCCACACTGTCGTGCACGGCTGCAGCTTTTTGATGCGTAGCAGCATCCAATCGCGGATAATCAAACAGACAACACACCGCACCACGCCGGAGCATCACGTGATTTTTCGTTTCCTCAAGCCCCCTCGGATGTCGCCGCGCCTGCACCGGCTGAAGAGTTCATCGCTGTTCAGTGCGCTCACTCCGCTGGAATTGAAGATCGTCGATGGATTGCTGCACGAGCGCCGCTATCTAAAGGATGAGATCGTTTTCGACGAGGGCGAGGAAGGCCAGGCGCTGTATCTCCTGATGAGCGGCCGGGTGCGCATCAGCCGCCTGCACGAAGGCATGACCCAGGTGGTGGCCGAGCTGGAGCCGGGCGGGTTCTTCGGCGACCTGGCCCTGCTCGACAACTCGCCGCGCAATGCCCAGGCGCGCGCGCTCGAACCATGCGAGGTGGCGGTGTTCTTCCGCGCCGACTTCCTGGGCCTGATGGAAACCGACGCCGTCCTCGGCTACAAGATCTCGCTGGCGCTGGCGCGCCACATCGGCCTGCGCCTGCGCGAATGGATGGGCACCGGACGGCCGCAACTGGAAGCGCTATGAGTCCGGTGCCGGGCATCGTCAACGGTCCCGAGCGCGCCGGTCCCGTGGTCTGGACCGGGATCGTCGCCGCCACCTGCCTGTTGCTGCTGGTGGTCCAGCAACTGCTGTGGCTATTCCTGCCCTTCATCTTCGGCACCGTGCTGTATTACATCCTGCTGGGACCGATGCAGCGCATGGTGCGCTCGGGCTTCAGCCGCAATGCGGCCGCGGTCTGGGTCTGCACCCTGTTCTTCGGGCTGGCCGCGCTGGCGCTGGCGGCGGCCCTGAGCTGGAGCGACGGACCGGAAGAAGACTCGTGGGAAGCGACCATCGGCCTGTACCTGGATGGCGGGGTGGCTTTTGTCCGCACCTCGCTGGCCATGCTCGAGGCGAAATTCCCGATCCTGGCCGAGATGCGCTTGACCTCGACCGTCGACATGGCCTTCACCACCTATACCAACGACTTCGCGCAGAACCACCTGGGCGACATCGTGGTCGGCGTCGTGACCTGGGTGCCGTCGCTGCTGCTGGCGCCCTTCCTCACTTTCTTCCTGCTGCGCGACGGCGTGCGCTTCAAGAAGTTCCTGGCGCGGGCGGTGCCGAACGCCTACTTCGAGCGTGCGCTGTACCTGCTGCACGAGGTCGACCAGACCGCGCGCCGCTATTTCGAAGGCTTGCTGAAACTGACCGTGCTCGACACGCTGGTGCTGGCGCTGGGCCTGTGGGTGATCGGCGTGTCGTCGCCCTTGCTGCTCGGCCTGATCTCGGCCGTGCTGGCCTGGGTGCCGTTCGTCGGGTCGATTGCCGGCTGCGTGCTGGTGGTGATCGTGGCGTCGACCGATGCGCCGGGCAATCCGCTGATGGCCTACGGGGCGATCGGGGTGTTCGTGCTGGTGCGGCTGCTGGACGACTTCCTGTTCATGCCGCTCACCCTCGGCCGCAGCCTGCACATCCACCCGCTGGTGACGGTGCTGATGATTTTTATCGGCGGCATGCTGGCCGGCGTGGTCGGGCTGATGCTGGTGCTGCCGCTGCTGGGGGTGGTGATGGTGATCGGCGAAACGCTGGGGACGCTGGTTACCAATCCGCGGCTGCGGGCAAGGCATCGGTATGCGCGGGCCTTGCGGACCAGGCAGGCCAGCGTGGACCTGGACATCGCGCGCGAGCGGCGCGGGGCGCCGACGCCCAATTCGAAGCCATAAAAGCTAGATCAGGCCGATCGCATTGCGCAATATTTGGCACATCTGAGGCAAACCTTGCTGTTCAAGCGTGGCAATATAATCCTCAGCTGATTTCGGCGGTTTTCTTAATTTCATGCGACACGTCTTCATCATGCTGAGGATGCCAATCTTGTCCAAGTCGTATTGCGCGACAAGAAAATCGTCAGGGTGCAGAATCTCGATTGCATGTCGAGAAACCATTCCTTCAGGAAAGTCTTTAAGATTGAAAGTGACGATAGCGTCTGCATGACCAACGATCGCGACCGCCAGGACATGTCGATCATCGATATCAGGTAACGCTAACGTTGGAATGAGATACTCATAGTCCCGGACAATGGCATCTTCGACAGCTGCATTCATGAGGGATGCCGTATACAGCAGCTTTTCCTTGTTCAGATCCGGGCGCTTATCAATCAAATGCGAATCCACTCATCCTGTATCTCGGCCGTCCAGCGCGCACGGTAAACCCCTTCGGCACCCAGCGTCATCAGGATGTCCCTGAGAGGCGCGGGATAAAGAACGCATGCGTCTAGAACAGCCGTATACTGGACGTTCCCTGCCATCAATATCCCATATCGAATTCTTGTGCTTGATCAACTAATTCTTGCAGCGCTGAATGAGCGGTTTTCTTACGCTGCTCTTTATATGCAACCACATCCTCAAACCTGATACGACGATGCGTCCCTACTTTATGGTGAGGAATCTTTCCATCATCCAGCATCTTGACTAAATAGGGACGAGATACATTCAAGAACATTGCTGCTTCTTGAGTAGTGACATAAAGCTCCTTGGGCATGATAGCAACCGCATTGCCTTGGGCCAGCGAACCCAACATATCCGCAAACAAACGCAGCACTTTTGGGGGCAATTTCAGAATCGGAGAGTCTTCGATACGCTCTACGCCATCTTCCAAAATTGCGATATTAACCGCCCGAGAGTGGTCAAGAGCACTGACGATGCACCGTTGTGCGGCTTTCGCAAGCTCGACATCTTCCTTACTTTCCAAGCGATCAATCATTTCAGACATCATTTTGCTCCTGGTATTTTTTAGGAGTGCGTTCTTGCACGCCTGGCACAGCAGCGGCAGACTTCGCTGCCGCTGCTGTGCCAGGCTACTCCCAAATCCATTGTAAACGAATTCTACGAAACAAACGAAATAAACGCAACGACGTGCCTGAACTGCCCCTCGTGGGTTGATACTTCACAGACTCATTAGGACCATATTGCATGGACGAAAAAAAACCGGGAGACCAATCCCGGTTCCGATCGGTATTGCACCGCTATTTCCGTCCCGCCGCTTTCGGCTTGGACTTGATGGTCGACAGGATCGACGGCTTGACCTTCGACGGCGGCGCCATGAATGGCGTTCCCGCCGACGCGCGATCATTACGACGTTCGCTACGCTGGCCGCCAGGACCCGCAGCCCGCTTCGGCGCCACCTCGATCACACGGCCCTTCGGCGGCGCACCTGCAGGGCGACGCTCTTCACGCGCCGCGCCCGGCAATTCGCCGCCCGGCGGCGGGATCAGGTGCCGCTCGCCATTGCCGATCAAGTCGGTCCGTCCCATGCGCTTCAGGCCTTCGCGCAGGATCGGCCAGTTCTCCGGATCGTAGTAGCGCAGGAAGGCCTTGTGCAGCTTGCGCGTCTTGCCGCTCTTGGCGGTTTCGACGACCTCGGAATCCTCGGTCACCTTGGCCAGCGGGTTCTTGCGCGAGTGGTACATGGTGGTCGCCATCGCCATCGGCGTCGGCGTGAAGGTCTGCACCTGGTCCAGCTTGAAGTTGTTCTTCTTCAGCCACAGCGCCAGGTTCAGCATGTCCTCGTCGGTCGAGCCGGGGTGGGCCGCGATGAAGTACGGAATCAGGTACTGCTTCTTGCCCGCCTCGACCGAATACTTGTCGAACAGGCGCTTGAACTCGTCATAGGCGCCGATGCCCGGCTTCATCATCTTCGACAGCGTGCCCTGCTCGGTATGCTCCGGCGCGATCTTCAAGAGGCCGCCCACGTGGTGGGTCACCAGCTCTTTCACGTACTCGGGCGAGCGCACGGCCAGGTCGTAGCGCAGGCCGGAACCGATCAGGATCTTCTTGATGCCGGGGATGGCGCGCGCCTTGCGGTACAGCGAGATCAGCTTGCTGTGGTCGGTGCCCAGGTTGGAGCAGATGGTCGGATACACGCACGACAGGCGGCGGCAGCTTTCCTCGATCTTCTTGTCCTTGCAGGCCAGGCGGTACATATTCGCCGTCGGGCCGCCCAGGTCGGTGATGGTGCCGGCGAAGTTCTTGGTCGTGTCGCGGATCAGCTCGATCTCGCGCAGGATCGACGGCTCCGAGCGGCTCTGGATGATGCGGCCTTCGTGCTCGGTGATCGAGCAGAAGGTGCAGCCGCCGAAGCAGCCGCGCATGATGTTCACCGAATAACGGATCATTTCCCAAGCCGGGATATGGGCCTTGCCATAGCTCGGGTGCGGCGCGCGCGCGTATGGCAGGTCGTAGACGTTGTCCATCTCGTCCATGGCCAGCGGCAGCGGCGGCGGATTGAGCCAGACGTCGCGGTCGCCGTGCGCCTGCACCAGCGCGCGCGCATTGCCCGGGTTCGACTCCAGGTGGAACACGCGCGAAGCGTGCGCATACATCACAGGATCTTCGCTGACGGTTTCGAACGACGGCAGGCGCACCACGGTCTTGGCGGCCTTTTCGCGGGCCGCGGCCTGGCGCTGCTCGCGCGTCATGATGACCACCGGCTTGACTTCCGGCTCCGGCGCGGCGTTGTCGAGCGCGCAAGTCTTCGGGTCTTCCAGCGCCATCGCGTACGGGTTCGGCTGCTTGTCGATGCGGCCCGGCACGTCCACACGGGTGGAGTTATGCACCGACCACTCTTCGTCCGGCAGCCAGCCCTGCGGCACCAGGAAGGCGGTGCCGCGCAGGTCGCGGATGGTCTTGATGTTCTCGCCCGCTGCGATGCGGCGCGTGACGTCGACCAGGGCCCGCTCGGCATTGCCGAAGATGACCAGGTCGGCCTTCGACTCGAACAGCACCGAGCGGCGCACCTTGTCGGACCAGTAATCGTAGTGGGCGATGCGGCGCAGCGAGGCTTCGATGCTGCCGGCGATCACCGGCACGCCGGGGAAGGCTTCGCGGGCGCGCTGGCAATACACGGTGACGGCGCGGTCGGGACGCTTGTTCGGCTCGGCGTTGGGGGTATAGGCGTCGTCGGAACGGATCTTGCGGTCGGCCGTGTAGCGGTTGACCATCGAGTCCATATTGCCGGCGGTGATGCCCCAGTACAGATTGGGCTTGCCCAGCGCGCGGAACGGTTCGACCGAGGTCCAGTCGGGCTGGCTGATGATGCCGACGCGGTAACCCTGCGCTTCCAGCAGGCGGCCGACCAGGGCCATGCCGAAGCTCGGGTGGTCGATGTAGGCGTCGCCCGTGATCAGGATGATGTCGCACGAATCCCAGCCCAATTTGTCCATTTCGGCACGGGACATCGGGAGAAAAGGTGCGGCAGCGGCGCGGCTGGAGCGCTTGGCGACCGTCGCAAAGAGATTGGCTGGGGAGTTCATTGGCCGGCATTGTACCGGAAAACCATTTATGGGGCATCGGACAGCCCCGAAAAATGGCTTAAAATCAATGACTTGTGGCTTATTCGCCTACGTTAGATACCCATATTCGACAGGATTTGGCCCAGTTCGCGCAGGCCGGACTCGACGCGCGGGTGGCGGGCGGCGAAGCGCGCCGCCAGTTCCTGGGTGCGCGAACCCAGGCCGTAGGTGTTGGCGTCGAGCTGCTGCTCGGCGCGGCGCTCCAGCACTTTCTCGATGTCGCCATCGAGCTGGCGCAGCAGCGTTTCCAGTTCGACATCGGTGTCGCCCGTCTCTTGCAGTTCGCGGTGCAGGGCTTTCAGGCGTGCCTTCAGGTCGGCATCGTGTTCGGATTGCATCGTGTTCTCCGGTGTTGGCTCGATTTCATTGTAAGCCATGGGGGCGGGAGGAGGAACACGGCTGTGGGAGGAGCGGTTTGCAGAGTACTTGGACTCCCGCCTTCGCGGGAGCGACATGCATGAGTTATTGGCCAAAGAGTTGCAGTCAACTCTTCCCTACTCTCAAACAACGTCGCTCCCGCGAAGGCGGGAGCCCAAGTTTCTCAGCAAACCACGACGCCCGTCATGTCACCACGACCGGCGCAAACCGGCATCACTCGCCGGTCAAACCACGACGCTCCAGCAGCGGCTTGATGTCCGCATCCTTGCCGCGGAAGTTGCGGTACATCTGCATCGCATCCAGCGTGCCGCCGCGCGACAGCAGGGTCTTGCGGAAGTGGTCGCCGTTCTTGCGGGTCAGGCCGCCGTTGGCCTTGAACCATTCGACGGTGTCGGCGTCCAGCTTCTCGGCCCACAGGTAGCCGTAGTAGCCGGCCGAGTAGCCGCCAGAGAAGGTGTGCGAGAAGTAGGTGCTGCGGTAGCGCGGCGGCACCAGGGCGAAGTCGACGCCGGCCTTCTTGAGCGCCTCAGCCTCGAAGGCCAGCACGTCCTGCGGGATCTGGTTCGGGGCCAGCTGGTGCCAGGCCTGGTCCAGCAGCGCCGCGGCCAGGTACTCGGTGGTGCGGAAGCCTTCGTTGAACTGCGACGAGGCCTGAACCTTGTCCAGCAATTCCTTCGGCATCGGCTCGCCGGTCTGGTAGTGCTTGGCGTAGTTGGCCAGCACTTCGGGCCAGGCCATCCACATCTCGTTCACCTGCGACGGGAACTCGACGTAGTCGCGCGGCACGCGCGAACCCGAGAAACGCGGGTACTGCACGTCCGAGAACATGCCGTGCAGCGCGTGGCCGAACTCGTGGAAGGTGGTGCGCACTTCGTCGTACGTCAAGAGCGTCGGCTCGCCGGCGGCCGGCTTGGTCACGTTCAGGTTGTTGGCGATGACCGGCTTGGTACCCAGCAGCTTGCTCTGAGGGACCCAGGCGTTGGCCCAGGCGCCGCCGCGCTTGTTCGAGCGCGCGTACGGATCGAAGGTGAAGATCGCCAGCTGCTTGCCGTCGGCGTCGAACACGTCGAACATGCGCACGTCTTCGTTGTAGCCCGGCAGGTCCTTGCGCTCCTTGAAGGTCAGGCCGAATTCCTTGTTGGCGGCGAAGAACACGCCGTCGACCAGCACGCGGTTCAGTTCGAAGTACGGGCGCAGCTGGCCGGCATCGAAAGCGTAGCGCTGGGCGCGCACCTTGTCGCTGTAGAAGGCCCAGTCATGCGCGGCGGCCTTGAAGCCACCTTTTTCGGCATCGATCACCTTCTGGATGTCGGCCGCCTCTTTCCTGGCGTTGTTGACGGCAGGCGTGGCCAGTTCGCCCAGCAGGGCGTTGACGGCGTCGGTGGTCTTCGCGGTCTGCTCTTCCAGGTTGTAGGCGGCGTGGTTCGGGTAGCCCAGCAGCACGGCGCGCTCGGCGCGCAGCTTGGCGATCTGCAGGACGATCTGGCGGGTGTCGAACTCGCCGCCGCGGCTGCCGCGCGCCATCGAGGCCGACAGCAGCTTGGCGCGGGTGTCGCGGTTGGTCAATACCGACAGGTCCGCCTGCTGGGTGGTGTTCACGACCGGGATCACGAACTTGCCGTCCAGGCCGCGCTTTTTGGCCTCAAGCGCGGCGGCGTCGATCGCCTTGTCGCTCATGCCGGCCAGCTCGGCGCGGGTGTCGACCACCAGCGCCGATGCATTGGCTTCCTTCAGCGTGTTCTGGGCGAACTGGGTCTGCAGGGCGGCCAGCTTGCTGTTGTATTCCTTCAGCTTGACCTTATCGGCTTCGGACAGCTTGGCGCCGGCGCGTTCGAAGTCGTTGTTGTAGCGGTCCAGCAGGTAGGCCGATTCGGCGTCCAGCTTGAGGCTGTCGCGCTTGTCGTACAGGGTCTTGATGCGCTGGTACAGCTTGGCGTTCAGGCGGATCGCGTCGCTGTGCTGCGACAGCTTCGGCGCCATCTCGCGGCCCAGGGCGATCAGGGTGTCGTTGGTGTAGGAGCCCGACAGGGTGCCGAAGGCGGTGCTCACGCGCGCCAGCATGCGGCCCGAGCGCTCCATCGCGACGATGGTGTTCTCGAAGGTCGGCGCGGCCTTGTTGTTGGCGATCTTCTCGATCTCGAGCGCGTGCTGGCGCATGCCTTCTTCGTAGGCCGGCGCGAAGTGCTCGTTGCGGATCTTGTCCCAGGCCGGGTAGTTGAACGGCAGCGCGCTCTCTTTCGCGAACGGGTTCGAGGCGTCGAACCTGGCCGACGCGGCGCTGGCCGCTGCCGCTGGCGCGGCGGGCGCCGCATGGGCGATGTTCAGGACGGCTGCGCTCACGGCGGCGGCCAGCAGGAAGTGGGTACGTTTCATCTTGTTTGCGTCTCGTTGTGAAGGTAGTGCGGAAGGAAGCCGGCGCGGGGCCGGCTTGCCGGGCGGCTTAGTTCAGGCCGCGGCGCTCCAGCAGCGGCTCGATGACCGGGTCACGGCCGCGGAAGTCGCGGTACATTTCGACCGCGTCCATGGTGCCGCCCCTGGACAGCACCTTCTGGCGGAACACGTCGCCGTTCTTGCGCAGCAGGCCGCCGTTTTCCTTGAACCACTCGCCGGCATCGGCGTCCAGGCGCTCGGCCCACAGGTAGCTGTAGTAGCCGGCCGAGTAACCGCCGCCCATGGCGTGCGAGAAGTAGGTGCTGCGGTAGCGCGGCGGCACCGGCGCGAAATCGAGGCCGGCCTCTTTCAATGCCTGCTGCTCGAAGGCGATCACGTCGCTCGGCATCTGCTTCGAACCCAGCTGGTGCCATTTCTGGTCCAGCACCGCGGCCGCCAGGTACTCGGTGGTGCGGTAGCCTTCGTTGAAGCGCTGGGCGGCGCGCAGCTTGTCCAGCAGCTCTTTCGGCATCGGCGCGCCGGTCTGGTAGTGCTTCGCGTAGTTGGCCAGCACTTCAGGCCAGGCCATCCACATCTCGTAGACCTGCGACGGCAGCTCGACGTAGTCGCGCGGCACGCTGGTGCCCGAGAAGCGCGGGTACTTCACCTTCGAGAACCAGCCGTGGGTGGCGTGGCCCAGTTCGTGGAAGGTGGTGCGCACTTCGTCCCAGGTGAGCAGGGTCGGTTCGCCGGCGGCCGGCTTGGTCAGGTTCAGGTTGTTGGTGATGACCGGCTTCTGGTTCAGCAGGAAACTCTGGTCGACCAGGGAGCTCATCCAGGCGCCGCCGCGCTTGTTCGAACGCGCATACGGGTCGATCACGAAGATCGCCAGGTGCTCGCCGTTTTCCTCGAACACGTCGTACACGCGCACGTCCGGATCATAGGTCGGCAGGTCGGTGCGCTGCTTGAAGGTGATGCCCCACAGCTGGTTGGCGGCGAAGAAGGCGCCCTTCTCCAGCACGTTGTTGAACTCGAAGTAGGGCTTGAGCTGGTTGGCGTCGAAGGCGTACTTGGCGGTGCGCACCTTGTCGCTGTAGTAGCTCCAGTCCTGGGCGCCCACCTGGAACCCGCCTTTTTCGGCATCGATCACCTGCTGGATCTCGGCAGCCTCTTTCTTGGCGTTGCGCACGGCCGGCGCGGTCAGGTCGCCCAGCAGCTTGTTGACCGAGGCGGTGTCCTTGGCGGTCTGGTCTTCCAGCGAATAGGCGGCGTAGCTGTCGTAGCCCAGCAGTTCGGCGCGCTCGGCGCGCAGCTTGGCCAGCTGCAGCACGACGTTGCGGTTGTCGAATTCGCCGCCGCGCGCGCCGCGGATCATCGAGGTGGTCAAGAGCTTCTCGCGGGTGCCGCGCACGCTCAGCTGCGCCATCGCCGGCTGCTGCGTGGTGTTCACCACCGGGATCACGAACTTGCCGTCCAGGCCGCGCTTCTTCGCTTCCACGGCGGCCGCTTCGATCGCTTTTTCCGGCAGGCCGGCCAGCTCTTCGCGGGTGTCGACCACGAAGGCCGAGGCGTTCACTTCACGCAGCACGTTCTGGCTGAACTGGGTCTGCAGCGCCGCCAGCTGGGCGTTGTAGCCTTTCAGCTTGGCCTTGTCGGCCTCGGACAGATTGGCGCCGGAACGCACGAAGTCCTTGTAGTAGCGCTCGAGCAGGAACTTCGATTCGGCGTCCAGGCCCAGCGAATCGCGCTTGTCGTGCAGGGTCTTGATGCGCGCGAACAGCTTCGGGTTCAGGCGGATCGCATCGCCGTGGGCGGCGAACTTCGGCGCCAGGTCTTTTTGCAGCGCCTGCAGGGTGTCGTTGGTGTACGAACCGGTCAGGGCGGAGAACACCGAGCGCACGCGCGTCAGCAGTTCGCCCGAACGCTCCATCGCCACGATCGTGTTCTCGAAGGTCGGCGCGGCCTTGTTGTCGGCGATCTTCGCGACCTCGAGCGCTTCCAGGCGCATGCCTTCGGCAAAGGCCGGCGCGAAGTGCTCGTTCCGGATCTTGTCGAAAGCCGGGTAGCCGTACTGCAGGGTGCTCGGCTTGGCGAACGGATTCGACGCTTCCAGGGCCGCGGCGGCGGGTTGGGCGAAGGAGAAGGTGGCCATGGCGACGCTGGCTGCGATCAGCAGCATTTGTGGACGGTTCATTGTGTCTCTTGTGCGTTGTGGGAAAGAAGTACTGCAAATAGCACGCCGCCCTCACCCGCTGCTCGTGACAGCGTATGAGGGCGGCGCGATATCAGTTGCCGGAAGGCTTGGTCTCGACCAGGCCACGGCGCTCGAGCAGCGGTCCGATTTCCGGATCGCGGCCGCGGAAGTCGCGGAACAGGTCCATCGCTTCCGCGGTGCCGCCGCGCGACAGCAGGGTCTTGCGGAAGTGATCGCCGTTCTTGCGGGTCAGGCCGCCGCTTTCGGTGAACCACTTGACGGTCTCGGCGTCGAGACGCTCGCTCCACAGGTAGGCGTAGTAGCCGGCCGAATAGCCGCCGCCCATCGAGTGCGAGAAGTAACCGGTGCGGTAGCGCGGCGGCACTGGCGGATAGGCCACGCCGGCATCCTGCAGCGCCTTGGCTTCGAACGACAGCACGTCCGTCGGGATCTGGCTCGGGGTCAGCTGGTGCCAGCGCTGGTCGAGCAGCGCCGCGGCCAGGTATTCGGTGGTGCGGTAGCCCTGGGCGAACTTCTTCGAAGCGACGACTTTATCGAGCAAATCCTTCGGCATCGGCGCGCCGGTCTGGTGGTGCTTGGCGTAGTTGGCCAGCACCTCGGGCCAGGTCACCCACATCTCGTTGACCTGCGACGGATACTCGACGAAGTCGCGCGGCACGTTGGTGCCCGAGAACTTCGGATACTTCACGTTCGAGAACATGCCGTGCAGTGCGTGGCCGAACTCGTGGAAGGTGGTGACCACTTCATCGTAGGTCAGCAGGGTCGGCTCGCCCTTCGGCGGCTTGGGGATGTTCAGGTGGTTGCCGATCACCGGCTTGTGACCCAGCAGGTGCGACTGCGAGACGTATTCGTTCATCCAGGCGCCGCCCTGCTTGTTGCCGCGGGCATAGGGGTCGAAGATGAAGATCGCCAACGGCTTGCCGTCGACGTCGAAGATGTCGTACACGGTCACGTCCGGGTTGTACACCGGCAGGTCGGTGCGCTGCTTGAAGGTGATGCCGAATTCCTTGGTGGCGGCGAAGAACACGCCGTCGACCAGCACGCGATTCAATTCGAAGTAAGGGCGCAGCTGGCTCTCGTCGAAGTTGAAGGTCGCGGCGCGCACCTTGTCCTGGTACATCGGCCAGTCCCAGGCGGCGACCTGGTACTTGCCGCCCTCTTTGTCGATGACCTTCTGGATCTCGGCCGCTTCCTTCTTGGCGTTGTTGACGGCAGGCGCGGCCAGGTCGCCCAGCAGCTTGTTGACGGCGGCCGGGTTGCGCGCGGTTTCCAGTTCCTGCGAATAGGCCGCGAAGTTCGGGTAGCCCAGCAGCACGGCGCGCTCGGCGCGCAGCTTGACCAGGCGCAGCACCTGCTCCGTGGTGTCGAACTGGCCGCCATGGGTGCCGCGTTCCAGCGACGCCTTCATCAGGCGCTCGCGCGTGGCGCGGGAGGTCAGGAACGACAGGGCCGGCTGGCTCGAGGTGTTCACGATCGGGATCGCGAACTTGCCTTTCTGGCCGCGCTTGGCGGCTTCGTCGGCGGCGGCGCTGATCTGCGCATCGCTCATGCCGGCCAGTTCGGCGCGGGTGTTCACGATCAGGGCCGCGGCATTGGCGCCCTTGAGCACGCGCTGCTGGAAGTCCGACTGCAGCGAGGCGATCTCGCCATTGAATTTCTTCAGCTTGGCCTGGTCGGCCTTGGACAGGTTGGCGCCGGCGCGCACGAATTCCTTGTAATAGCGCTCGAGCAGGTGGACCGACTCGGCGTCCAGGCCCAGCGTATCGCGCTTGTCGTGCAGCGCTTTCACGCGCGCGAACAGTTTCGGGTTCAGGTGGATGGCGTCGGAGTGGGCCGCCAGCTTGGGCGACATCTCGCGGTCGACCGCGTCCAGCGTGTCGTTGGTGTTGGCGCCCTGCAGGTTCGAGAAGGTCGCGACCACACGCGCCAGCAGCTGGCCGGAACGTTCCAGCGCCACGATGGTGTTCTCGAAAGTAGGCGCGGCCTTGTCGCCCGCGATCGCTTCGACTTCGCGCAGTTCTTCGCGCATGCCGGCATGGAAGGCGGGCAGGAAGTGCGCGTCCTTGATCTTGTCGAAGGCCGGGTAGTTCAGCGGCAGGCTGCTGGGCTGGGCGAAGGGGTTGGAGGCGTCGAGCGCGGGAGCGGCGGGGGCGGCAATTGCGGTTGCATGCGCCAGCGCCACGCTGGCTGCGATGATGAGCAGTTGTGGACGGGTCATGAGGTCTTTCGCGAACACTAGGGAAGGCGCCGTCGGGGCTAGCTCGACGGCAGTGCGCTGAAGATCATAGCAGGCTTGCATGCCCACCGTCACAATTAAAAAGTATTGCAATGTATCAGGAAACACGCCCCGTACTTACGCGCGTAAAGACATGTATGCATGGCCAGGCCGGCCATGCGGCGCGGCGTCAGTAATGCGGTGGACGTTCGTTGAGGGGCGCCTGGCCGGCGTCGCGCAGGGTGCGCACGTGGTCGGCCAGCTTGGCGACCATCGCCTCGAGCTGGTCGATGCGGCGATCCTGGCGGTAGATGGTCTTGTTCAGCTCGTCCAACAGGTCTTCCTGCTGGGCGAGCTTGATTTCGAGACTGACGAAGCGGTCTTCCTGGGTCATGGCGGACTCCGGCAAAGCCGGCATTATGCCAGCCTTGCCGCCGCCGATCAGGCGAAAGGCACGTAGTCGATGCCCTGGGCGATCAGCTCGACCACGTTCACCTTGTTTTCCGGGCTCTCGCTGAACGCCATGAGGATCTGCTCGCGGCTGTGCAGCTGGATCTGCTGCAGCCAGTAGGCCTGGCCGCCGGCATCGGGAGCGCGGTTCAGCACATTGTCGTACAGCTCGACAATGAATTGTTCATTGCTCAAGTTCTTTCCGTACAGCGTCTCGAATTCGATGGTGCCGTCCGGCGCCGTGATGCTCATGAACTCCTTGGCAATCTGCATCAGCTCGGTTCCCGTATCCCGGCGGTGCAGCCAATAGCCCATGCCGCCGAGGTCAGGCGCACGGTCGAAGATGGCCTGGTAGAGGCGGAACACTTCGCCGGCCGCGCCGTCGATGTCGATCGCCTTGTAGCCATCGTTGAACTTGATCCGCTCGACATTGAACAGGCCGTCCACTTCGCCATTGGCGGCAGTCGCCGAGAAGCCCCAGGTCTCGTCGCGCAGCCTGTAGTCCGCGCGGTTGCCGTTGAACACGACGGTATCGATGCCGGCGCCCGCGTCCACCGCGGTGCTGCCGGGATTGATGGTGATGGTGTCGCCATTGGCGGTGCCGGCCTGGTAACCGTTGTTGTTGATCGCCAGGCTGACGGTGGCTTGTCCGGCGCGCGCATTACCCGCGGCATCGAGCGAGGTGACGACAACATTGTAATTACCATTGGGCAGTGGATGCGAGTTCAGCACCCACTTGCCGTCGGCGCCGACGACCGCGCTGCCGATCTTGGTAAAGTCGCTGTCGCGATACAGCTCGATCGTGGTGCCGGCATCGCCGGTGCCGGTGAACACCGGACGGTTGCCGCCGGCGGCCAGCGTCGCGCTCACCGTCGGGACGGATGGCGCCGTGGCGTCCACGTGGAAAGGCACTACCGCACTGTTCGCCGACACATTGCCCGCCGCGTCAGTCGCGGTCGCGAATGCCTGGTAGTTGAAGCCATCCGCCAGCGTTTCCGTGGCCCGGGCATTCCACAAGCCATTGGCGTCGGCAGTGGCGGTGGCGATCAGGCGGTCGCCGATATAGACCTTGATGGTGGCATTCGCTTCCGCAGTGCCATTGATGAGCGGCCGGTTGCTGTTCGCATACAGCAGCCCGTTCTGGGTGATCGCCATCACCGGCGCCGCTGGGGCCACCGTGTCCGAGCTCACCACGTTGGCGCGCTCGACCTTCATGTCGGCAAACTGCAGCCAGTCGATATTGCGCAGGGTATCCGTTCCCTCCGCTCCCGAGACCGCTAGTCCGCCATCGGCCAGGGTGCCGAACGTATAGCTGTTGCGGTTGCCGTTGTAGACCACCGTATCGATTCCTGCTCCGCCGTCGATCATGTCGTTGCCTCCATTACCTTGCAAAGTGTCGTTGAATTGGGTGCCCACCAGGACGTCGTCCTTATAGCTGCCGGTGATATAGCGACCGCCGCTGCCGTTGAGACCGAGCTCTCCGCGCAGGCCGTCGCCACCGTACAGCCAGTTGAAGGCGGCGATGTCATAGGGACTGTAGGTGCTGTGCCAGCCGCCGAGGGAGTCGTAGGACATCAGCGTGTTGCTGGTATTGTTTTCGTTGCCGGGCAAAACGATCTCGCCTGCCACACCCTCGCGGAAAGAATGCTTCAGGCCCAGTGCGTGGCCCAGCTCGTGCAACAGAGTTTCATAGCCCTGGGTGCCCGCCGTCAGGTTCTCGGTGATGTGGCGCCGCTCGGCGTTGTCCAGGTACACATAGGCGTTGGCCGTGTACTCGGTCAGCGTGCCGTTCGAGGTCGAGCGGTAGCCGGCCTGCCAGCTGCACAGGCCGGTCGTGTACTGGCCCTCGAGATCGATGTTCGCCAGGTGAATCTGGGCCGCCGTCCCGGATCCCGTCTCGCGAAATTCGATGCCGGTAATTTGCTGCAGATAGGTGAAGGCGGCGCGGGTTGCCGCCTGCTGGGCGGCGCTGAACGCTTCCTGGCCGGTCTTGCCGGTTTCGTTGCCCGACGCCGTCGAGAAGGTGTAGAACAGGACGTTGGCGTTGGAATTGCTGAGGTAATTCCAGTCGGGCCCCTTGTCCAGCAGGGCGTCGATGTGGTTCAAGCCCGAGAGCGGGGTGTCGGTGATATCGGAAACGGTGGCCATGAATCGGAATAGAAAACGTTGCGCTTGCCACACAGCAATTGCCGTGGAACTTTAGCTATCGAAAAACTCGCATTCGGGCAAGTATTTCTTGCTCGACAGTCGAAGTCAAATGCGATTTCAATCGTGCGCAGGTCTTGTCGATCCGCCAAGGCTTACGCGCAACGTTCAATTTCCAACTTATTCAGGAACCGGTCTGGGTGTTGCCAACAAGGCTTTCAGGTTCGCCAATCTTTCCTTGGGACTCAGGATTTCGCTTTCCATCGGCGCCGCCTCGCCCACGTCCAGCGCCATCTCCTTGATGAAGCGCGAGGGATCGCAATTGACCAGTTCGCCCGCTCGTTTCCTGCGCTTGCACCAGCTCACGTGCAGCGTGCGCTGGGCGCGCGTGATGCCCACATACATCAGGCGGCGCTCTTCCTGGATCCGCGCCGCGATCGACTCGACCGACGCGTCCGGATCGCCCTTGTGCGGCAAGATGCCCTCTTCCACCCCGACCAGGTAGACGTGCGGATATTCCAGTCCCTTGGAGGCGTGCAGGGTCGACATGCGCACGGCATCCTGTTCCTCGTCGGCTCCCTCGAGCATCGACATCAGGGCCACCATCTGGGTCAGTTCGAGCAGGTTCTTTTCCTCGCCATCGCGGTCGCGTCCGCCACGGCCGCGGTCTTTCAGCCAGTTGGTGAACTCGAGCACGTTCTGCCACTTGCCCTGGGCCGCGCGGTCGTCGAAGTTTTCGTACAGGTAGTGCTCGTAGTTCATCTCCTTCATCATGTCGTCGAGCACCTCGGCCGCATGGTCGCCGCTGCCCGATGGCCCCGGCCGGGTGGCGCGGTCTTCCAGCTCGGCGATGAAGTGGCAGAAGTCGCGTAGCGGCCCCAGCTGGCGCTCGGCCAGCTTGGCCTCGATACCGCCCTTTCTCGCCGCCTCGAACAGCGAGCAGTTCCACTGCTTGGAAAACTCACCGAGCACTTCCAGCGTGGCCATGCCGACGCCGCGCTTGGGCGTCGTCACGGCGCGGATGAAGGCCGGGTCGTCGTCCTGGTTGGCGATCAGGCGCAGGTAGGCGATGATGTCCTTGATCTCCGCCTTGTCAAAAAAGCTCTGGCCGCCGGACATCGTGTAGGGAATGCGCTCCTTGCGCAGCGCCTGTTCGATCACGCGCGCCTGGTGGTTGCCGCGGTACAGGATCGCGTAGTCCGTCCATTTGTTCTTGCGCTGGAAGTGGTCGGCCGAGATCATGATCGCGACCTGGTCGGCTTCCTGGTCGTCGTTCTGCATGCCCAGCACCTTGATCGGCTCGCCCAGGCCGTGCTCGGACCACAGCGACTTCTCGAACAGCTTCGGGTTGTTGCCGATGACGGCGTTGGCCGCCTGCAGGATGCGGGTGGTGGAGCGGTAGTTCTGCTCGAGCTTGATCACCTTCAGGTCGGGGAAATCGTCGCCCAGCGTCTTGAGGTTTTCGACCGAGGCGCCGCGCCAGGCATAGATCGCCTGGTCGTCGTCGCCGACCGCCGTGAACATCGGCTTCTTGCCCAGGCCCGTCACCAGCAGCTTGACCAGCTCGTACTGGCAGGTATTGGTGTCCTGGTATTCGTCCATCAGCAGATAGCGCAGGCGCCGCTGCCAGCGGTCGCGGATCGGTTCGTTATTGCGAAACAGTTCCACCGGCAGGCGGATCAGGTCGTCGAAGTCGACCGCCTGGTAAGCCTGCAGGGTCGCCACGTAGCTGCGGTAGACCCGTCCGGCCAGGGCCTCGTCCTCGTCGCGCGCCGCCTTGATCGCGTCTTCCGGGTCGACCAGGCCGTTCTTCCACAGCGAGATCGCGTTCTGGATGGCGCGGATTTCCTGCTTGTCCGTGGTCAGGGCCAGGCTCGACACGATGGTGTAGCAATCGTCGCTGTCCATGATCGAGAACTTGTCCTTCAAGCCGACCCCGGCCGCTTCCTGGCGCAGGATCTTGACGCCCAGCGAGTGGAAGGTGGACACGGTCAATTGCTTGGCCTGCTTGGGCTGCTTGAGCAGCTTGCCGATGCGCTCTTGCATCTCGAGCGCCGCCTTGTTGGTGAAGGTCAGCGCGGCGATGGTGCGCGGATCGTAGCCGCAATGCTCGATCATGTAGGCGATCTTTTGCGTGATCACGCGGGTCTTGCCCGAGCCGGCGCCGGCCAGCACCAGGCATGGGCCGTCGAGGTATAGCGCGGCTTCGCTCTGCGGCCCGTTGAGGCCGAATCTTGGTGCATTGGACATGGGAATTATTTCTGGAGGGACAGGCAGCGATTGTAACAATCTGGCGGGCTCAGCGGGCGATGGCGCGCGCCGCATAAACCGGATTGCAACACTGCGGATTGCAACACCGGCCGGGATGGCCCGAGCGGACGACGCCGGACGCGCGGGCGCGCAATCGAGTAACATGCGTCCTTTGCGGTTTGCTCCGCTGCGGCTCTATTTTCTGGACATACGCCCTATGAAATTCGAACATCTCGTAGAAATCAACGACCCGATGAACCCGCTGATCGACACCCTCACCCGCGAGCAGGTCTGGCATGGCCTGGTCCTGCGCGCCGAGGACCCGAAGATGTTCATTCCGCACCTGGACGCCAGCGAGATCGTCGAGCGCGAGGCGGGCGCTTTCCGCCGCCGCCTGACCTTCGGCGACCTGGTGATCGAAGACCAGGTTTTCCTGACCCCGCTGCAGGAAGTGCGCTATGAGGTGCCGGCCCAGGGCGAGATCGCGGCCTCGAGCCTGCGCATGATCATCGAAGCGCCGACCAACGCCATGCTGCTGGTGCGTTTTTGCTACGACGACGGCACCGGCGAGCACGTCGATCCGGCCAATGCGATGTATGACGAGTTCAAGAAGTCGGCATATGAAGAAGCCGACCTCGACACGGTGCGCATCCTGCGCAAGCTCGCCAGCGAAGGCAAGCTGAACACTGCGTTGCTGAATTAATTCGCTGCGCCGACCGCGTGGAGGGCGCAGCCTTCCATCCTGCGTTAGGTGCCGGGCTCGGTATCGGCCGCATCGGTCTGGCTCTCGCCCTTGGAGAGGTTGGCGGCCAGGTCGCGCAGCGCGGTGCGCACGCCCTCCTCGATCACCGGGTGGTAGAACGGCATCTCGAGCATCTGGTCGACCGTCAGGCGCATCTGGAATGCCCATGACAGCAGATGGGCCAGGTGTTCGGCGCGCGGCGCGATCATCTCGGCGCCCAGGAACAGCCGGGTGCCATACTCGGCATACACCCGCAACATCCCCTTGTTCTGCAACATGACCCGGCTGCGGCCCTGGTTGGCGAACGACACGCTGCCGACCGCGAACTTGCGCTGGCCGCCGGCGCACAGGGCCTTGTAGTTCTTGCCCAGGGTGGCGATGTTCGGCTCGGTGAAGGCGACCGCGATCGGCGCGCGGCGCAGGCCCGGACGCACGTCCGGGTAGCGGCCCGCGTTGTCGCCGGCGATCTTGCCGTGGTCGGCCGCGTCGTGCAGCAGCGGGCGTTCGTTGTTGGCGTCGCCCGCGATGAAGATGTTGCTGGTGCCGCACTGCATGGTGCGCGCATCGAACACGGGGATGCCGTCCGGCCCCCGCTCCAGCCCCGTATGCTCCAGTCCCAGGTCATGCACGTTCGGCGTGCGGCCGGCCGTCATCAACACGTACTGGAAGCGCTCGGTGCTTTCCTTGCCCAGCGCATCGCGCACCGTCAGCGCCACCTCGTCGCCCTTTTGCACGGCCCCGACCACCTCGGTCTGGAAGGCGATGTCGAGTTCTTCCATCAAGACCCGTCCCGCGCAGCGCAGCACTTCCGGATCGGTGATGTTGGCGATGCTGCCGCCGCGCGCGTAGAAACGCACGCGCACGCCGAGCCGCGCCATGGCCTGGCCCAGTTCGAGACCGATGACGCCGGTGCCGATCACGGCCACCGAGCGCGGCAGGTCGTCCCAATAGAACACGTCGTCGCTGGTGACGACGCCGGGACCGACGTTCTCGAGTTGCGGCAGGCGCAGCGGCGTGGAGCCGGTGGCGATCACGATGCGGCCGGCCTGGATCTCGGTGTGGTCGTCGACCACCAGCGTGCAGGGGCCGGTGAAGCGCGCCCGGCCCTGCAGGCGGTCTTGCACCGGCATCGCCTCCACGCCTTCGAGCACGAAGCCGACGAAGCGGTCGCGTTCGCGCTTGACCCGTTCCATCACGGCGCGGCCGTCGATGCGTTTTTCACCGGCATGCACGCCGAATGGCGCGCAGGTGTCGATCACGTGGGACGCCTCGGCCGCCGCGATCAGGAGCTTGCTCGGCATGCAGCCGACCCGGGCGCAGGTGGTGCCGTACTGGCCGCTCTCGATCACCACCGTGCGCGCCCCTTGCGCCTTGGCGGCGCGGTAGGCGGTCATGCCGGCGGTGCCGGTGCCGATGATGGCGACGTCCACGTTCAGTTGTTTCATTGCTGGTCTCCGCTGCTGCGCTAATGACAGGCAAAACGATACGCTATTTTGCCGCTGCCGGTGGCGAATCCGGCCCTGCCGCATGCGCCGGGTCGGCCCCGCATCCGGCACCGTATTCATATTGCATGTCGAGCAACTTTACATACCCTCCGGTATCGCAGCCATACTTTATTAATTTCTCGTTAGAAATCAGTTGATTGCAAGAAGCCACGTCCCCCGGCACGCTTGTTGCTCATCGGTGAATTCCACAACCAGGGAGATCGTCATGAAACTTGCTACCTTCAAGAAACTGCTTGTCAGCTTGTCGCTGTTCGCCTCGTCGTCGCTGTTCGCCGCGCCGATCACCTTCGATGTCACCGGCATCCAGAGTCATGGACTGCGCGGCGACGCCGACAACACGGTCGTCCTGCTCGACATCGGCGCCAACTCGCTCGTCACCAGCATCGCCTACGATTTCACCCTGACCGCCGATTCGCCGAGCTGGCTGGCGGACATGGTCGTCGCTTTCGAAAATTCCAAGCAGACCGAAGGCGTGTTCTTCACGCCGGGCATCGCGGAGTGGTTCCCGGGCACCCTGAGCTACTCGGGGTTCGCCGACCTGGTCGACCTGGGCCTGGCGTTCGAAGTCGGCGTCGACGGCATCCTGCGCCTGGAATTCTTCGAAGACTATGACGATCTGCTGGGGGTGGACGGCCAGTGGGACTTCGGCACCATCACCTTCAACGTGGAACCGGCAGCCGGGGAAGAACCTGGCGAAGTGCCCGAACCGGCCACCGGCCTGCTGCTCGGCGCCGGCCTGGCGCTGATGGGCTATGCCAAGCGCCGCCGCAGCGGCGCCAGGGCTGCGGCTTGACTTAAATGTCGAGCGGGTCGACCTCGAGCGACCACTTCACGCGCGACTTCATCGCCCGCAGCTGATCGATCCAGACCCGCAGGAAGGCCTGCAGCGCGGGCCGCGAGCTGGACTCGACCAGCAGCTGGGCGCGGTCCATGTTGTGGACCCGCGTCATCGTCATCGGGATCGGGTCGTTGATCAGGATGGCGTCGCTGGGCAGGCAGTCGCGCGCCGCTTCCAGGAATGCGATCGCGATCGGCAGCTCCTTCGCCTCGGCCCGCAGCAAGGCCTGGTACATGAAGGGCGGCAGGCCTGCTTCCTTGCGCTCTTCGAGCAGCTGGCCGGCGAAACGTTCGTAATCGTGGCGCATCACCGCGCCGTACAGCGGATGCTGCGCATACCGCGTCTGCACCAGCACCTCGGACGGCGCGCCGGCGCGGCCGGCCCGCCCCGCCACCTGCATCAGCTGGGCGAACAGGCGCTCGCTGGCGCGGTAATCCTGCGAGAACAGGGCGGTGTCGGGGTTCAGGATCCCGACCAGGGTCAGCTTCTTGAAGTCGTGGCCCTTGGCGACCATCTGCGTGCCGATCAGGATGTCCACCTCGCCCCGGTGCACGCTGTCGAAGGCGGCTTGCGCGCTGCCCTTCAGGCGCGTGGAGTCGGCGTCGATGCGCAGGATGCGCGCCTCGGGGAACATCGCTTGCAATCCCTCTTCCACGCGCTGGGTGCCGCGTCCCAGCGGCTGCAGGTCCACGTTGCCGCAGGTCGGGCAGGAACGCGGAATGCGCAACTCCAGGCTGCAGTGGTGGCAGCGCAGCCGGTGCTCGGGCTTGTGCAGCACCATGAAGGCGGTGCAGCGGGTGCAGTTGCTGATCCAGCCGCAGGCGTCGCAACAGATCACCGGGGAGTAGCCGCGCCGGTTCAGGAACAGGAGCGACTGCTCGCCGCGCTCCAGCCGCCCGCGCAGGGCCGCCAGCACCTCGCTCGTCAGCCCGTCGCGCGGGCGGTCGCGTTCCATGTCCACCAGCCTGACTTTCGGCAGCACGGCGTCGCGCACGGCGCGCTCGCGCAGGTCCAGCCGCCGGTAGCGTCCCGAGCGCGCGTGATGCCAGGATTCGAGCGACGGCGTGGCCGAGCCGAGCACGATCGGGATTCCCAGCTGGTGCGCGCGCCACACGGCCAGGTCGCGCGCCGAATAGCGCAAGCCTTCCTGCTGCTTGTACGAGGGGTCGTGCTCTTCGTCGATCACGATCAGCCGCAGGTTCGGCAGCGAGGCCAGGATCGCCAGCCGGGTGCCGAGCACGATGCGCGCCTGGCCGCCATGCGCGGCCAGCCAGTGCAGCATGCGCTCGCCCTCGGACAGGCTGCTGTGCAGGGTGGCCAGCATCATGCCCGGGAAGCGGGCCCGGATATTCCCTTCGAGCTGGGGCGTCAGGTTGATCTCGGGGACCATGATCAGGATCTGCGCCTGCGGGTCGCGCGCGAGCACGCGGGCGCAAGCCTGCAGGTAGACCTCGGTCTTGCCGCTGCCGGTCACGCCCCACAGCAGCAGCGGCGTGAAGCCGTCGGCGCCGCCGATCGCGGCGGCCGCCTCCTGCTGGGCGGGGTTCAGCACCGGCATGTCGACCGCCGTCGCATCTTGTGCCTGGTCGAGCTTGGCCAGTTTTTTCAGGGCCCGGTCCAGCGCCACCGTCTTGGGCACGCGCAGGTTCTTGGGCAGGCCGGGCAGCGCCACCTCGCCCAGCGGACGCTGGTAGTAGTCGGCGGCGAAGCGCGCCAGGGCGATCCAGCGCTCCGGCAGCGGGGACAGCTGGCTGCGCACGGCCAGCGCATCCTTCAGTTTTTCGGGCGCGACATCGGTCTCGAACTTGACCGCCACGATCAGCGCCATGACCTCGCGGCGCGCGAACGGCACCAGCGCCAGCTGGCCGGGCAGCGGTTCTTCGCCCGGCCGGCATGGCCAGCGGTAGTCGAAACTGCTGTTCAGCGGTGTATCGAGCACGACTTCGAGGAAGCAATGCGTGCTATCGGTGCTGGTTGACAATCTGGGCCCTGTGCAAATCTGTGGAAAACTTTGTGAATAGCGTGGGACTTGACCCCATCAAAGGTTTACGTTAGATCAAGTCGCAATCGATAATTCTCAAATTCAAGAGAATTTTTTTCTTATGAATCAATGACTTGCATATTCACCCTGACACCTGTTAACAAGCTCGAGGGCTTTTTCCGCGTTGTGCATAACTGGGGTGGCGGAGGTGGAAAACTCGCTGCGTTGCATCACAAACCTAAGGCAATACTTGAAGAAGCACGCTAAGTCCCGGTAAACCAAGCACTTTTCCCCATTGCTAAAACGTCTGTTGATAACTTTGTGAACAAGAGCCAAAATTGGCTGAATTCTACTGGACAACCTTGTGGTGCAGGACGCACTCAGCACTACCCTCAAGCAAAAAACACTTATAAATCATCGTTTTACGTTGATTCAGAAGATGCTGAGATGTCCACAGGAATTTTTACCCGCTTTTAGGAAGTTGTGAACAAGTGAGGGGGTGACTGGCGGCCTTGTCAAGAGGGCCGCCAGTCCGGAGGATGACTCAGGCGGCGCGCTGCTTGCGGCTGAAGCTGTGGACGGCGTCGACCATGGCGCTGACCGATTCCGGCGGCGTGAATTGCGAGATGCCGTGGCCCAGGTTGAACACGTGGCCATGGCCGCTCGACGGCGCGCCATAGGCGGCGAGCGAGCGCTCGACTTCGGCGCGGATCTGGTCCGGTTCGGCGAACAGGATGGCCGGATCGAGGTTGCCCTGCAGCGCCACGCGGTCGCCCACCAGCTTGCGCGCGCGCCCCAGGTTCATGGTCCAGTCCAGGCCCAGCACGTCGGCGCCGATGTCGGCCATCTCGTCGAGCCAGATGCCGCCGCCCTTGGTGAAGACGATGGCCGGGATGCGCACGCCGTCGTGTTCGCGCTTCAGGCCGGCGACGATCTTGCGCATGTACTCCAGCGAGAACTCCTGGTAGGCGCCGTCGGCCAGCGCCCCGCCCCAGGAATCGAAGATCATCACGGCCTGGGCGCCGGCGTCGATCTGGGCGTTCAGGTACTGGGTCACGGCCTGCGCATTGATGTCCAGGATGCGGTGCATCAGGTCCGGACGGCTGTACAGCATCTTCTTGACCGTATGGAATTCACGCGAGCCGCCGCCTTCGACCATATAGCAAGCCAGTGTCCACGGGCTGCCCGAGAAACCGATCAGCGGCACGCGGCCGTTCAGCGCGGTGCGGATCGAGGTCACCGCCTTGAACACATAGTCGAGCGACGCCATGTCGGGCACGGCCAGGGCGTTGACTTCGGCCTCGCTGCGCAGCGGACGCTCGAACTTCGGGCCTTCGCCGTCGGCGAAATACAGGCCCAGGCCCATCGCGTCCGGCACCGTCAGGATGTCCGAGAACAGGATCGACGCGTCCAGCGGGTAGCGGTCGATCGGCTGCAGCGTGACTTCGGTGGCGTAGTCGGGATTCTTCGCCAACCCCAGGAACGAGCCGGCGCGCGCGCGGGTGGCGCGGTATTCCGGCAGGTAGCGGCCTGCCTGCCGCATCAGCCATACCGGGGTGTAGTCGGTTGGCTGGCGCAACAGCGCACGCAGGAAGGTGTCGTTCTGGAGCGGGGCAAATTGTGGCATGGCTGACAATGGCGTTGGTAAGGAAACGGCTATTATCGCATTCTTGGGCGAACACTATAATAGGCGCCCCCACCAAGGAAAGAGTCCGGATCATGACGATTGCCACCAGCAAACATCCTTTGCCTTGCGGCGCCTGGCCCTCCCCGATCAGCGCCGCGGTGGTCGCGGCTGGCGCGGTGCCGTTGTCCCAAACGATGCTCGACGGTCCGCGCCTGGGTTGGCTCGAAGGCCGCGCCAGCGAGGGCGGACGCACGACGCTCATGGTGCACGACGCCGCCGGCACGCGCGAGCTGACGCCGGCGCCCTTCAATGTGCGCAGCCGCGTCCATGAATACGGCGGCGGCGCCTGCCTGCTGGCGGGCGGCGTGGCCTGGTTCTCGCACCATGTGGACAACCGCCTGTACCGGGTCGAGATCGGCGGACAGCCGGTCGCCGTGAGCGCCGAGGGCACGGGCCACCGCTTCGCCGACTTCGTGCTCGACGGCGCGCGCCAGCGCCTGGTCGCGGTACGCGAGGACCATTCGGCCGGCGCCGCCCACCCCGTCAATACGCTGGCCGCGGTCGGCTTCGACGGTGTCGAGACCGTGCTCGTGGACGGCAACGACTTCTATGCGGCGCCGCGCCTGTCGCCCGATGGCCGCCAGCTGGCTTGGCTGTGCTGGGACCATCCGCGCATGCCGTGGGAAGGCACGGAACTGTGGCTGGCCGACGTGGCCGCCGATGGGACGCTGGTGAACGGCCGCCTGGTCGCGGGCGGCCCCGACGAATCGATCTGCCAGCCCGAGTGGTCGCCCGGCGGCGTGCTGCACTTCGTGTCGGACCGCAGCGGCTGGTGGAACCTGTACCGCTACGACCACGGCGTGGTGCATGCGCTGTGCCCGGTCGATGCCGAATTCGGCGGCCCGCACTGGAGTTTCGGCGGTTCGCTGTACGGCTTCCGTTCCGAGGACGAGATCGTGTGCGCCTACGTCGAACAAGGCGTCAGCTATCTGGCGCGCCTGTCGGACGGCAAGCTGCTGCCGCTGGAGTCGCCGTACGAAGAGATCCGCGAGCTGCGGGTGCAGGGCGACGCCGTGGCCGTGCTGGGCGGCGCGCCGACCATCGCGCCGGAACTGGCGCGGATCGACCTGGCCAACAACAGCAGCGAGGTGCTGGCCCATTCGATCCCGCAACTGCCGGCCACCGGCTACCTGTCGGTGCCGCTGGCGATCGATTATCCGAGTGCGAATGGTCGCACCGCCCACGCCTTCTATTACGCGCCGACCAATGCCGACCACGCGCCCCCGGCGGGCGAACTGCCGCCGCTGATCGTGATCGGCCACGGCGGCCCGACCGGCATGGCGGCCAGCACCCTGAAGCTGTCCACCCAATACTGGACCAGCCGCGGCTTCGCCGTGCTCGACGTGAACTATGGCGGCAGCACCGGCTTCGGGCGCGCCTACCGCAACCTGCTCAAGCATCAATGGGGCGTGGTCGACGTCGAGGATTGCGTGGCCGGCGCGCGCCACCTGGCGGCGCAGGGCATCGTCGATCCCGAACGCCTCTTGATCCGCGGCAGCAGCGCCGGCGGCCTGACCGTGCTGTCGGCGCTCGGCTTCCACGACGTCTTCAAGGCCGGCGCCAGCTACTACGGCGTGTCCGACCTGGCCGGCCTGGACGCCGACTCGCACAAGTTCGAGTCGCACTACAACCAGTACCTGATCGCGCCGCCGGAAACCGCCGCGGCGGTGTACCGCGAGCGCTCGCCGATCCACCATACCGATAAACTGCGGCGGCCGATGATCTTCTTCCAGGGCCTGGACGACAAGGTGGTGCCGCCGCAGCAGTCCGAGAGCGTGGTCGAGGCGCTGCGCGCGCGCAAGCTGCCGGTGGCCTACCTGACGCTCGAAGGCGAAGGCCATGGCTTCCGCAAGGCAGACAGCGTGGTGCGCACGCTGGAAGCGGAGTTGTACTTCTATCTGCGCGTGTTCGGCATCCCGGTGCCGGACGGCCTGCCGGCGGTGGAGATCGACAACCTCGCATGACGACTGACGATGTGAACGCGCGCCTGGCCGCCTGCACGGCGGAAGAACGGGCGCTGCTGGTCGTGCTGGCGATCGCGGGCGAACCGATGGGCCGCCAGCGCATCCTGGAGCATATGCGGGCGCTGGGGGTGGCGCTGCCGATCGCGCAATGGGTCGATGAACTGGCGCGCCTGCGCGAGCGCAAGCTGGTGGTCGAGATGGGCGAGCGCGGCGCCGCCATCGCGCCCGAGCTGTCCTGGCCGGTGCTGGACGCGGCTCTCGACGATGGCCTGTTCGATAGCGTGGCCGCGGCCTATGGCCAGGTCTCGACCGTGCGGCGCGACTGGCAGGGCAACCTGATGCTGCGCAGCTACCGCCAGGGCCTGGCGCTGCTGCGCATCGCCCTGCTGACCGGACAGGAACACGACGTCGTTTCCCCCCTGCTGGACGCCTGCCAGCGCTGCCATGAGGCGAGCTACCTGCATCCGCTGGTCGACGTCTGCGCGCGCCCGTTCGCGCCAGGCATGATGGAGCGCATCCACCCGCGCCTGCGCGAAGGCATCCTGCACATCCTGGTCATGCATGCGCGCAGCGAACCCCAGCTTGCGCCAGCGGTACGCGAGTACGCCGAGCGACTGGTGGCGCGCAGCAGCCCGGAAAGCCCGCTGCGCCGCTCGCTGGGCGAGCACTACATCCTGTGCGGGCGCCTGGATGACGCCTTGTCGCTGGTGAACGAAACAGGCGATTCGCCCGGCCTGTTCCTGCGCAGCGTGGTGCAGGTGCTGCGCGACGATCTGGATAGCGGCCTGGCCGGGATCGACGCCTCCCTCAAGCAGTTGAGGCGCGAAACGGGCAAGCGCAAGGCCGTGTTCGACGGCCACTGCGCGCACATCGCGATGGCCGCCCTGCTGCGCAGCAGCGATCCGGCTTACCGCAAGCTGGCCGATGCCTGGCTCGAGATCGAGACGCGCGCGGTGCAGCGGCCCGACAACGCGGTCTGGTTCCAGCTCGGCATGCTGCACGAGATCCAGCGCGGCACCGTCGACGCCGCGCTGTTCGGCACGCGCAGCTGGGAGCTGTCGCTGGAACCGACCGTGTTCCGCGCCCTGATCCATCACTGGCTGGCCCTGCCCGCATTGAACGACCAGCGCGCACGGCTGGAAGACATGCTGCTGCAATCCGAGGCGGCCGGCTTCGACCTGTGGTCGGCCCAGCTGGCCGGCGTGCTGGCGCAGATGGGCCAGGCCGGCCACCTGGCCCACGAAGCGCGCGCCAGTGAACTGCGACGCAGGCACCGCTTGCCCGACATGACCGGCTGGTTCGCGCGCGAGGAACCGTGGGAACGCCAGCTGAACGCCCTGATCAACCTGCAGCCGGCGGCGAACGTGGAAAACGTCCGCGAGTCGCGCCTGGTCTGGCTGATCCGCTACGACCCGCACCTGGGGGTGCAGGAGCTGGAGCCGCGCGAGCAGAAGCGCGACGCGCAAGGCGGCTGGAGCCGCGGCCGCGCCATGGGCCTGAAACGCCTGGCCGAGGAAGGCGCCGCGCTCGACTTCCTCACCGCGCAAGACCTGCAGGCGGTGAACGCGATCGCCGGCCGCCGCTACTACGCCGGCAGCGGCATCCGTTTCGAGCTCGAGGTGCACAAGGCGCTGGCCGCCCTGGTCGGCCATCCGCTGCTGTTCTGGATGGATTCGCCCGGCACCCGGGTCGAGCTGCTGCCGGGCGAGCCGGAACTGCTGGTCAAGAAACAGGGCGAGATGGTGTCGATCGTGCTGCATCCGCCGGTGGAAGACGGCGACGGCGAGGTCGTGGTCACGCGCGAGACGCCGACCCGCCTGCGCCTGGTGCACGTCAGGGACGAGCACCGACGCATCGCCGCCATCGTCGGCGCAGGCTTGACGGTGCCGATGGCGGCCGAGCGCCGCGTGCTGCGCGCGATCGGGGCGGTGTCGTCGATCGTCACCGTGCAATCGGACATCGGCGCCAGCAGCAGCGATATCGAGACCGTGCCGGCCGACCCGCGCCTGCACGTGCTGCTGCGTCCCTACCAGCAGGGCATGCGTATGCAGCTGCTGGTGCGCCCCCTGCCGGACGGCGCCTATTACGGCCCTGGGGAAGGCGCGGCCAATGTGATCGCCGACGTCGAGGGCATCCGCACCGAAGCGCGGCGCGACTTGAACGCCGAGCGCGAAGCCGAGCGCCAGCTGATCGGCAAATGCCAGGCCCTCGAACACGCGGAGCCGGACCACGGCGAATGGCTGCTCGGCCAGCCGCTGCTGGCATTGGAGCTGGTCGACCAGCTACGCGCGCTGGATGCCGACGCCATCGTGGTCGCCTGGCCCGAGGGAGAAAAGTTCAGGGTCACGAAGAAGGCCACGACGAAGTCGGTGCGGGTGCAGATCCGGCGCGAACGCGACTGGTTCACGGCCAGCGGCGACGTGGTCATCGACGAAGGCCGCGTGATGAACCTGCGCACGCTGCTGGAAAAGATCCAGGAGAGCGGCAGCCGCTTCGTGGCCCTGGGCGAGAACGAATACCTGGCCCTGTCCGACGAGCTGCACCGGCGCCTGACGGAGCTGGGCGCGTATGGCGAACTGCACGGCGACGGCATCCGCACCCATGCGCTGGCCAGCTTCGCGCTGGACGAGCTGGCGCGCGACGCCGGCCACGTCGACGCCGACAAGGCCTGGCAGGGGCACCTGAAACGCATGGCCGACAATGCGGCGCATCTGCCCGAACTGCCGTCCACCCTGCAGGCCGAGCTGCGCGATTATCAGATCGAAGGCTTCCAGTGGCTGGCGCGCCTGGCCCATTGGGGCGTGGGCGCCTGCCTGGCCGACGACATGGGCCTCGGCAAGACGCTGCAGGCGCTGGCGCTGCTGCTCACGCGCGCCAAGGACGGCCCGGCGCTGGTGGTGGCGCCGACCTCGGTGTGCCTGAACTGGATCGACGAGGCGGCGCGCTTCGCGCCGACCCTGAAGCTGAAGCTGTTCGGTCCCGGCGAACGCGCCGCCACGGTCGACGACGCGGGGCCGTTCGACGTGGTCGTGGTCAGCTACGGCCTGCTGCAGCTGGAAGCGGCGCGCTTCAAGGGCCGGCGCTGGCACAGCATCGTGCTCGACGAGGCCCAGGCGATCAAGAACATGCACACCAAGCGCTCGCAGGCGGTGATGGCGCTGCAGGGGGACTTCCGCATGGCGGCCACCGGCACGCCGCTGGAAAACCACCTGGGAGAATTGTGGAACCTGTTCCGCTTCATCAATCCGGGCTTGCTGGGCAGCGCCGACCAGTTCCAGCTGCGTTTCGCCCGCCCGATCGAGAAAGCCCAGGACAAACGCGCCGAAGCAGGCGCGCGCGCGCGCCTGCGACGCCTGACCGCGCCCTTCATCCTGCGCCGCACCAAGGCGCAGGTGCTGTCCGAGCTGCCGCCGCGCACCGAGATCGTGGTCCCGGTGGAACTGAGCGCCGAGGAAAACGCGCTGTACGAATCGCTGCGGCGCCAGGCCCTCGACAAGCTGGCCGCGCTCGAGGCGCCCGAGGGACAGAAGGCGATCGAGATCCTGGCCGAGATGATGCGGCTGCGCCGCGCCTGCTGCAATCCCGAGCTGGTGGCGCCCGGCGCCGGCATCGCCAGCAGCAAGCTGGCGACCTTCGCGCGCCTGACCACGGACCTGCTCGAGAACCGGCACAAGGTGCTGGTGTTCAGCCAGTTCGTCGACCACCTGACCCTGATCCGCCAGTATCTCGACGCCCAGGGCGTCGCCTACCAGTACCTGGACGGATCGACCCCGATCCAGGAACGCAAGCGCCGCGTGGACGCCTTCCAGGCCGGCGAGGGCGACCTGTTCCTCATCAGCCTGAAGGCGGGCGGCGTTGGCATCAACCTGACGGCGGCCGACTACGTGATCCACATGGACCCGTGGTGGAACCCGGCGGTCGAGGACCAGGCGTCCGATCGCGCCCACCGCATGGGCCAGCAGCGGCCGGTGACCATCTACCGCCTGGTCGCGCGCGGCACGATCGAGGAAGGCATCGTCGACCTGCACCGCCACAAGCGCGACCTGGCCGACAGCCTGCTGGAAGGGACCGAGATGGCGGCGCGCATGTCGCCGGGGGATATGCTGGAGATGCTCAAGGCGGGACTCGGGCGCTGATTTTATCGATTCGTCAATATTGGTATTCATGCGTGTCGGAATGTTTCAGCTGCCCGCAAATGATGCAATTAGTGCTAATCTGCACGCCTTCGCGCCTCCCGCGAGCAAGACATCTCCTTAGTTACAGGGCTGAATACGATGATGAAAACGAAAATCGCGCTGGCGGCCTTGCTGGCGTGTTTCGCACTGACGCCGGCCATCGCCGCCACTTCCAAGCCAGCCAAGGGCAAGGCGAAATCCTCGAAGGTCGTCAAGAAGAAGACTTCCAGCAAGGGCAAGAAGGCCCTGGTCGGCGCCGGCGCCGCAGCCGCGGGGGCGGCCAGCGCCAACGCCGCGGAAACGCGCGTCGACCGCCGCATGTCGACCCTGAGCATGCAATACCTGACCGCCCTGTGGCGCATGGATCCCGAGGGCGGCATCTACGTCGGCAAGTTCGACCACGCCGCGAATCTCACCATCCCGAACGCCGACACGCGCGCGAAACAGCTCGCCTTCGCCAACGAGTGGCTGGAAAAATTCGGCAAGCTTGATCCCAGGCAGCTGTCGCCGCGCTACCGCACCGACCTGGCCCTCCTGGTCAACAAGCTGGAGAAGGACCGCTGGCGCCTCACCACCTGGCGCGAACACGAGTGGAACCCATCGCAGTACAACGTCGCCGCGCCGCTCGACCTGATCCTGAACACCGACTACGCGGCCAAGCCGCAGCGCCTGCGCACCATCCTCAAGCGCCTGGCCGACGTGCCCGACTATTACGCGGCGGCGCAGGCGTCCATCACCAACCCGACGCGCGAGCACACCCAGCTCGCGATCGGCCAGGCGCCGGGCACGCTGGCCGTGCTGGCCGACCTGGGCAAGGCGGCCGAGGAATCGATCCTGACGCCGCAAGAGAAGGCGATCTTCGCCCAGCGCATCGCCAACGCCGGCAGCGCGGTACTGGGTTACGTCGACTTTTTGAACGGTGTCGAGCAGCGCCAGGCGGCCAACGGCAAGGCGCGTCCCTTCCGCGCCGGCAAGGCGCTGTACGAGCAGAAGTTCGCGCTCGACATCCAGTCGTCCTCCAGCGCCGAAGAGACCTTCCGCAAGGCCTTGGTCACGCGCGAGGAACTGCTGTCGAACATGGACCGCATCTCGGACGAGCTGTGGCCGCGCTATATGGCGGGCGTCGCCAAGCCGCAGGACCGCTTCCAGAAGATCGGCATGATGATCGACAAGTTATCGAGCCGCCACGTCGCACGCGAGAACTTCTTCGCCGAGATCCGGCGCCAGATCCCGCTCCTGCAGGACTGGGTGATCAAGCACGACCTGTTGACGCTGGACCCGAGCAAGCCGCTCGAGGTGCGCGAAACGCCGATGTACCAGCGCGGCGTGGCCGGCGCCAGCATCGACGCGCCGGGCCCTTACCGCTCGAAGGACAAGACGTATTACAACGTCACGCCGATGGACAACCTCACGCCGGAACAGGCCGAGAGCAGCCTGCGCGAGTACAACGAGTGGATCCTCCAGATCCTGAACATCCACGAGGCGATCCCCGGCCACTATGCGCAACTGGTGCACGCCAACCGCTCGCCTTCCCTGATCAAGTCGCTGTTCGGCAATGGCGCCATGGTCGAAGGCTGGGCCGTGTATGGCGAGCGCATGATGCTCGAATCGGGCTACGGCGACAACGCGCCCGAGATGTGGCTGATGTACTCGAAATGGAACCTGCGCAGCGTGACCAACACCATCCTCGACTACAGCGTGCACGTGAACGGCATGGGACAAGAGGCGGCGATCGACCTGCTCACGCGCCAGGCCTTCCAGACGCGCCAGGAAGCCGACGAAAAATGGCGCCGCGTGACCCTGACCTCGGTGCAGCTGACCAGCTACTTCAGCGGCTACCACCAGATCATGGAACTGCGCGAACGCCGCAAGCAGCAGCTGGGCGAGCGCTTCAAGCTGAAGGAATTCCACGACCAGTTCCTCAGCTACGGCAATGCGCCGGTCAAGATGATCTCGGAGTTGATGCAGTAACCCCGTCCGCATGGCTGTCCAGGCCGTGCAAAAACGCACAAGCGGCGTGCTCCCACGCCCGCTTGTGCGCGCCGTCTCCCGAACTATGATGAATGTGGCAGGCCGACACCGGCAAGCCCACGACAACCATATCGGAGACTCCGCATGCTGCCCTTCCACCGACGAGCGGCGCAAGCCGCGATCTGCCTGGCGCTGTGTGCGCCGCTGCCCCCTGCCTTCGCCCAGACCCCGGTCCAGGCCGGCCCCGGCGCCTGGAGCGCCAACCAGGTCTGGGCCAACGACACCACCCATGGCGGCGCCCTGAGCGGCTACTACTACTGGCCGGCCACGCCACCTAGCCTGGACAACAAGCGCGCGCTGGTGCTGGTGCTGCACGGTTGCGCCCAGACCGCGGGCGGCGACGTGATCAACGGCAGCGGCGACGCCGGCTACAACTGGAAGGCGGTGGCCGACCAGTACGGCGCGGTGATCCTGGCGCCGAACGCCACCGGCAACGTCTACGGCACCCACTGCTGGGACTGGGCCGCCACCAACCGCAGCCGCTCCTATGGCCACACGGCGGTGCTGCTCGACCTGATCAACCGCTTCCTCGCCAACCCGCAATACGCGATCGATCCGAAACAGGTGTACGTGGCCGGCCTGTCCTCGGGCGGCGCCAAGGCCATGGTGCTGGGCTGCACCGCGCCCGAGGTCTTCGCCGGCCTGGGCCTGTCCGCCGCCCCGCCGCCGGGCGTCACCACCGGCCAGATCTCGATCGTCCCTTCCGGTTATACGGCGACCACCGCGGCCAACGCCTGCCGCGCGATGGCGGGCAGCGCGCTTGACCATTTCGCGACCCAGGTCACCGGCGTGATCTGGGGCACCAGCGACTACACGGTGGCGCAGGCCTATGGCCCGCTGGACGCCGCCGCCATGCGCCAGGTGTATGGCGGCGCCTGGACGCAAGGCGCGGCGGTGACCGTGCCGGGCAGCGGCAGCAATGTGGAATACACGGACGCGAACGGCAAGGTGCGCACCTCGCAGATCACGGTGACGGGCCTGGCCCACGCCTGGCCGGCCGGCGCCGGCGGCCAGAACGCCAACTATGTGAACGCGACCCGGGTGAACTACCCCGCCTTCATCATGGATTTCTGGTTCAACAAGAACCTGCGGGTGTCGCAGGCGCCGGCGCCCGTCATGGCCTCGTGCAGCGCCAGCGTGTCGGGATCGACGGTCACGGTGAACGGCGCCGCCAGCTTCGCCGAAGGGTCGATCGCCGGCTACCGGGTGCTGCTCGATGGCCCGTCGCCGGTCGACGACGATGCGGCCGGCAGCGGCGCCGCCTTCAGCAAGGCCTATGCGAACCGCGCGGACGGCAGCTACGGCGGCAGCGTGACGGCCATCGGCAATAACGGACAAACGTCGAATGCCTGCGCCATTCCCGCCTTCCAGGTAGGCGCGGGCACGCCACCGCCGCCGTTCACCTGCACGACCAGCACGGCCAGCAACTACGCCCACGTCCAGGCCGGCCGCGCGCACGCGAGCGGCGGCTATGCGCTGGCCAACGGCTCGAACCAGAACATGGGCCTGTACAACGTCTTCTTCACCAGCACGCTGGCGCAGACGGCGCAGGGGTATTACATCGTAGGGAATTGTCCGTAGCGCCGGGGCAGCGCCCGGCGCTATCGCGTGGTTACGCGGTTTCTTCCGGCGCGCGGGTGGCGCGCGCGAACATCGGCGCCACCAGCAGGCCCAGCTCGTAGAGCAGGCACATCGGAATGGCCAGGGCCAGCTGGCTGACCACGTCCGGCGGGGTGACGATGGCGGCGATCACGAAGGCGCCGACGATCACGTAGGAACGCACCGCACGCAGCTTCTCGAGGCTGACGATGCCCATGCGCACCAGGATCACGACCACCACCGGCACCTCGAACGAGGCGCCGAAGGCCAGGCACATCGACATCACGAAATCGAGGTAGTTTTCGATATCGGGCATGACCGCGATCGAGGTCGGCGCGAATTCGCCGATGAAGTGGAACACGCGGCCGAACACGAAGAAGTAGCAGAACGCGACGCCGGCGATGAACAGCACCGAGGACGAGATCACCAGCGGCAGCACCAGGCGCTTTTCGTGGGCGTACAGGCCGGGCGCGATGAAGGCCCAGGCCTGGTAGAACACCCAGGGCAGCGCCAGGATGAAGGACAGCAGCAGGGTGACCTTCATCGGCACCAGGAACGGCGAGATGACGCCGGTGGCGATCATGGTCGAGCCGGGAGGCATCGAGGCGATCATCGGCGCGGCGATCAGGTCGTAGATATGCGACGGCCCCGGCCACGCCATCAGCGCGGCGCACACGATCGCAATGCCGATCGAGGCCTTGACCAGGCGGTCACGCAGCTCGACCAGGTGCGAGATGAAAGTGTCTTCGCCGGCGGCTTGCTCAGTCATTTAGAAGAAGGAAGAATTGGATTTGCTGGCATTGCCGGGGCGGAACTTGCGCACCCGGGCGGCGCCCGACATCACATGGCGCTTGGTGCCATGGCGGTTCTTGTACCAGGCCGGCACGCTCGAGGTGCGCACCAGCTTCTTGCGGCGGAAATCCCTGGCCTTGCGGTCGATGTCGGCCACGGTCGGCGTGATCGTGCTCGCGCTGCTGTCGTGCGCCGCGCGGTCATCCCACAAGGCCTCGACCTCGTCGACGTGGCTGGTGACGGACGACTCGAAATCGCTGGTGGCCGATTCGACCTCGCTCTTGAACGATTGCGCTTTCTCCTGCACTTCCTTGTGCAGGTTGCGCAGCTCGTCGAGCTCGATCTCGCGGCTGACCTCGGACTTCACGTCATGCAGGTAGCGCTGGGCGCGGCCATACAGCGTACCGGCCATGCGCGCCACCTTGGGCAGCTTTTCAGGGCCGATCACGATCAGGGCGACCACGCCGATGATCGCGATTTTCGACAGTCCGAGGTCGATCATGGGGACTGCGGCTTACAGGCGGGTCTTGTCGCGGGCTTCCACGTCGATGGTCGACTTGTCGGCCACCTGCTGCGTCGGCTGGGCCGGGTTGGCTTCGGCAGCCTTCTCTTCGTCGCCCTTGACGCCATCCTTGAAGCCCTTGACGGCCTTGCCCAGGTCAGAACCCATATTGCTGATCTTTTTGGTGCCGAAGATCAGCATCACGACCACCAGCACGATGACCCAGTGCCAAATACTCAAACCACCCATGTTATTTCTCCTAGCAAGGCGCACGCGCCTGAAAAATCGGGAAAGCGTCTACCACAGTATACGCGATGCGGGGGCACTCTGCCCCCATTGAAACTTAGTCCTGGCTTAGAGGCCGCTTCACAAGCCCAGTCCGCGCCACGGACGCGGGCCACCGTACATATGCAGGTGCAGGTGATACACCTCTTGCCCGCCGTCCGGACCGGCATTGATCAGGGTCTTGAAGCCGCCGCCCGGCTTGCCATCGGCGCTGATCTTGACGTCAATACCATTCTCTTTTGCAAGCTTCGGCGCCAGCGCCAGCATCTTGCCGAGCAGCGCCGTATGCTCCTCGGTGCAGTCGGACAAGGTGGACACGTGCTGCTTAGGAATCACCAGCAAGTGCACCGGCGCCGCCGGGTTGATGTCCTTAAATGCCAGCACGTCCTCGTCTTCATAGACGACGGCGGCCGGGATCTGCTTGGCGACGATCTTGCAAAAAATGCAGTTATCCATCTTGTCTCCAGATTATTACAACATTTCAAGGACTTACAGGCCCATGAAGCCGAGGCATCGTATCAACGCCGCATGACATCGGTATGACGCTCAGTCTCCGATTATGACACCGGAAGCAGGGCCACGCACAGTCAGCAGGTGCTCACTTGCAACGCTTCAAGGAATATTTATTCCTTGCGTGCAGCTTTTTCAACGATGCCGGACACGCCTTCGCGTCGCGCCAGCTCGTCCAGCACCTGTTGCGGCGTGAGGTCGAACCTGGCCAGCAGCACCATCGAATGGAACCACAGGTCGGCGCATTCGTAGAGCACCTTGGACGGGTCGTTCGCCACGCGGGCGTCCTTGGCCGCCATCACCAGCTCGGTGGCTTCCTCGCCGATCTTCTTGAGGATGGCGTCGTCGCCCTTGGCGAACAGCTTGGCGACATAGGAAGTCGCGGGGTCGCCGCCGTGTTCGGGCTTGCGCGATTCGATCACGGCCGCGACGCGGGCCAGGGTAACGCTCATGGGGTCTTCTTCTTGTCCGGGGAATAAATGGTGTCGGGGTCCTGCAGCACCGGCTCGACGCTGTGCCAGTCGCCGTTGTCGTACTTCTGGAAGAAGCAGGAATGGCGGCCGGTATGGCAGGCGATGCCGCCCACCTGCTCGATCTTGAGCAGGACCACGTCTTCGTCGCAATCGAGGCGGATCTCGCTCACCTTCTGGATGTGGCCGGACTCTTCGCCCTTGTGCCACAGTTTCTTGCGCGAGCGGCTCCAGTACACGGCTTCGCCCGTCTCGACGGTGCGGGTCAGGGCGTCGCGGTTCATCCAGGCGAACATCAATATGTCGCCGGTCGCCGCTTCCTGGGCGATCACCGGCACCAGGCCGTGCTCGTCCCAGCGCACCTTGTTGAGCCACTTGGCATTGGTCGGCATGTGGCTTTCCTTAAGCGAGGCGCATCGGGATGCCACGGTCGAGCATGTAGCGCTTGGCCTCGCCGACCGTGTGCTGCCCGTAGTGGAAGATGCTGGCGGCCAGCACCGCATCGGCATGGCCTTCGAGGACGCCATCGGCCAGGTCCTTCAGGCCGCCGACGCCGCCGGAAGCGATGACGGGGATGCCCACGGCGTCCGAGACGGCGCGGGTCAGGCCCAGGTCGAAGCCGATTTTCGTGCCGTCGCGGTCCATCGAAGTGAGCAGCAACTCACCGGCGCCGAGGCTCTCCATCTTGCGCGCCCATTCCACCGCATCGAGGCCGGTGGCGTTGCGGCCGCCGTGGGTGAAGACTTCCCACTTGCCGGGACCGGTCTGCTTGGCGTCGATCGCCACCACGATGCACTGCGAGCCGTGCTTGTTGGCGGCGTCGAACACCAGTTGCGGATTGGTGACGGCCGAGGTGTTCATGCTGACCTTGTCGGCCCCGGCATTGAGCAGGCGCCGCACGTCCTCGACCTTGCGCACGCCGCCACCGACGGTGAGCGGGATGAACACGGTCGAGGCGACGGCTTCGATGATCGGCAGGATCAGGTCGCGGCCGTCGCTGGAGGCGGTAATGTCGAGGAAGGTGATCTCGTCGGCGCCCTGGGCGTCGTAGCGGCGCGCGATCTCGACCGGGTCGCCGGCATCGCGCAGCTCGGTGAAATTGACGCCCTTGACCACGCGGCCGCCGGTGACGTCGAGGCAGGGGATGATGCGTTTAGCTAGCATGATTTCTCAGCGCCGGCACGTCATCCCCGCGCAGGCGGGGACCCAAGTTCGCATGCAGATCGACTGCGCGTAAAACTTGGGTTCCCGCCTGCGCGGGAACGACGTGTTCAGGTTTGCGCCCCTTCCGTCAGTTCATCGGCGCGTTCCTGGGCCGAGGCCAGGTCGAGCGTGCCTTCGTAGATCGAACGGCCGCAGATCACGCCTTCGATGCCCTCGTCCTGCACCGCGCACAGCGCTTCGACGTCGGCCAGCACGTGCACGCCGCCCGAGGCGATCACGGGAATCTTCACCGCGCGCGCCAGCTTGACGGTCGCCTCGATATTCACGCCGGCCATCATGCCGTCGCGGCCGATGTCGGTGTAGATGATCGATTCGACGCCATAGCCTTCGAACTTCTTGGCCAGGTCGATGACTTCGTGACCCGACATCTTGCTCCAGCCGTCGGTCGCGACCTTGCCATCCTTGGCGTCCAGGCCGACGATGATGTGGCCCGGGAAGGCGCCGCAGGCGTCGTGCAGGAAGCCCGGGTTCTTGACCGCGGCGGTGCCGACGATGATGTAGCTGATGCCGTCGTCCAGGTAGCGCTCGATGGTGTCGAGGTCGCGGATGCCGCCGCCCAGCTGGACCGGGATCTCGTCCAGGCCATTGTCTTCGGCGTATTCCTGCACCACCTGCAGGATCGATTTGATGGCGGACTCGTTCTTCGGCTTGCCCGCGAATGCGCCGTTCAGGTCGACCAGGTGCAGGCGACGCGCGCCCTTCTTCAGCCAATGCAGCGCCATGTCGGCGGGATCTTCGGAAAACACGGTGGCGAGGTCCATATCGCCTTGTTTCAGGCGAACGCAGTGACCGTCTTTCAGGTCGATGGCGGGGATCAGCAGCATGGTCGTTGTCGGTTGGTTGACGGTTTAAAACGCGGAATCACGGATTCCAGTGAATGAAATTGCGGTACAGGCGCAGCCCGGCGGCGGCGCTCTTTTCGGGGTGGAACTGGGTGGCGACGATATTATCGCGGCCGACGGCGCAGCAGAACGGGCCGCCGTAGTCGGTCTCGCCGATCACGTCGTCGCGGTTCTCCGGCGCGGCGTAGTAACTATGCACGAAATAGAAATAGCTGCCGTCCTCGACGCCCTCCCACAGCGGGTGGGGACGCGCCTGGCGCACCTGGTTCCAGCCCATCTGCGGGACCTTGAAGCGCGAGCCGTCGGCCTGCAGCTTGCCGTCCAACTGGAACCGCACCACCTTGCCGGGCAACAGGCCCAGGCCGGGGGTGCCTTCGTTCTCTTCACTTTCATCGAACAGCATCTGCTCGCCCACGCACACGCCCATGATCGGACGGGTCTTGGCGGCGCGCATCAGCGCGTCTTCGAGACCGGATTCGCGCAGGCTGCGCATGCAGTCGCGCATGGCGCCCTGGCCCGGCAGCACGATGCGGTCGGCGCGGTCCAGGTCCGCGGCCGAGCTGGAAATGAGGACGTCGGCCTCGGGCGCGGCGGCGCGCAGCGCCTGCGCCACCGAGCGCAGGTTACCGAGTCCATCGACGACGACGATCTTGTTGGCCATGATTACAGGCTGCCCTTGGTCGACGGGATGATGCCGGCCGCACGCGGGTCCAGCTCGGTGGCCATGCGCAGCGCACGGCCGAAGGCCTTGAACACCGTCTCGCACTGGTGGTGGGCGTTCACGCCGCGCAGGTTGTCGATGTGCAGGGTGACCGCCGCGTGGTTCACGAAGCCGCGGAAGAATTCGCCGGTCAGGTCGACGTCGAAGGCGCCGATCATGGCGCGCGTGAACGGCACGTGCAGCTCCAGGCCGGGACGGCCCGAGAAATCGATCACCACGCGCGACAGCGCTTCGTCCAGCGGCACGTACGAGTGGCCGTAGCGGACGATGCCCTTCTTGTCGCCGATGGCCTTGGCCACGGCCATGCCCAGCGTGATGCCGACGTCTTCCACCGTATGGTGGGCGTCGATGTGCAGGTCGCCCACGGCCTCGACCTCGAGGTCGAACATGCCGTGACGCGCGATCTGGTCGAGCATATGGTCGAGGAAGGGGACGCCGGTATTGAGCTTCTGGCGGCCGGTGCCGTCGAGGTTGATCGAGACGCGGATCTGCGTCTCGTTGGTATTGCGCGTGATGTCGGCAGTGCGGGTCATTGCTAAGGGCGGTCGTCGGTCGGTCTCTTGCTGGGCAGGAGCCGACTGGATTAAATGGTGTCCGTCAGGGGCGCTGGATTACAGCGACGTCTTCAGGGCTGCCAGGAACTGGTCGTTCTCTTCGGGGGTGCTGACCGTGACGCGGATGCAGTTGGCCAGCAATTTATGCATTTTACTCAAATTTTTGATCAAGACCTTCTCGCCATGGAGAATCGCACAGGCGCGCTCGGCATCGGGCACGCGCAGCGAGATGAAATTGGCGGCCGACGGGAACACTTCCACACCGGGCAGGGCCGCCAGGGCGGCGGCCAGGCGGGTGCGTTCCTCGTTGAGCAGGCCGGCCTGGCGGTCCAGCACGTCCAGGTGGTCGAGCGCGAACTCGGCCGCCACTTGCGTGAGCACATTGACGTTGTACGGCGGGCGCACCTTCTCGAACTCCGCCAGCAGCGGCGCGGCGGCCGACATATAGCCGAGGCGGATACCGGCCAGGCCCAGCTTGGACAGGGTGCGCATCACGACCAGGTTCGGGTGTTGCGGCAGCCGCTCCATGAAGCTGACCCGGGCGAACGGTTGATACGCCTCGTCGACCACCACGATGCCATGCTCGCCCACGGCCTCGATGATCGCGACCATGTCGCCGGCATCGTACAGGTTGCCGGTCGGGTTGTTCGGATAGGCCAGGAATACCAGCGACGGCTTGTGCTCGGCAATCGCCGCCAGCATGGCCGGCAGGTCGAGCGAGAAATCGGACTGGATCGGCACGCCGACGAAGTCGGCGCCCGCGAACTGGGCCGAGCGCGAGAACATCACGAAGGCCGGGACCGGGGCCATCACCACGGCGCGGCGGCTGCCGGCTTCGCGTTCCTGGCGCGCGATCGCGGTCGCCAGGATCGTGATCAGCTCGTCCGAGCCGTTGCCGAGCAGGACGTCATAGCCTTCCGGGACGCCCAGCTTGCTGCAGATCCTGTCCTTGAGGGTGCGGTAGGACGGCACCGGATAGCGGTTCAGGGCCGCCTCGGCCAGGCGCGCGCCCAGTTCGGCGCGCAGCGGCTCGGGCAGCTGGTATGGGTTTTCCATCGAGTCGAGCTTGACGTAGCCGATCGAGTCCGGCACGTGATAGCTGCCCACGGCGCGCACGTCGGCGCGGATGGTGTTCTCGATCAGTTTGGCGATGTCGGTCATGATGTTTCTTCCGTGATGTTGGCGGCCTTGGCGGCCTTGCGCAATTTTTTTGCTTTCGCCCCGCTGACCGGCACCTCAGGCGCGGCCAGGCGTTCGGCAATGATGGCGCAGTAATCGGGATTCAGTTCGAAGCCGGTGTACTGGCGGCCCAGGCGCTTGGCGGCGATGGCCGTGGTGCCGCTGCCCATGAAGGGGTCGAGCACGATGCCGCCCGGCGGGCAGGAGGCCTTGACCATGCGCTCGATGATCTCGAGCGGCTTCTGGGTCGGATGGTCGGCGCGCTCCGGATGCTCGCGGTGCAGGCGCGACACGCTCCACACGTCCTTCGGGTTGTAGCCGACTTCGAGCCACTTGGCGCCAACAAAAATCGAGCGCGAACGCGCCTTCTTGGTCTCGGCGTCATACGGGATGCGCACCGCGTCCAGGTCGAAATAGTAATCCTTGCGCCTGGCGAAGAAGCCGATGGTGTCGTGCACCGAGGAGAAGCTGCGCACGCTGCCGCCCATCGATGGCACGCGGCGGTCCCAGATGATCTCGTTCATCATCGTCATGCGTTTTTTCAGCATCACGAAGATCTCGGGCGCGAAGCGCCAGGTGAGGAAGATGTACAGGCTGCCGTTGGGCTTGAGCTTGGGGATGGCGGCGTCGATCCACTGCTCGGTCCAGGCGAGGTAGGCCTCGACGCTTTGCTGGTCCGACGCGTTGCCGTAGTCCTTGCCCAGGTTGTAGGGCGGGTCGGTCAGGATCAGGTCGATGGACCCGTCCGGGATGCGCGCCAGGCCGGCCAGCGCATCCTCGCAGAATACCTGGTTGACCCAGGACGTCATGATGCCTGCGGCAGGTTTTGCAACTGCGTGGGATCCAGACGCAGCTCGGCGCTGCGCGCGTGCGCCTGCAGGCCTTCGCCATACGCGAGGGTGGCAGCGACCTTGCCCAGCGTCTGGGCGCCGGCTTCGCTGACCTGGATGATCGACGAGCGTTTCTGGAAGTCGTACACGCCCAGTGGCGACGAGAAGCGCGCCGTGCGCGAGGTCGGCAGCACGTGGTTCGGGCCGCAGCAATAGTCGCCCAGCGACTCGGATGAAAAACGTCCCAGGAACATCGCGCCCGCGTGGCGGATTTTATCCGCCCACTGCATCGGATCGAGCGCCGAGATTTCGAGGTGTTCGGCGGCGATGCTTGAGGCAATCTCGCAGGCCTCGTCCATGTCGCGCACCTTGATCAGCGCGCCACGGTCGGTCATCGACGTGGTGATCGTGTCCTTGCGCGGCATCGTCGGCAGCAGCTTGTGGATGCTCTGCTCCACTTTCGCGATGTAGTCGGCGTCGGGGCACAGCAGGATGGCCTGGGCCAGTTCGTCGTGCTCGGCCTGCGAGAACAGGTCCATCGCCACCCAGTCCGGATCGGTGGTGCCGTCGCACAGCACCAGGATCTCGGACGGGCCGGCGATCATGTCGATGCCGACCACGCCGAACACGCGGCGCTTGGCGGCGGCGACATAGGCGTTGCCGGGGCCGACGATCTTGTCGACCGGCTGGATGGTCTCGGTGCCGTAGGCCAGCGCGCCGACGGCTTGCGCGCCGCCGATGGTGATCACGCGGGTCACTCCCGCAATCGCGGCGGCGGCCAGGACCATCTGGTTCTTCACGCCGTCCGGGGTCGGCACGACCATGATGATTTCTTTCACGCCGGCGACGTGGGCCGGAATCGCGTTCATCAGCACCGACGACGGATACGCCGCCTTGCCGCCCGGGACATAGATGCCGACCCGGTCCAGCGGGGTCACGCGCTGGCCCAGCACCGTGCCATCGGGCTCGGTGAAGGTGAAGCCGGTCGAGGCGTCCTTCTGGCGCTCGTGGAACACGCGCACGCGGTCGGCCGCCACCTGCAGCGCGGCGCGCTGGGCTTCCGGCAGCGCGGCCAGGGCCTGGTCCAACTCGGCCTGGCCAATGTCGAATTCGGCCATCGACTTCGCGCCGCCGTTGGGGATGCGGTCGAACTTGTTGGTGTACTCCAGCACAGCCGCGTCGCCGCGCGCCTTCACGTCGCGCAGGATATGCGCGACCGCGGTCTCGATGGCGTCATCGGTTTCCGCTTCGAACGCCAGCAGGGCGTCGAGGGTGTTCTTGAAGTCGGGCGCGGTGGAGTCTAACTTGCGGATCTGTACTGCCATGATGCTTCAGCCTTGTCGTTGGGAGGCGCGTTCGAACGCCTCGAGAATTGGTTGCAGGCGCTCGCGCTTGAGCTTGAGCGCGGCCTGGTTCACCACCAGGCGCGAGGAGATGTCCATGATCTTTTCGACTTCGACCAGGTTGTTGGCGCGCAGGGTGCCGCCGGTCGAGACCACGTCGACGATAGCGTCCGACAGGCCGACCAGCGGCGCCAGTTCCATCGAGCCGTACAGCTTGATCAGGTCGACGTGCACGCCCTTGCTGGCGAAGTGCTCGCGCGCGGTGTTGACGAACTTGGTCGCCACCCGCAGGCGCGCGCCCTGGCGCACGGCGCTGTCGTAGTCGAAGCCGGCGTTGACCGCGACCGACATGCGGCACTGGGCGATGCGCAGGTCGATCGGCTGGTACAGCCCTTCTCCGCCATGCTCGAGCAGCACGTCCTTGCCGGCCACGCCGAAATCGGCCGCGCCATGCTGGACGTAGGTCGGCACGTCGGACGCGCGCACGATCAGCACCCGCACGCCCGGATCGTTGGTCGAGAGGATGAGTTTACGCGAAGTCTCGGGGTTTTCCAGCACCTCGATCCCGGCCGCCGACAGCAGCGGCAGGGTATCTTCGAAGATGCGGCCCTTGGAAAGCGCCAGGATCAGCTGGGGTTCTCCATGTACGCCATTGAATGTCATGTGCTTGAGCTTATTTAATACGCTTATTTAATACGTACGATATCGGCGCCAACGGCCGACAGTTTCACTTCCATCCGGTCGTAGCCGCGATCGAGGTGGTAGATGCGGTCGATCAGGGTGGTGCCCTCGGCCGCCATGCCGGCGATCACCAGGGAAGCCGAGGCGCGCAGGTCGGTCGCCATCACCGGCGCGCCGACCAGGCGTTCGACGCCCTTGATGAAGGCAGTATTGCCCTCGGTCGAAATGTGCGCGCCGAGGCGGTTCATCTCTTGCACGTGCATGAAGCGGTTCTCGAAGATCGTCTCGGTGACTTTCGACGGACCGTCCGCGATCGTGTTCACGGCCATGAACTGGGCCTGCATATCGGTCGGGAAGCCCGGATATTCGGTGGTGCGGAACGAGACCGGACGCGGACGGCCGTCCATCTGCGCGCGGATGGTATTTTCACCAACGGTCAGCTGCAGGCCGATCTCGCGCAGCTTGTCGAGCGCGACGTCGAAGATGTCGGTGCGGGTATTGGTCAGCACGATGTCGCCACCGGTGGCCGCCACCGCGCACAGGAAAGTCGCGGCCTCGATGCGGTCCGAGATCACCGCATGGGTCGCCCCGTGCAGTTCGTCCACGCCCTGGATCACCAGGCGGTCGGTGCCGATGCCCTCGATCTTCGCGCCCATGGCCACGAGCAGATTGGCCAGGTCGGTCACTTCCGGTTCGCGCGCGGCGTTCTCGAGCACCGTCTCGCCTTCGGCCAGGGTCGCCGCCATCAGGAGGTTCTCGGTGCCGGTCACGGTGATCATGTCGGTGTGGATGCGCGCGCCTTTCAGCTTCTTCGCCTTGGCGTAGATGTAGCCGCCCTCGATCGTGATCTCGGCGCCCATCGCGCGCAGGCCCTTGATGTGCTGGTCGACCGGACGCGAGCCGATCGCGCAGCCGCCCGGCAGCGAGACCTTGGCTTCGCCGAAGCGCGCCAGCAGGGGACCCAGCACCAGGATCGAGGCGCGCATGGTCTTGACCAGCTCGTACGGCGCCTCGAGCGTGTCGATGGCGCCGCCGTTCAGGGTGACCCGCTGTTCTCCTTCCTTATCGTCCTGTACGACCCGGAGGCCGGTCTTTTCCAGGAGCTTGAGCATGGTGCGCACGTCGTGCAGGCGCGGCACGTTCGACAGCTGCAGGTCGCCGGCGGTCAACAGGCCGGCGCACAGGATGGGCAGCGCCGCGTTCTTGGCGCCGGATACCGAAATCTCACCAGCCAGGCGCTTGCCGCCGACGATCTGGAGCTTGTCCATGCTTATCCTCCGAATTCTTCAGGGGTCAGGGTTTTCATCGACAGCGCGTGGATTTCCTCGCGCATGCGGTCGCCCAGCGCGGCGTACACGATCTGGTGACGCTGGATGGGACGCTTGCCGGCGAAGGCAGGCGAGACGATCACGGCCTCGAAGTGATGGCCATCGCCCTTCACGTCGAGGTGGGTGCATTCGAGGCCGGCGCTGATATAGCCGTGGATCAGTTCGGGTGTGGTCGCCACGATAACTCCAGTTAAACTTTGTACTATTAATGGCGCAGATTGTAGCCGCGCTTGAGCAGATTGATCGCCACGCCCGTCAGCACCGCGAAGAACACGGTCACGACGGCCAGGCTGGTCCATGGCGAAACGTCGGACTGGCCGAAGAACCCATAGCGGAACCCGTCAATCATATAAAAGAACGGGTTGAAATGCGAGACGGCGAGCCAGAAAGGCGGCAGTTTTTGGACGGAATAGAACACGCCGGCCAGGAAGGTCGCCGGCATGATCAGGAAGTTCTGGAAGGCCGCCAGCTGGTCGAACTTCTCGGCCCAGATGCCGGCGATCGTGCCCATGGTGCCGAGGATGGCCGCGCCCAGCAGGGCGAACACCACGATCCACACCGGCGCCACGAACTCCAGGTGGGCGAACCAGGCGGTGATGACGAACACGCCGGCGCCGACCACGATCCCGCGCAGCATCGAGGCCAGCACGTAGGCGGACAGGATCTCGGCGTGCGACAGCGGCGGCAGCAGGATGAACACCAGGTTGCCGCTGATCTTGGACTGGATCAGCGACGACGACGAATTGGCGAAGGCGTTCTGCAGCACGCTCATCATCACCAGGCCCGGGATCAGGAACGAGGTGTAGGCGACGCCGTCGAGCATCTCGACCCGGCCGTCGAGCACGTGGCCGAAGATCAGGAGGTAGAGCATGGCGGTGACCACCGGCGCGGCCACGGTCTGGGTCGCGACCTTCCAGAAGCGCAGCGACTCCTTGTAGAACAGGGTACGGAAACCGATCGAGAACATTACTTGCCCTCCTCCATGATCTGGATGAAGATGTCCTCGAGGTCGGCCTGCTCCAGCTGCATCTCGTCGATGACGGCGCCGTTCTCGCGCAGGCGCGCCAGGATCGGCTCGACCTCCGAATAATCGTTCACGCGCAGCGTGTACTTGTTGCCGCCGCCGTTGCCATTGCCGTTGGTGTGCTCGTCGTGCGAGACGAGATGGCGCAGCGACTCGGGCAGATCCCCCGACTTCAGGTGCACCACCAGCTGCGAGCCCGACACGCGGCGCAGCAGCGCGCTCATGGTGTCGAGCGCCACCACATTGCCGCGCCGGAGCATGGCCACGCGCTGGCACATGGCTTGCGCTTCCTCGAGGTAGTGGGTAGTGAGGACCACGGTGTGGCCGCCCTCGCGGTTCAAACGCGCGATGAACTTCCACAGGGTCTGGCGCAGCTCGACGTCGACGCCGGCGGTCGGCTCGTCGAGCACGATCACGGGCGGACGGTGCACCAGGGCCTGCGCCACCAGCACGCGCCGCTTCATGCCGCCCGACAGCGCGCGCATGTTCACGTCGGCCTTGTCGGTGAGATCGAGGTTGTGCATCACCTCGTCGATCCAGGCGTCGTTGTTGCGGATGCCGAAGTAGCCCGACTGCAGGCGCAGGGTCTCGCGCACCGTGAAGAAGGGATCGAACACCAGTTCCTGCGGCACCACGCCCAGGCGCTTTCTCGCTTCGCGGAAGTCGCTCACGACGTCGTGGCCGTGGATGCGCACGCGGCCGGCATCGGGCCGGATCAGGCCCGCGATGGTGGAGATGAGGGTGGTCTTGCCGGCGCCGTTCGGGCCCAAGAGGCCGAAGAACTCGCCTTCCTCGATGTCCAAGGAGACGCCCTTCAGGGCCTTGAAGCCCTTGTAGCTCTTCTCGACGCTGTCAATCTGGATTGCTGTCATGCTTGTTGGATGGCGCGGCGCGCGGAAATGGGATTCGACCCGTAAGCGCACCGAAGGACCGTGCGGAGAAACGGTCCATTATAGGTGAAATCGCCATGTCAAGCGGGCAGAGGGGAGAATTGCGCGGGGTACGCCGGAGGGAGGCGCAATGCAAACGGCGGCCAGTCGGCCGCCGGTCTTCAGGCTTGCGGCAGCAGCGTGTCGACCCCGTACAGGGCCGCCAGCTTTTGCACGTTGTCCGGCACGTTCACGAAGGTGAGCCGGTGGCCGGCATCGCGCGCGCGGCGCTGCCAGGCCAGCAGCAGGGCCACGCCGGACGAATCGGCCGCCTTCACGCCGCCGAGATCGAACACGGTCTCGCCGGCGCGGATCGCCGCCGCGCCCTGCTCCAGCGCCTGGTGGGCGGTCAGGAAGGTCAGGGCGTCGATCGACAGCATCGGGTTGGATTCAGCCATGTTGACGGATCACTTCGCCGGCGCGGCCAGCGGCTTGGAGGCCAGCTGGGCGTTGCGGTCGGCCAGGCGCTTGATCAGGCCATCGATGCCGCTCTTGCTGATCTCGCTGTTGAAGGTGCTGGTATAGGTCTGGACCAGCCAGGCGCCCAGCACGTTCACGTCATAGATCTTCCAGCTGCCCTTGTCGTTGCTCAGGCGGTAGTTCAGGGTGATCGGTTCGCCGCGGGCGACGTTCACCTGCGAGCGCACTTCGACGTCGCTATCGGTCGGCGAGCCGCGCATCGGCTTGAACTCGACGGTCTCGTTCTTGATGGTCGACAGCGCGCCGGCGTAGGTGTACACCAGCAGGTCGCGGAACTCCTTGGTCAGCTTCTGCTTCTGTTCCGGGGTGGCGCTGCGCCAGTGGCGGCCGGCCGCCTGCTGGGTCATCTTCTCGGCGTCGACGTGGGGCAGGATCTTTTCGTTGACCAGGCCCATGATCTTGCTGCGGTTGCCGGCCTGGATGTCCTTGTCGGCCTTGACGCTGTCGATCACTTCATTGCTGATGCGCTTGACCAGCGCGTCCGGCGCTTCGGCGGCGGCCACCGGGGCGGCGACCAGGACGGTGGAGAACGCCACGGTGGCGGCGGCGGCGACCAGGTGCATGAATGGCTTCATCGGTTTCCTTTCGGTTGGCGGCGGCGATGGCCGCGCGCACGGTTGATCTTGTTGTTACTGCTCGTCGGCGTCCGGGGCCTGGCGCGGCGCGTCGCCGTCGTACACCTGGCTCTGGCGGCGCTGCAGATAGCCGTCGCGCAGGAACTCGTAACGGTCGAGTGCGGCGTCTTCGAGCAGGCTGGACGCGTCGAGCAGGCTGGCGCGGGTATCGATCACGCGGATGCCCGCGCCGATATTGCGCCAGTTGGCTGGCTCCTTGTACTTCCAGATGTCACCGCCGATATCGGCCGGCAACGCTGCGGTATCACGCACGGTAGATGGGCCCAGCAGCGGCAAAATCAAGTAGGGGCCGCTTGGCACGCCCCATTTGCCCAGGGTCTGGCCGAAGTCTTCGTCGCTTTTCTGCATGCCCGCTTCGGAAGCGATGTCGAGCAGGCCGAAGATGCCGAAGGTCGAGTTCAGCGCAACGCGGCCGAAATCGGTGCCGGCCTGCTCGGGTTTACCCTGCAGCAGGTTGTTGACCGAGCTCCAGGCATCCGACAGATTGCCAAAGAAATTGCCGACGCCGGTCTGGGCAAAGCCCGGCACGACGTTCTTGTAGCCGGTGGCCACCGGCTTCAGCACGGCGCGGTCGACCGCATCGTTGAAGCTGAACATGGCGCGGTTATAGCCTTCCAGCGGATCCTGGGGGTTGGAGGCAGTCGTTGCGCATCCCGTCAGGACCAGGATGGCGGCGGCGGCGGCGCCGAGGCGCAAGTGCGAGAGCGTGACGGCGTAGTTCATTCACTACCTTCCTTTCCTTCAGCAGCCTTGCTGTAGATAAATTGATTAATTAAGTCTTCCAGGACCGTCGCCGACTGGGTGCGGTTGATGCGATCGCCCTCCGCCAGGTTTTGCTCATCGCCACCGGCTTCGATGCCGATGTATTGTTCACCCAATAAGCCAGCAGTCAAAATCTTCAGCGAGCTGTCTTTCGGGAATTTATATTCAGACTCCATATCGAGGCGCACCGATGCCTGGAAGCTCTTGTCGTCGAAGGTGATCTCACCCACGCGACCGACCACCACGCCCGCGCTCTTGACCGGCGCCTGCGGCTTGAGCCCGCCGATATTGTCGAAACGGCCCGTGATCGAATACGTTTGGCCGAACGACAGAGACCTCATGTTTCCTGCCTGGAAAGCCAGGAACAGCAGCGCGGCCAGACCCAGCAGAACGAACAGGCCGACCCAGACGTCGATAGTTTTGCGATGCATTTTGAATACCCTACAGTAACCGTTTTAACCGTTTATTAACTTATTTATTGAACATCAGGGCCGTCATGACGAAATTCAGCCCCCAGACCAGCAGCGATGCAATCACGACGGTGCGCGTGGTCGCGCGCGACACGTCTTCCGGCGTCGGCTGGGCCTGGTAGCCCTGGAACAGGGCGGTAAAGGTCACTGCGATGCCAAAGATAAAGCTTTTAATCACGCCGTTCAGTACGTCAGCTCGCACATCGACACCGGCTTGCATCTGCGACCAGAACGATCCTTCGTCGACGCCGATCAGTTTCACGCCTACGATGTAGCCGCCCAGCACGCCCACCGCCGAGAACACGGTGGCCAGGACCGGCATCGCGATCACGCCGGCCCAGAAACGCGGCGCCAGCACGCGCTGCACCGGGTTGATGGCCATCATTTCCATCGCCGACAGCTGTTCGCCGGCCTTCATCAGGCCGATCTGGGCGGTCAACGAGGTGCCGGCGCGGCCGGCGAACAGCAGCGCGGTCACGACCGGGCCCAGTTCGCGCACCAGCGCCAGCGCCACCACCTGGCCCAGCATCTGTTCGGCGCCATACTGGTTCAGCGTGTAGTAACCCTGCAGGCCCAGCACCATGCCGACGAACAGGCCGGACACGGCGATGATCACCAGCGAATAGTTGCCGATAAAATGGATCTGCTCAGAAATCAGGCCAGGGCGGCGGAAAGCGCCCGGCGAGACGCCCAGCAGGTTGAAGAAGGAGCGCACGGCGAAACCGAGGCCGGCGAAGCCTTCGCGCACGGTGCAGCCGACCAGGCCAAGGACGCGGGCGATCATGTGCGCGCTCCCAGGCCCAGGTCGTCGGCCAGCGAGCTGCCGGGATAATGGAACGGCACCGGACCGTCCGGGGCGGCATTGACGAATTGTTTCACGTAAGGGTCTTCCGAGACGCGCAGGTCGTCCGGCGTGCCCTCGGCCACGATCTTGCCGGCGGACATGAAGTACACATAGTCGGCGATCGCGAAGCACTCGTGCACGTCGTGCGAGACGAGGATCGAGGTCGAGCCCAGCGCGTCGTTCAGGTTGCGGATCAGGTTGGCGGTCACGCCCATCGAGATCGGATCGAGGCCGGCGAACGGCTCGTCGTACATGATCAGTTCGGGGTCCAGCGCCACCGCGCGCGCCACGGCCACGCGGCGCGCCATGCCGCCCGAGATCTCGGCCGGCTTCAGGCGGTGCGCATTGCGCAGGCCGACGGCGTTGAGCTTCATCAGGACCAGGTCGCGGATGAGCTCTTCGGACAGGTCGGTGTGCTCGCGCAGCGGGAAGGCGACGTTGTCGAACACCGACAGGTCGGTAAACAGTGCGCCGAACTGGAACAGCATGCCCATGCGGCGGCGCAGGCGGTACAGGCCCTCGGTATCGAGCTGGTGCACGACTTCGCCGCCGATGCGCACTTCGCCCCGCTGGGGACGGATCTGGCCGCCGATCAGGCGCAGCACCGTGGTCTTGCCGCAACCCGACCCGCCCATGACGGCAATGAGCTTGCCGCGTGGGAAGTCCATACGGAGATTCGACAGGATGGAACGCTCACCGTAAGCAAAATGCAGATCGCGGATTTCGACTAGGTTCGACACAGCATAATTAATGTTTGGGGAATCCGGTATTGTAGTGCAGAAAGCTATTTACCTGCTTGAGGGACCCGATTTTACCCCCAGGCGGCGACGTACTATTACAACACTAATAACTAATGAGTCAGATAATTCCGCTTATAAGCCATTGTTTTTATTAAGATATGTATGTTTCACAATATTGGCATTGTTGAATTGTATCAATAAGCTGCATCCAAAAACTGCCGAAGGGGCAGGTTTAAGCTCCTCCTAATTACTGGCCCGGTAAGCCACATTTTTTGCAACGCACCATAATCTGGGGCCGACGTGACGAAATAGCAAGTGACAGAATATGCAATACTCTGTCGCCATTTTGTCAACGCAAGATACAACCGCGGATCAGATGCCGGGATGGCGTTTCACTTGGCCAGGATGGCGTACAGGCGGGGTTCGGGGAAGTCCAGCTGGCGCGTGAGCGCGGCCGGCGCCGTCGCGGGTGATGGGCTTCGCCGCCTTCGACGAAGCGGCGATCGATGCGGGAGCGAAGGTAGTGGCGGCCGCATTGCGCGGCCGCCACCGGGATCTCAACGGGGCAGGACCGAGGAACCCATCAGGAACTCGTCGACCGAGCGCGCGCACTGGCGGCCTTCGCGGATCGCCCACACCACCAGCGACTGGCCGCGGCGCATGTCGCCGGCCGCGAACAGCTTCGGGTTCGAGGTCTGGTAGGCGCCTTCGCCCTCGGTCGTGGCGCGCACGTTGCCGCGCGGGTCCTTCTGCACGCCGAAGGCGTCCAGCACCTGCTGCACCGGCGAGACGAAGCCCATTGCCAGGAACACCAGGTCGGCCTTGAGTTCGAATTCGCTGTCCGGCACTTCGCTCATCTTGCCGTCCTTCCATTCGACGCGGCAGGCGATCAGCTTCTCGACCTTGCCTCCCTTGCCTTCCAGGCGCTTGGTCGCCACCGCCCAGTCGCGCTCGCAGCCTTCCTCGTGCGAGGACGAGGTGCGCAGGCGGGTCGGCCAGTAAGGCCAGACCAGCGGCTTGTTCTCTTGCTCCGGCGGCTGCGGCATCAGTTCGAACTGGGTGACGGAAAGCGCGCCGTGGCGGTTCGAGGTGCCGACGCAGTCCGAACCGGTGTCGCCGCCGCCGATGACCACCACATGCTTGCCCGTGGCCTTGATCTGGTCCTTCAGCTTGTCGCCGGCATTGACCCGGTTCTGCTGCGGCAGGAAGTCCATCGCGAAGTGCACGCCCTTCAATTGGCGGCCCGGGACCGGCAGGTCGCGCGGCTGCTCGGCGCCGCCGGCCAGGATCACGGCGTCGAAGTCCTTTTCCAGGTCTTCCGGGAAGATCGTGTCGCGCGCCATATTGCTGACCGTGGCCGGGAAGTCCTTGCCGATCAGGACACCGGTGCGGAAGGTGACACCCTCGGCCTGCATCTGCTCGACGCGACGGTCGATCAGGTCCTTCTCCATCTTGAAGTCGGGGATCCCGTAGCGCAGCAGGCCGCCGATGCGGTCGCTCTTTTCGAACACCGTCACGTCGTGGCCGGCGCGCGCCAGCTGCTGGGCCGCGGCCAGGCCGGCAGGACCCGAGCCGACGATGGCGACCTTCTTGCCGGTCTTGACGCTGGGGGGTTGCGGCACCACCCAGCCGTGCTCCCAGCCGGTGTCGATGATCTTGCGCTCGATCGACTTGATGCCGACCGGGTCGTTGTTGATGCCGAGGGTACAGGCCGATTCGCACGGCGCCGGGCAGATGCGGCCGGTGAACTCGGGGAAGTTATTGGTGGAGTGGAGATTGTCCAGCGCATGGCGGTAGTTGCCATGGAAGACCAGGTCGTTCCAGTCCGGGATCATATTGTTGACCGGGCAGCCCGTGTTGCAGAAGGGGATGCCGCAATCCATGCAGCGCGCGCCCTGCACCTTGGCCTGGCCGTCGGTCAGGGTGACGACGAATTCCTTGTAGTTCTTGAGACGCACGGGCGGGTCGAGGTATTCCTCTTCCTGCCGTGCGAATTCCATGAAACCGGTGATTTTGCCCACGTTTATTCCTTAATCTATTCGCTGCGGTGATCGACACCAAGGTCATCCCCGCGAAAGCGGGGACCCAAGTTCCGCGGTCTCAGGCCGCCAACTCAATCTTGTCGTTCGCTTCTTCCATGCTCGAGTTGTGCATCTCCTCGAGGGCGCGCTTGTAGTCGGTCGGGAACACCTTGACGAACTTGCTGCGGCTGTTGGCCCAGTCGTCCAGCAGATTGCGCGCGCGCGTGCTGCCGGTATGCTTGAAGTGACGCTCGATCAGGCGGCGCAGGATGACCTCGTCGCATTCGCGCTCGCCATTGCGGGTCTGGCTGTGCCAGACCGCCGGGTCGCACTGCTCCTTGGCCGACAGCACCGGTTCCAGGTTGACCATCGTGGTATTGCAGCGGCCCGCGAACTCGCCCTTCGGATCGTAGACGAAGGCCACGCCGCCCGACATGCCGGCCGCGAAGTTGCGTCCGGTCTCGCCCAGCACCACGACGGTGCCGCCGGTCATGTATTCGCAACCGTGGTCGCCGCAGCCTTCGACCACCGCGATGGCGCCCGAGTTACGCACCGCGAAGCGCTCGCCGGCCACGCCGTTGAAGAAGGCTTCGCCCGAAATCGCGCCATACATCACGGTATTGCCGACGATGATGTTGTCCACCGCCCAGCCGCGGAACTCGGTGTTCGGGCGCACGATGATGCGGCCGCCCGACAGGCCCTTGCCGACGTAGTCGTTGCCTTCGCCGACCAGGTCGATCGTGATGCCTCCGGCCAGGAAGGCCGCCGCCGACTGGCCCGCCGTGCCCTGCAGCTGGATGTGGATGGTGTCGTCCGGCAGGCCGGCGTGTCCATAGCGCTTGGCGACTTCGCCCGACAGCATCGCGCCCACGGTCCGGTTCAGGTTCTTCACCGGCGAGATGAACGAGACGCGCTCGCCCTTTTCCAGCGCGGCTTTCGCTTGCGCGATCAGCTTGTGGTCCAGCGCCTTGTCGAGACCGTGATCCTGCTCGCCCGTGTGGTACAGGGCGCTGCGACAGTCCACCTGCGGCTGGTAGAAGATGTTCGAGAAGTCCAGGCCCTGCGCCTTCCAGTGCTGGACCGCCTTCGACTTGTCGAGCAGGTCGGCGCGGCCGATCAACTCGTCGTAGCTGCGGATGCCCAGCTGGGCCATGATCTGGCGCGCTTCCTCGGCGACGAAGAAGAAGTAGTTCACCACGTGCTCGGGTTTGCCCTGGAACTTGGCGCGCAACACCGGATCCTGCGTGGCCACGCCCACCGGGCAGGTATTCAGGTGGCATTTACGCATCATGATGCAGCCCTCGACCACCAGCGGCGCGGTGGCGAAGCCCACTTCGTCGGCGCCCAGCATGGCGGCGATCACGACGTCGCGGCCGGTGCGCATCTGGCCATCCGCCTGCACGCGGATGCGGCTGCGCAGGCCGTTCAGGACCAGGGTCTGCTGGGTCTCGGCCAGGCCGAGCTCCCACGGCGTGCCGGCGTGCTTGACCGAGGACAGCGGCGAGGCGCCGGTGCCGCCGTCATGGCCGGCGACCACCACGTGGTCGGCCTTGGCTTTCGAGACGCCGGCGGCGACGGTGCCGATGCCGACTTCCGACACCAGCTTGACCGAGATCGAGGCGCGCGGATTGGCGTTCTTGAGGTCGTGGATCAGCTGGGCCAGGTCTTCGATCGAATAGATGTCGTGGTGCGGCGGCGGCGAGATCAGGCCGACGCCCGGCACCGAGAAGCGCAGCGACGCGATGTATTCGGACACCTTATGGCCCGGCAGCTGGCCTCCCTCGCCCGGCTTGGCGCCCTGCGCCATCTTGATCTGGATCTGGTCGGCCGCGTTCAGGTATTCGGCCGTGACGCCGAAGCGGCCCGAGGCCACCTGCTTGATCTTCGAGCGCAGCGAATCGCCTTCTTCCAGCGGGATGTCGACCATCACGCGGTCCTTGCCCAGCACCGACGATAACGTTTCGCCCTTCTTGATGGCGATGCCCTTGAATTCGTTCAGGTAGCGCGATGGGTCCTCGCCGCCTTCGCCGGTATTGCTCTTGCCGCCGATGCGGTTCATCGCGATCGCCAGCGTGGCGTGGGCTTCGGTGCTGATCGAGCCGAGCGACATCGCGCCGGTGGCGAAGCGCTTGACGATCTCTTTCGCCGGTTCGACTTCCTCGATCGGGATCGCCTTGTCGCGGTCGATGCGGAATTCGAACAGGCCGCGCAGCGTCAGGTGACGGCGCGTCTGGTCGTTGATCAGCTGGGCGTACTCTTTATAGGTCGAGAAGTTGTTGGCGCGGGTCGAGTGCTGCAGCTTGGCGATCGCGTCCGGCGTCCACAGGTGGTCTTCGCCGCGCACGCGGAAGGCGTATTCGCCGCCGACGTCCAGGCTGTTGGCCAGCACAGGATCGTTGCCGAAGGCCAGGGCGTGCAGGCGCAGCGCTTCCTCGGCCACTTCGAACAGGCCGATGCCTTCGACGTTCGACGAGGTGCCCTTGAAGTACTTGTCGACCAGCGATTTGTTGAGGCCCACGGCTTCGAAGATCTGGGCGCCGCAGTAGGACATGTAGGTGGAGATGCCCATCTTCGACATCACCTTCAGCAAGCCCTTGCCGATCGCCTTGATGTAGTTGTAGCTCGCGGTCTCCGCCGACATTTCGTGCGGCAGGCCGTGGGCCAGTTCGGCCAGGGTTTCCAGCGCCAGGTAGGGGTGGACGGCTTCGGCGCCGTAGCCCGCCAGCAGGGCGAAGTGGTGGGTCTCGCGCGCCGAGCCGGTCTCGATCACCAGGCCGGTCGAGGCGCGCAGGCCCTTCGCCACCAGGTGCTGGTGCACGCTGGATGTGGCCAGCAGCGCGGGGATGGCGACCAGGTCGGGCGACAGGCGGCGGTCCGACACGATCAGGATGTTGTGGCCCGACTTGACGGCGTCGACCGCTTCGGCGCACAGCGAGGCGAGCGAGGCTTCGATGCCCTCCTTGCCCCAAGCGACCGGGTAGCAGATGTTCAGCTCATAGGCCTTGAACTTGCTGCCGGTGTGCTGGCCGATGGCGCGCAGGCGCGCCATGTCGTCGAAGCCGAGGATCGGCTGCGACACTTCGAGGCGCATCGGCGGGTTGACGTTGTTGGTGTCGAGGATGTTCGGCTTGGGGCCGATGAAGGACACCAGCGACATGACCATGCTTTCGCGGATCGGGTCGATCGGCGGGTTGGTCACTTGCGCGAACAACTGCTTGAAGTAGTTATACAGCGGCTTGAGCTTGTTCGAGGTGACGGCCAGCGGCGAATCGTTGCCCATCGAGCCGGTGGCTTCCTCGCCCAGCACGGCCATCGGCGCCATCAGGAATTTCAGGTCTTCTTGCGTGTAGCCGAACGCCTGCTGGCGGTCGAGCAGGGTCAGCGGCTGCTTCTCGCCTTGCGCGTCCTTGGCGCGCGCGGCCATCAGCTGCGATTCGGACAGCTTGATTTCACCCAGCTTGATGCGCACCGACTTGATCCAGGCTTTATAGGGCTTGGCGTTGGCGAAGCTGTCCTTGAGCTCCTTGTCGTCGATGATGCGGCCGGCTTCCAGGTCGATCAGGAACATCTTGCCCGGCTGGAGGCGCCACTTCTTGACGATGCGCGATTCGGGGATCGGCAGCACGCCCGATTCGGACGCCATGACGACCAGGTCGTCCTCGGTGATGACGTAGCGCGCCGGACGCAGGCCGTTGCGGTCCAGGGTGCCGCCGATGTGGCGGCCGTCGGTGAAGGCCATGGCGGCCGGGCCGTCCCATGGTTCCATCATCGCCGCGTGATATTCGTAGAAGGCGCGGCGGTTGTCGTCCATCGCGGTGTGGTTTTCCCAGGCTTCAGGGATCATCATCATCATCGCCTGGGCCACCGGATAGCCGGCCATCACCAGCAGCTCGAGCGCGTTGTCGAAGCAGGCGGTGTCGGACTGGCCTTCGTAGATCAGCGGGAACAGCTTGTTCAGGTCTTCGCCCAGCACGGCCGACTTGAGCGTGCCTTCGCGCGCGCGGGTCCAGTTGAAGTTGCCCTTGACGGTGTTGATCTCGCCATTGTGGGCGATCATGCGATACGGGTGGGCCAGCGGCCACTCGGGGAAGGTGTTGGTCGAGAAGCGCTGGTGGACCAGCGACAGGGCCGAGATGCAGCGCGGATCCTGCAGGTCCTTGTAGTAGACGCCGACCTGGTCGGCCAGCAGCAGGCCTTTATAGACGATGGTGCGCGCCGACATCGACGGCACGAAGAATTCCTTGCCGTGCAAGAGTTTCAGGGCCTGGATCGCGTGGCCGGACGATTTGCGGATGACGTAGAGCTTGCGTTCGAGCGCGTCGGTGACCATGATGTCCGGGCCGCGGCCGATGAAGATCTGGCGGATCACGGGTTCCTTGGCGCGCACGAAAGGCGACATCGGCATGGTCTCGTCGACCGGCACGTTGCGCCAGCCCAGCACGACCTGGCCTTCGATGCGCACGGCGCGCTCGATTTCCTGTTCGCAGGCGATGCGCGAGGCGTGCTCTTTCGGCAGGAACACCATGCCGACGCCGTATTCGCCGGGCGGCGGCAGTTCGACGCCCTGCTTGGCCATCTCGTCGCGGAAGTACTGGTCCGGGATCTGGATCAGGATGCCGGCGCCGTCGCCCATCAGCGCATCGGCGCCGACGGCGCCCCGGTGATCGAGGTTCTTCAGGATCTGCAGACCCTGTTCAATAATCGAGTGACTCTTGTTGCCCTTGATATGGGCGATGAAGCCGACGCCGCAGGCATCGTGTTCATTGGCGGGATCATACAAACCTTGGGCAATCATGAGACATTCTCCACAACTTTACGGGGATCGAACGCCGAGAATAGTGCACTGCAAAATGCCTCGTCAACCAGAATAATTAGGGTCAGAGTCGAATTGTTTGACAACTTTTTGTCTCACCGATTAATTGGGGACAGAGTCAATCACGCCTGTTCAGAATCGGTTGATTTGACACTAAGTCGTTGATGTTATGAGGATTTCTGGCAAAAAAAACGGCACGAATAACCGTGCCGTTGTGTCAGGAATTGTGCGCTTCAGGCTGCTGAAAGTGGCGGTAGCGGTGGATTGAAGGGACGTCCGCGCTTGGCCGGCAGGATCTGGCGTTGCGTTTTACGCTCGAGTTCGGTCTTGAAGGAGAGCGAGCCGAGCGGCTGGTTCTTGAGGATCGCGATCGTGATGAAATCGACCTCTTCCGTGCTGAGGCCTTGCCGGACCATGTCGATATACGCCGCCTCGCGCTGGAACGGCGTGTTGCCCAGTGCCCAGAACAGCGGATGATCGGCGACCAGGGTGTCGGTGCGGATGCCGGCGTGGTGGGCGTAGCTGGACCAGGGATAGTCGTCCGGCGCCACCGTGAGCTGCGCACGCACCGGATTGAGCTCGATGTAACGGCTGCAGGTCATGAAATAGCGGTCCGAATCGATCAGCGAGGTGCGAAAACGTCCTTCGAACAAACCGCCGCTGCGCTCGTACTTGAGATTGAACCACGGAACGTAGAGCCGGCCCACCTTCTGCATCATCAGCGCCAGGCCGGTGGCATCGCTGGGCGTGGCCAGCAGGTGCAGGTGGTTCGGCATCAGGACGTAGGAGTGGATCGCCACGTCATAGAACCTGGCGCCCTCCTTGAGCCAGACCAGGAAGCGCTGGTAGTCGGCCTCTTCGCGAAAGATCACCTGGCGGTTATTGCCGCGCTGGATGACGTGGTGCGGTTGCTCGGGAACGATGAGTCGGGGTTGGCGTGCCATGGCGTCTGCTCAAATGTTGAGCAGGCGATTTTACAGCAGAAATCGACTCTGTCCCCAATTAATCGCAAGCGGCGGCAAAAATACGCTGACTCTGTCCCCATTTATTGGACACACAAGCCAGGAGCAATCGAAACCGCGCAATGTTGAGTAAAACTGAGTAAAGACGGCAAGTTTGCCAAGGAAATTGGCCAATAATTCGACTCTCGTATATTGAAGGTGCCGCGGCGGAGCTGGTCTATGATGGCGACGAAGCGGTCGGGCGGAGTGATGCCGAACGACTCGAGTGCCGTTGAG